>NZ_JALIDZ010000004.1:0-300000 GCF_025397915.1 Microbaculum marinisediminis
CGCGGGGCCGGGCCGGGATCGCCGGACAAGGATTGCGAGCGAGGGACCGACCCCTTGGACGACATCACCTTCGGGGCGACACGGCTGCGCCTGCATACGCTGACCAGGCTGCGCTGGATCGCGGTCGCCGGCCAGTCCGTCGCCGTGCTCGGGGTCTACATCCTGTTCGGCTACGACCTGCCGCTCGGCTTCTGCTTCGCGCTGATCGCGTTTTCGGCGTGGCTGAACATCTTCCTGCGCATCCGCTACCCGGCCTCGCGCGAGCTGACCGCGCGGCTGGCCACCGTGCTGCTGGGCTACGACATCGTCCAGCTCGCCGTCCTGCTGGCGCTCACCGGCGGGCTGGCCAATCCGTTCTCGATCCTGCTGCTGGTGCCGGTCGTGGTCTCCGCGAGCGCCCTGCCGCCGGCCAACACGGTGCTGCTCGGCGGCATCGCGCTCACCGCCGCCAGCATCATCGGCGCGGTGCACCTGCCGCTGCCCTGGCTCGGCGGCGACGCGCCGGACCTGCCGGTGCTCTACATCTCGGGAATCTGGGTGGCGCTGGCGCTGGCCATCGGCTTCACCGGCGTCTACGCCTTCCGCGTCGCCCGCGAGGCCCGGCAGATGTCGGACGCGCTGGCCGCCGCCGCGCTGGTGCTGGCCCGCGAGCAGCATCTCTCCGCCCTCGACGGCCTCGCCGCCGCCGCCGCGCACGAGCTCGGCACGCCGCTGGCCACCATCGCGCTGGTCTCCCGCGAACTGGAGCGCGACCTGCCCCGCGAGGGGCCCCATGCCGAGGACGTCAGGCTGCTGCGCAGCCAGGTCGAGCGCTGCCGCGGCATCCTCGAGCGCATCGGCTCGCTCGGCGAGGAGCCCGGCGGCCATCTCGACCGGCTGCCGCTGTCGAGCCTGATCGAGGAAATCGCCGCCCCGCACCGCGAGTTCGGCATCGACATCCGCATCCATCTGGACGGCGCGCCGCCGGAGCCGGTCGGCCGCCGCGATCCCGGAATCCTCTACGGCCTCGGCAATCTCGCCGAGAACGCCGTCGATTTCGCCGCCTCCACCGTCGATATCCGCGCCGGCTGGACCGCCGACACGGTGACCATCGAGATCGTCGACGACGGACCGGGCTTCACGCCAGAGGTTTTGGCGAAGATCGGCGAGCCCTATATATCCACCCGTGGCCGGCGTCGCGGCGGCGTCGAGGAATCCGGGCTCGGCCTCGGCCTGTTCATCGCCAAGACGCTGCTCGAGCGCTCCGGCGCGCAGCTGCTGTTCGCCAATCGCGCGCCGATGGGGCGCGGCGCCTTCGTCAGCGCGTCCTGGCCGCGCAGCCGCTTCGAGGTCGCCGGCCCCGCCGGTTCCGTAGGGTCCGCCGGCGCTGCGGGATTTGACCTCGGCGTTGCGGGCGATAATAAGGTGACAGGAAATCCGGCCGCCACGGCGGCGAAAGAGACGATGGCAAGCAGGACATGACCGAATCCGCCGACGACGCGGTGCTCGCGCTACCCGACCGCACGCTGCTGATCCTCGACGACGACCGCCCCTTTCTCACCCGGCTGGCCCGCGCGATGGAGCGACGCGGCTTCGAGGTGACCGAGGCCGACACCGTCGCCGCCGGCCTGGTGGCGGTCGACAAGACGCCGCCGGCCTTCGCCGTGGTCGACATGCGGCTGGAGGACGGCAACGGCATCGAGGTGATCCGCCGGCTCAAGGAGAAACGCCCCGAGGCCCGCGCCATCATCCTCACCGGCTACGGCAACATCGCCACCGCCGTCACCGCGGTGAAGCTCGGCGCCGTCGACTATCTGGCCAAGCCCGCCGACGCCGACGAGGTGTTCGCCGCGCTGATGGCCGAAAGCGACGACAAGGCGGTGCCGCCGGAAAACCCGATGTCGGCCGACCGGGTGCGCTGGGAGCACATCCAGCGCGTCTACGAGCTGTGCGACCGCAACGTCTCGGAGACCGCCCGGCGGCTCAACATGCACCGCCGCACGCTGCAACGGATCCTGGCCAAGCGCGCCCCGCGCTGACGCCGGGCATTGTGCTGGCATCGGGCATCAGCCTCGGCGCGCTTGCCCGATCCGCTCGTCGCCGATGACCGTGTGCGGTCGCACTTTCGGACCCGTCGAAAACACCCAGCACAGATGCCCGACACGACCAAAGCCATAACGATCTATGTCGACGCCGACGCCTGTCCGGTGAAGGACGAGGTCTACAAGGTCGCCGGCCGGCACGGGCTCAAGGTCTATGTCGTCGCCAACGCCTTCATGATGGTGCCGCGCGATCCGCTGGTCGAGCGCGTCATCGTCGCCGCCGGTCCCGACGTGGCCGACGACTGGATCGCGGAACGGGCATCGCGGGGCGACATCGTCGTCACCGCCGACGTGCCGCTGGCCGACCGCTGCGTGAAGGCCGGCGCCGCCGTCCTGTCGCCGAAGGGCCGGGCCTTTACCGAGGATTCGATCGGCATGGCACTGGCGACGCGCAACCTGATGAGCGATCTGCGCTCCGCCGGCGCGACCACCAGCGGCCCGCCGCCCTTCGCCGCAAGGGACCGCTCCGCCTTCCTGTCGGCGCTGAACCAGGCGGTGGTCCGGCTGCAGCGGGACGGCTTCGCGACCGGCTGACACGCGGTACTGGCGCCCGGGGCGCGGCATTGCGGCCGAAGCAGAAAGCCTGCCCCACCAACGCCTTCCGCCTACCCTCTCTACGTCATTGCCGGGTCGGTCCCGGCAATCCCCGGCGTACGGCACGAGATGCCCGGGTCACACCCGGGCATGACGCGAGACGTGAGAGGGCACGGCCCGGCGCGCGGCAATTGCGACGCCAGTGCAGATCATTTTAGCGCGGGCGGAACAGAGGCTCAGGCGAAGAAGGGGAGGGCCGACCAGTCCCGACGCAAACGAAAACGGCGGCGCCGAAGGGCACCGCCGTCTCGAACAATCCGTTTCGGAGCCGAATCAGAGCGATTCGGAGATCCACGACACCAGCCGGCTCTTCGGCTGCACGCCGACCTGGGTGCCGACGGGCTGGCCGCCCTTGAACAGCATCAGGGTGGGAATCGCGCGGATGCCGTAATTGGCCGAAATGCCGGGGTTTTCGTCGACATTGACCTTTACGATCTTCGCCTTGCCAGCCATTTCCGCGTCGATCTCGTCGAGCATCGGCGCGATCTGCTTGCAGGGCCCGCACCACTCGGCCCAGAAGTCGACCACAACCGGCTCGGCGGAATCGAGCACGTCGGCCTGGAAATCAGCGTCAGTCGTATGGGAAACGGCCATTTGTCATTACCTCGCGGTCGCGAATCGGCCGCTCTCACGGCCTGTCTGGATGGGTTGAGCGGAAGGTAGGAAGGCTGGCCACGGGCGTCAAGCCGACGGTTAGCCGCCATGCCTTTCGAGCAGATCGCGCGGGAGCGGCATCAGACGCGGCGCCGCCGTCCACAACAGCGCGGCGCGGACGGGCCGGTCCGGCCAGATGCGGGCGGCGAGCGCGCCATAGGCGGCAAGTTGGGCGAGATAAGCCGCCGGCACGTCGTCCGGCGTTTCCGGGACCGTGCGGTCGGTCTTGTAGTCGACGATCAGGATGTCGTGATCGGTGACGGCGAGCCGGTCGATCTGGCCGATCAGCGGCGCGCCACCCGGCGCCGGCCGGCCGGCGATGTTCACCTCGGCCTGCGCGCCCGGGGCGAACACAGCCGCGAAGGCCGGATCGTCGAGGATCGCCAGCACTTCGGCGAGATAGCCCGCGCGCGTTTCCTCCGGCCAGTCGGGGGCGAGCACGGCAAGGGCCCGCTCTCCCGCCGCCCGCCGGTCCTGCGGGCCGATCTCGGGAAGCGCCTCGAGAAGGCGGTGCAGCACCGTGCCGCGCCGCATGGCCTCCTTGCGGCCCCGCGCCTCGCCCTCGCCGGAGGCGACGTGCTCGGCAAGTCGCGAGGGGGCGAGCGGAGCAACGGCGGGGCGCTCGCGCGGCGCGTCGGCCCCGACCCAAGCCGGCAGTGCGGGGGCGGCGAGCACCGCTTCGACGGGCGGCCGAGGCTGCGCCGGGACACCGGGACCGATATAGCGGCGCACCGGTCCGTCGGGCGTTTCGGCCGGCGTGAGGATCGGCGCCAGCGCGTTCGCCATCAGGCCGTGCCAGGCGCCGTCGGGCAGCCTGTTGGCGTTGGTCTTGAAGCCGGCGACATAGAGGCGGTCGCGGGCGCGCGTCATCGCCACGTAGAGCAGGCGGTTGGCCTCCTCGACGCGCTGGCGCTCGGCGGTGGCGCGCAGGGCGCGGGTCGCGGCACAGTCGGCCTGCTTGCTCTGCGCCCAGACGAGCGGCGCGCCGAGGCCGTCGTCGAACCGGAACAGCGGGCCGACGCCCCGCCCCGTCGTCGCGCGGCAGGTATCGGGCAGGAACACCACCGGCGCCTCCAGCCCCTTGGCGCCGTGCACGGTCATGACGCGCACCTCGTCGCGGCCCTTGTCCATGTCGCGCTTGACCTCGGCCGGGGCCGCGGCGAGCCAGGCGAGGAAGCCGGCGAGGCTCGGCGTCTCGGCACGCTCGTAGGCGAGCGCCAGGCTCAGGAACTCGTCCAGCGCCTCGAAGGCCTCGGCGCCGAGCCGGCGGTGGAAGGCCTTGCGGCCGCGATCCCGCCCAAGGATGCGGGCATAGAACTCGTAAGGCTTCTCGAAGCCGGCGCGAGCGCGCCAGTCGGCCAGCCGGTCGCGGATCTCGGCGAGGCGGTCGTCGTCCGCCGCCGCAGTCTGGAGTGCGCGCCACAGCGCGCCGCGCCGGCCGATCGCCAGCGCCATCAGCGCGTCCTCGCTGAGGCCGATCAGCGGCGACTTGAGCAGGGCGGCGAGATTGAGGTCGTCCTCGGGCATCAGCGCGAAGCGGCCGACGGCCATCAGGTCCATCACCGCGATATGGTCGGTCAGCACCAGCCGGTCGGCGCCGGCGACGGGAATATTCTGGCTCTTCAGCGCGCGGATCATCGGCTCGGCGAAGGGCGCGCGGCGGGCGACCAGGATCATGACGTCGCCGGGGCGGATCGGCGCACCGGTGGCCGCAAGCGGTTCCTTGCGGTCGAGCCAGGTGCGGATCGTGCGCGCGATGCGCTCGGCCAGCCGCGACTCGGGGCTGCCGGCGCGGTCGGCATCGAGCGGCGCGTCCCACGGCGCGATATCCTCGCTTTCCGCCGGCTCCTCGATGTCCCAGAGCTCGACGAGGCCGGGTTCGTTCTCGCGGATCGCCTCGTGGATCACCTGTTCCGGCGCCTCCGGCAGGATCACGCCGGCGGTCGCCGGACCCTCCTCGAACACCGCGTCGACCGCCCTGAGCACGGTCGGCGTCGAGCGGAAGGAGAGCCGCAGCGGCACGTAGCCGAAGGCCTTTCCGGCCTCGCCCGCGCGCGCCTCGAACAGCCGCCGCATGGCGTCGAACCGGCTCGGATCGGCGCCCTGGAACGAATAGATCGACTGCTTGATGTCGCCGACGGCGAAGACCGTCCGGTTCGCCGCGCGCGCGCCTTCGCCGGCGAAGAACTCGCCCGCCATCTTCTCGACGATCTCCCACTGGCGCGGGCTCGTGTCCTGCGCCTCGTCGACCAGCACGTGATCGAGGCCGCCGTCGAGCTTGAACAGTACCCAGCCCGCGTCGGCTCGGCCGAGCAGCATGGCGGTTCGCTCGACGAGGTCGTCGAAATCGACGAACCCGCGCGCGGCCTTGAGCGACTGATAGCGGGCGATCACCGCGTCGGCGACGGTGAACAGCGACGCGTTGGCGGCCAGAAGCCGCGCGGCGGCAAGACGGTCCATCAGGCCGGCGACACGGGCCTTCTCGCGCTCCAGCCTGTCGGCAAGATCGGGGAATTCCGCGATAAAGGGCTTGGTCAGGAACCGCTTGCGCTCCTCGCCGGAGGACGGCGCGATGAAGACGGAAAGATAGGCATCGAGCGCACCGGCGTCCGTGTCGGCCCCGGCGGCCGCGGCCAGAAAGCCGCCCAGCTCGGCGACCGCCTTGCTGCCGGTCGCCAGCGCGGCAGCGACCGACATCCACTCGGAGCGCGGCAGGTGCGGCCCCGTCAGGATCTCGGCCATCACCGCGGCCTCGCCGTCGCCGGGCGCGAGGCCGAGACGGTCGCGCAGCCCGTCGAGCGCGGCGGCGAGATCGCCACCCTCGCGCAGCCACTCGAGGAAGGCGCCGCGGCGGCCGAGCACGGCGCGCAGAAGGTCGTCGAAGCCGGTGTCGCTCAGGCGCCGCAGCAGGTCGGCGATCGCCTCGGTCAGCGGACCATCCTCGCCGGTCTCCACCAGCACCTCGGCCCGCGCCTCGGCCAGGAGTTCGGCGCTGCCGCGCTCCTCCAGAACGGTGAAGCCCGCCGTCACGCTCGCCTCGAAGGGGAACTGCTGCAACAGCCGTTCGCAGAAGGCGTGGATGGTCTGGATCTTGAGGCCGCCGGGGGTCTCGACGGCGGCGGCGAACAGGCGGCGGGCGCGCGCCAGCGCCTCCGGCTTCGGCGGGCGGCCCTCGATCTCGGCGATCTTCTGACGAAGCGCGTCGTCGGACAGGGTCGTCCATTCGCTCAGCCACTCGAACACGCGGTTCGACATCTCGGCGGCGGCGGCCTTGGTGTAGGTGATGCAGAGCAGCCGCGCCGGATCGGCGCCGGACAGGAGCAGGCGCAGCACGCGCTGGGCCAGCACATAGGTCTTGCCGGCACCGGCATTGGCGCTGACCCAGGCAGAGCCGCGCGGATCCGACGCCTCGCGCTGTCTTTGCTTCACCGGCTCGGGGACGGGACGGGCGAGCGTGCTCATCGCATCAGTCTCCGCCGCCATCGCCGCCGAGCCGGCCCCATTCGGGCCAGCGCGAAAGGTGGTCGTAGTCGGTGAACCGGCCGGCGAACTGGGCGCGCGGCTTGACGAAATAGGCCTGGTCCGGATCGGCGAAGCGGGCCAGCAGACCGGTCAGGCTGGCCAGTGTCCCGGCGGCGAAATCGGCGACCGTCGTGTCCTTCGGCACCACCGTCTTCACCGCGCCAGGCACGCGGCTTCCCTTCAGTTCGACATAGGCCAGCTCCACCGGCGACAGCCGGGCGAGGTCGGGCCCGAAGCCGCCGTTCATCGCCATCGCCGCCTCGAGCGGAAGCTGCGGGCTCAGGCCGGAGAGCACCTGCTTGTCGCTCGGCGCGGTGCCGGTCTTGTAGTCGACGATGCGCAGGCCCCGGTCGGTCACGTCGAAACGGTCGGCGCGGCCGGACAACGTGACCTCGCGGCCGGCGATCTGCAGCTTCAGCTCGCCCTTCTGCTCGACGAGGCGCTGCTTCAGGCCGGCGCGGTCCTCCGCGTCGCGGGCGACGAACCATTCGGCGACGCGCAGGAAGCGCGGCCACCAGAAGGCGCGCACCTCGGGGAAATCGTCGAGCGTCTCGAACAGCGTCGCGCCGATGGCGACCAGATCGGCGGGCTCGCCGGCATCGCTCGCCTGCACATAACCGGCGAGCGCATCGTGGATGATATTTCCACGCTCGCGTGCGTCGGGAGCCTCGTCCAGTTCGCCGAGCGGCTCCAGCCGCAAGACGCGGCGGGCATAGACGGCGTAGGGATCGCGGATCAGCGTCTCGATCTCGGTCACGCTCAGGCGGCCCGGACGCGCCTCGACCGGCGGGCGCGGCGTCGGCTCGCCGAGCGGCGCGAGCGCCCCGGCGAGATCGACCGCGCGGGCGATACCGAGATAGCGCTCGCCGCGCGCGACCAGCGCCGTGTAGCGCGCGTCGCCGATGACGGCCCTGAAGCGCTGCAGCCAACGCGAGGCCACCGCCGGGGCGCCACCGAGCTTGGTGGAGCGGGCGAGCACGATCTCGGGCGCGCACATCGCCTGGGCGACGTCATGGGCGGCAAGCCCGATGAAGCGTTCGGGCGCCTCCAGGCCGACGTCGCGGCGCATCGGCCGGTTGAGGAAGGGATCGGCGCGGGTGTCGGCCGGCCAGACGCCCTCCTCGAGCCCGCCGAGGATGACGAGGTCGGCGGAGATCATGCGCGCCTCGAGCGGGCCGAGGATCGACAGGCGCGGATGACCGGGCGCGCGCCGGCGCACGGGAATACCGGACATCAGCGCGCGCAGCAGCGCGGGATACTGGTCGAGCCGCGCCGACAGGCCGCCGGGCGCGGCGTCGTCGAGATCGGCGAGGAAGCGGCCAAGGGCCTCCCCGTCCTCGCCGACGAGCGTGGCGCCGGAGAGCGTGGCGCCGTCCGGGGTAGCCCCGCCTGGGGTCGCGCCGTCCGGGGTCGCGACAACCCCGGCGAGGGCTGTGCGATGGGCGGCGGCGAGATCGGCGAGGGGGCATTCGCCCCGCCGCGCGATGTCTTCCAGGGGCGCGAGCACGGCGGCGATGCGGTCGGCGAGATCGATGGCGCCCTGCCAGTCGCCCTCGTCCAGGCGCCGGACGGATGGATGCCGGTACCCCTCGGCGCGGTGCGTATGGGCATGACGGACGGCGCGGACGAGGCCCTGCCCGCCGGACGCCGGCCGCGGGCCGCGCAGGACCGCGAGCTCGAGCACGCGGGCGGCGCGGCGCGCCGCGTCCGCCTCCAGCCCGAAGCGGGCGAGCGGATGCTGGATCAGCGCGACGAGGGAGACCGGCGCCAGCCGCAGCGCGGCGCTATCGGCGATCAGGCGGTACACGGTGCCGGCCGGCGTCTCGGACAGCGGCACACCGGCGGAATCCTCGACGGGGATGGTCCAGCGCGCGAGCTCGCCGGAGACGCGCCGGGCCAGGGTGCGGTCCGGGGTCACCAGCGCGGCGGTGCGGCCCGGCGTTTCCACCGCCTCGCGCATCATCAGCGCGATCGACAGCGCCGCCTCCTGCTCGTTCGCGGCTTCGAGTACGGTGACGCCGGCGACCGCGTCGTCGAAATCCGCGGCGTCAATGCGCTCGGCCAGGCCCGCCCAGCGGTCGGTGGTGGCGACCGGTCGGAAGGTCTCGGCGACGATCCGCTCGCGTGCCGGCCGCGCCGGTTCGACCAGCCGGTCGACGCCGCCGCGCACCGCGCCCATGCGCCCGAGCAGGCGCTTCAGCCCGTATTGCGGGTGCCCCGGCTGCGGCGTCTGGTCGGCGTCGATCGCCTCCCAGCTTTCCGCGTCGATGTCGAGATCGAGGCCGGGCAGGACGACGGCGCCGTGGGGCGACCTGGCGATCGCGGCGAGCAGCCCGGCGGTCGCGGGGATCGTGCCGGTGGAGCCTGCGGCGATGATCGGGCTGCGCGGCGGGGCCGCGTCGAGCCGCCGGCTCTCCGCCTCCAGCAGCGCGTTGCGGCGGGCGGCGGGATCGACACGGTTCTCGCTCGCCAGGATCGCCGGCCACAGCTCGGTCGCGATCCGCAGGAACTCGACGGTGAGCCGCCAGTATTCGGCGTGGTCCTCCGGCACCAGCCCACCCAGGCCGGCAAAGCTCCGGCCTTCGGTTTCGAAGTCGTCGATCAGGGTGGCGAGATCGCGGGCGAGGAAGGCGGCGTCGCCCGGCACGACCGGGATCGCCACCGGCTCGTCGCGGCCGGGCACCATCAGCGTCTGGGCGACGGTGCGGCCCCACCCCAGCACCAGTTCGGTGAGCAGCACGTGGCGGCGCAGGGGACCGATTGCCGGCGGGATCGTCAGGGCGGCGGCCGCGTCGCCGAGCACGCCGACGCCGGCAAGCGCCAGCTCGACCTCGTCGATATCGCCGATCGGCCGGATACGCGGCAGCAGCAGCGCACCGCCATCGGCACGCTCGGCCAGGATCTCGGCGAGCACGCGGCAGGCACGCCGGGTCGGCAGCAGGACGAGATAGTCGGAAAGAGGCCAGGGCGACCCGTCGGGACGCGGGGGGACCAGGGTGCCCATCTCCAGAGCCTCGGCGAGGCGGGACAGGAACGGCGCGGATGGCGGCACCGTCCAAAGCCGCGGACCTCCCGGCCCCGGCGCCGTCATCGGTTCGCCCTGTCTGGGATGTCCGCCATCCCGGGCCTCACATGGCGCTTTCGAGAATCATCCGCTCCGCCTCGCCGATCGCCTGCGGCGTGCCGACATGCATCCATAGGCCGTCGAGCCTCAGACCGTACAGCCTTTCGGCCTCGATCGCCCGGTCGAACAGCATGTTGAGCGAGAACGGCCCCTCGGGCGCGCCGTCGAACAGCTTCGGCGACAGGATCCCGCAGCCGGTGTAGACGAAGGGCGCGGTGATGCGCTCGGGGCGGCGGCTGAGGCGGCCTTCGGCGTCGAGCAGGAAGTCGCCGTTGCCGAAATAGCCGGAGGTGGCGACCACCGAGGCGACGACCAGCAGCGCATCCATGCGGCTTTCGTCCCAGGCTTCGGCCAGCCGCGCGAGCAGCGGCCGGGTGCCGTCGATCCACAGCGAATCCGTGTTGAGCAGGAAGAACGGCTTGTCACCGAGCTTCGGCATCGCATGGACGATGCCGCCGCCGGTCTCCAGCAGCAGCGCGCGCTCGTCGGAAAACTCGACGCGCGGATGCCGGCGATCCTTCAGATGCGCCTCGATCTGGCCGGCGAGGTAGTGGACGTTGACGACGGCGCGGTCGACGCCGGCCTCGGCGAGGCGGTCGAGCACGTGATCGATCAGCGGACGGCCGGCGACCTCGACCAGCGGCTTCGGCTTCGTCTCGGTGAGCGGACGCATGCGCGTCCCCAGCCCCGCGGCAAGCACCATCGCCGTATCGGGGCCCCTATCAGGCACCGTCCCGGGACGGTGTGTCCCGCTACCATTCATCGCCATGTCGTTCAGACCGCCACCCGTTTGCGCCGTTCAGCCGGAAGATGGGTGTCGTACCAGAGCTTGAGCCCGGCGAGAACCGGGTGGGAGAGCGCATGGTCGAGATAACCGGAAACGCGCGGAATGTGGCGCAGGTATCCCGGCTTGCCGTCGCGCAGGGCCAGACGCGCGAAGATGCCTAGGATCTTCGTGCTGCGCTGGGCGGCGAGGATGGCGAATTCGCAGGCGAAGCCCTCCGCGTCGAAATCCGGATCGGCGATCTGCCGCTCGGCGACATAGCGGGCGTAGAGCTCCCGCCACATCCGATCGTCGATATCGACGCGGGCGTCGAACACCAGCGAGGCGACATCGTAGGCCGCCGGCCCCAACACCGCGTCCTGCATGTCGATGATGCCGACCCGCGCGATGCCTTCGCGCCGGGGCAGCCACAGCAGGTTCGGCGAATGATAGTCGCGCAGGACCCAGGTGTGGCCGCGGGCCGGATCGGCGATCTCGAACAACAGATCGTCCCAGAGCGCGCGAAATGCGTCGACCGCCTCGCCCGGCAGCGGCGCGCCGGTCACGAGCGGCACGAGCCATTCGACCAGCAGTGCGATCTCGATCAGGAACGCCTCGTGGTCGTATCGCGGCAGGTGATGGACGACGCCGGGAGAGGCCTCGATCTCATCGGGCAGGTCGATGCCGTGCAGCGCCGCGAGGACGTCGATCGCCGCGCAGTAGCGGCTCATGATCGGCTTGCCGTCGGCATCGAGCACGCCCTGGCGGCCGAGATCCTCGGTGACGAGGACGCCGGCATCGAGATCCGCCGCATAGATCTCCGGGGCCGAGAAACCGTAGTGCCTCAGGCCGCGCGCCATCGCCACGAAGGGCGTCACCGTCTCCGCCAGATGGGCGACACGGCTGTAGACGACGGTGCCGGTGCCCGGATCGGGCATCGCCGGGGAATCCATCAGGATCGCCGCCTTGCCGTCGCTGGAAAGGCATTCGTAGCGCCGCGTCGAGGCGTCGCCCAGCAGGAAGCGCCTGTGCCAGTCGCCAAAGCCCAGACGCCGAAGCGCGTCGCGCACCTGGACGAGACGGTCGAGGCGGCCAGCCCAGCTTCCCGTCCCGATCAGACGCGCCGTGCGGGCCTCGGGGGCATCGGGATCGACGGACAGATGGATCTCGAGGCGGTCTAAATCGAACAGGCCGCCGGCCCGTTCCGGCCACTCGACCAGCACCAGGCCGTCGCGCGAGAACTCCTCGAGGCCGAGTTCGTCGATCTCGGCGGGGTCGGCGATGCGGTAGAGATCGACATGGGCGATGCGCAGCCGTCCGGCGTCGTAGGTCTGCACGAGCGTGAAGGTCGGGCTCGGGACCTCAAGCGCCGCATCTTCGGCCACGGAGCGAACCAGCGCGCGGGCGAACGCGGTCTTGCCGGCGCCGAGGTCGCCGGCCAGCAGGATCACGTCGCCGGCCCTGGCGGAGGCGCCGACGGCTTCGGCGAGGCGCGCCGTGGCGGCCTCGTCGGCAAGCGCGATCACGGCGTTCGCCGTCCGGGGCGGATGATCCTGATCGGTGGACGACACGAAACGGGGCCCGCTCAGCGCCGTTCCTGGCGCTCGCTGCGCCCGGTGCGCGCATCCGCGCCGGCAATCGTCATACCGGTCTGCGGCGCCCGATCGAAGGTGTGGACTTCAGCCTCGAACGCCTCCTCGTCGTCATGCGACATCGCGCGTTCGGGCTGGCGCGCCGGGAAGGTGCAGGTGACCACGGTCCCCTGTCCCGGGCGGGTCTCCAGGTCGACCGAGCCGCCGTGCAGCTCGACGAAGCTCTTGACGATCGACAGCCCGAGCCCGGCGCCGCGATGGCGGGTGCCGAGCGAATGGCTCTCGAAGCGCTCGAAAACGGTGCGGCGGACCTCGTCGGGTATGCCCGGCCCCGTGTCCGACACGGCGAACACGATGTGATAGCCACCATTGCGCCGGCAAGTGATCCGCACCGACTGGCCGGGGTCGGAGAAACCGACCGCGTTGGACAGAAGGTTGAACAGGATCTGGCGGATGCGCTTCTCGTCGGCCTCGAAACTGCCGATGTCCTCGGGCACGTCGATATCCAGCGCGATCTCGGATTCCTTGAGCCGGTCCTGCAGGCCGTCGGTGACGGCCTCGACGGCGGCGCGGATATCGACGTCGCCGATATCGAGCTCCATGACGCCGGCGTCGATCGTGGCCAGGTCGAGAATGTCGTTGATGATCGCCAGCAGCGCGCTCGACGACGACAGGATGTATCCGGAATATTCGCGCTGGCGCTCGCTCAGCGCCCCGGGCTCGCCGTCGCTCATCAGCTGGGCGAAGCCGATGATGTTGGTGAGCGGCGCCCTGAGCTCGTAGGACACCTTGTGCACGAACTCGTTCTTGATCCGCGCCGCCGTCATCAGCGCCTCGTTGCGGTCGCGCAGGGCGCGCTCGATGCGGGCGGAATCGCTGACATCGGTGAACACGACGAGCGTCGCCCCGTCGGGCAGCGGCACGGCGCGCAGGTCGACGATCGAGCGGTCGGGACGCTCCATCCGCACCGACACGGATTCGCGCGAATCGAGCAGGCCGGTGACGACCGCCCGCAGGGAGGCCCACACGGTGTCGTCATCGTAGAGGTCGCGACACCAGCCGATGACCGCCTCAACATGTGGCTCGCCATCGAGGTCGTCGCCGGAGAGGCTCCAGATCGTCGCGAAGGCCGGGTTATGCAGTTTCAGCCGCCCGTCGGTGCCGAACACGGCGATGCCTTCATCGAGGCTATCGATGGTCTCGCGCTGAACCTGGGTGAGCGCCACGAATCGGCTTTCCAGGTCGATCGACGCGGTGACGTCCTCGAACAGCGCCGAGACGGCCCCGTCGCCCTGGCGCGCCAGCACGACGCGGAAGGCGCGCCCGTCGGGCAGATGCCAGAGCGTCTGACGCATCGGCTCGCCGCCGTCGGCGCCGCGATCCGAGCCGAAGATGGCAAGCTGGTCGTCGCGCCAGCGGCGATACTCGCCGGGCTCCTGGATGCGGCCGGCGGCGCGCAGCCGGTCGAGGATCTCGTCGAAGCCGGGACGGCTGTCGAGGAACGGCTCGTCGAGAGCCCAGAGCTGGCGGAACGAGCGGTTGTTGAAGACGAGGCGGCGGTCGGCGCCGAACACGGCGACGGCGGTGGAGACCTGGTCGAGCGTGCGCGCGTGGATGGAATCGCGCGTGCCGAGCTGATGGCGCAACCGGTCGAGCTCGTTCACGTCGACGGCGATGCCGGCATTGAAGCGCTCGGCCCGGACGTCCCAGACTTCGTGCACCCGGTCGCCGCCGCGGACCGACACCGGCACCTGCCGGTGCGCGATGCCGCCAGCCTTGCGGGTTTCCTCGACCTGGGCGCGCGCCGCGTCGTCGAGAAGCGGCGTATCCGCCTCGATCGCCGCCTTCAGGTCGCCGGCGCCGACGGCGCGGGCATAGGCGTCGTTGGCCCAGACGAGCTTGCCGCCGGCATCCCTGAGCCAGGCCGGCATGGGAACGACGTTCATCAGCGCATGCAGGCCCTCGACGTCGCGGCTGAGCCGCTTGAGCCGGTCGTGGATCCCGGCGAGCTCGCGGCGCTGGCCGGCGAGATCGCGCATGCGCAACACGGCGCGGCCGCCGACGGAGCGGCCGTCCGCCTCGACGTGGCCGGGCTCCGCATCGCCGCGCGCGCGGGTGCGCAGCATGACGTTGAAGCTCTCGCCGCGCGCGCGCAGGCCGGTCACGAGGCGCTCGAGCTCGAACGCGGAATCCGCGTCGAGCCATTTTCCGAAGGCGAGGACGTCGCCGCGCCGGGCCGGCAGGACCCGGGACGGACCGGGATCGCACTTGATCTCCGGCGCCTCGTCCGCCGGTGGCCAGACCACGAGCACGTTCTGGTCGACGGCCAAGAGGCCCTCGGCCCGTTCCACCCGCGCGCTCAGCTCGCCGATCTGCTCGCGGGCACCGCGCTCGACCGCCTGAAGCCGCGCACGCGTGCGCACGAACAGGACCGCCGCCAGAACCGCAAAGAACAGAATGCCGAGAAACAGGCTGAGAGCGGCCAGCGTCTCCTGTGGAATGCTGGCGGCGGAATCGACCACGCGGCCGCGAAGGGAGGTGACCGCTTCGGCGATCTCGGTCCGCGCCGACGCGCCGGACTGTGCCAAGGCCGGCATTGGACTCAGCCAGGCGAGACACAAGGCGAGCGTCGGAGCGACGCCACCGTCGCCCATCTGCCGCCGCTTTGGTCTCATTCCGCCCGTCCCTCAATCCGCGCCCAACGGAGTTGTGCAGCCGTCCGCCGGAACGTCAGCCCCCTCACCGCGAACGAATCAGTCCGCCGTTAATCTAAAGGGACGGACGAAGCCTGTCATGGTGGCAAGCGGGTCGTATGGCGCCGCCTACCGGCCGGCGGGATATTAATCTGGTTAAGCTCTTAACGGCGCAATTAAGCGAAACCGTGCAATTTTAAGCGAATTGTTCGCGTTTTTGGCCGCCAAAGAGCGCCGGCTAACCGTCCGGCCCGCCATCGCGGGGCGGGATCAACTCTCGTGGAAACCCGCTTCGACGAGCGCGGCGAGTTCGTCGAGGGCCTTTTCGGCCTGCGGCCCGGTCGCCGCGATCTCGATCTCGCAGCCCGGCGACGCCCCCAGGACCAGCAAACCCATGATGGATGTGCCGGCAACCGTCTGGTCATCGCGGGACACCGTGACTTCGGCGTCGAAGGCGCCTGCGAGCTTGACGAACTTGGCGGACGCGCGGGCGTGAAGGCCGCGCTGATTGCAGATCCTGACGATCCGGCGCAGACGGTCGTCGCTATCGGCGCCGGCGGCGCTGTTGTCGAGATCGGTCATGCCACCTGCCGCCTACTTGCCGTTGCCCGAAAGGACCTCGCTGGCGACGCTGATGTATTTCCGGCCCGCGTCGCGGGCCATGGCGCCAGCGTCGGCGAGCGCGGTGTCTCCGCGAATGCTGGCGAGCTTGATCAGCATCGGCAGGTTGACGCCGGCGACGACCTCGACCCGCGCACTTTCCATCACCGAGATGGCCAGATTGGACGGCGTTCCGCCGAACATGTCGGTGAGTATGATCACGCCGGCGCCGTCGTCGACCCGGGACACGGCGGCGAGAATATCGTTGCGCCGGCGTTCCATGTCGTCGTCGGGACCGATCGATATGGTTTCAAAGTGGTCCTGGGGACCGACAACGTGCTCGAGGGCTGCTCTAAATTCCGCAGCGAGGCGGCCGTGGGTGACGACGACGAGACCGATCATCTTCTGCCGATCATGTTCCTGAGTGCGTGTTTTCCCGTGTGATCGTTCTTGCCAGTCCCCGGACGCGCCACTCTTGCGAGGCGGCCTAGCCGGAGGCGGTTTATCCTGTCACACGTTCTTCGCGTTCCGTAATTCGCGTTCCATTCCACGCGTTCCACCGGGCCCGCGCGTCACAAGGGCCGACCGGCCGCTGCGCCGGCGCATCTTGAACCGGTCCGCAGCCGGGTTTCAAGCCCGAATGCGCGGGGTTGGTCCCGTCTCCGGATCGTCGCCCAAATCGTTAGACGGACCGCCCCCCCGGCGGTCCGTCGAATTCGCGCTCCGATTTCCCGTCCGAATCCCGTTCCAGGTGCCGGCGGCGATCCGTTCCAGCACGGCCAGCACCCTGCCGGTCGCGGCCGCATCGCCCGCCGGCACGGCGATGCGCGGCAGCGCGACTCCGGCGATCGCGACCGTCGCCTCGGCGGGACCGGGCAACCGTTCGACGCGATCGGGCGCGACCATGTCGACGACGAGGCGCACGACCGCGCGCGGCTCGTGCGGACCGGGGAGGATCCCGACGCCGCGCATTTCCATCAGGCCGCGGATCGGCTCCGGCGCGATCGCCACGAGGCGGTCGCCGCGGGCAACCACGGACACGGCATCGTCGGCGACGAGGCGAACGGGCAGGCGCGTCCCGTCGCGGGCGAGAAGGGCGGCGGCGAGGGCGGACTTGCCGCTGCCGGGCGCGCCGCGGATCAGCACCGCGCCGGCGCCGATCAGCACGCAGGTCGCCTGGACGAGCGGCAGGGGCCGCCGGTCGGGGGGGCGGTCGTCCGTGGAGCGGGTCATGATGCCTTCCGGCCGGCGGCCGGGAGGCGGACGACGAAGCGGGCGCCGAGCACGGATCCGGCAGGCTTGCCGTCCTTTTCGCCGCTCGAGATCCGGTTCTCGGCGGTGATCCGGCCGCCGAGCGCCTCGACGATCTGGCGCGAGATCGACAGGCCGAGGCCGGAATGGTTGCCGAAGGCCTCGCGCTCGCCGCGGTCGGTGTAGAAGCGCTCGAAGATGCGGTGTGCGGTCTCCGCCGGGATGCCCGGGCCGTCGTCGTCGACGACGATCTCGACCTCGTCGCGCACCCGCCGCGTCGACACGTGCACGGTGCCGTCGGCGGGCGAGAACGACTTGGCATTGTCGACGAGGTTGTTGACGACCTGGCCGAGGCGGGTGTCGTGGCCGATGACGAAGTAGTCGGAGGGGCTCGCGGGCTTGGCGATGGTCAGCTTGACCTCGGCCTGGCCTTCGCGGCGCATCTCGTTGGCCAGGGTCACGACCGTCTCCAGCAACTCGACGATATCGACCGGCTCGGCCTCCGTGCGGGCGAGCTCGGCGTCGAGGCGGGACGCGTCGGAGATGTCGGTGATCAGCCGGTTGAGGCGCTTGACGTCCTGCTGGACGATGGCGAGCAGGCGTTCGCGGTCCTCCTCGGTGCGCGCCAGCGGCAGGGTCTCCACCGCGCTCCTCAGCGAGGTGAGCGGGTTCTTCAGCTCGTGGGCGACATCGGCGGCGAAGCTCTCGATCGCCTCGATGCGCTGGTAGAGCGCGCGCGTCATCGACCGCAGCGCCCGCGACAGGTGGCCGATTTCGTCGTTGCGGTCGGTGAAATCGGGGATCTCGGCCCGCGCCCTGGTGCCGTAGCGCACGCGCTCGGCGGCGGCGGCGAGACGGTGCACGGGACCGGCGATCGTCGAGGCGAGCAGGATCGACAGGCCCAGCGTGACGACGGCGGCGACCAGGAAGATGCGCAGGATCGCCATGCGCTCGGCGGCGACGATCGAGTCGATGTCGCCGCCCTGGGTCGACAGCAGCAAGGCGCCGTGCACGGCGCGGAAGCGCTGGATCGGCACCGCCACCGAGACGATCATCTCGCCCTTGTCGTTGACGCGCACGACGCTCGCCGAGGAGCCGTTCAGCGCGGCGTCGACCTCGGCGTAGCTGCGGCCGCCGTCCGCGCCGATCTCCTCGTAGAGCGGCAATTCGCCGCGGCGCAGCCACAGGCGCAGCGCCTCCCAGGCGCGCTCGAACACGTTCCGCTCGTTGCCGCCGGGGGCGGGCAGCTCGTAGCGCAGGATCTGGCCGCGCGAGAAGATGTGGCGGGAATCGAGGATCAGGAAGCCGTCGCGGTCATAGATGCGCGCCCGCGTGCGCGTCGGCGAGATCAGGCGCCGCAGGATCGGCGCGACCTGCTCGGGATTGATCAGGAAGTCGACGACGCCGAGCTGTTCCTCGGTCGGCGAGACGCTCTGCCCCGCGCCGAGCTCGAAAAAGATCTCGGGGTCGACCCTGAGCGCGTCGGGATCGTAGGCGCCGGAGGCGGCGATGGCGCCGGCGATGATCTCGCCCTGAGTGAGCAGGCTCTCCACGCGGGCGTCGATCAGGCCCTCGCGGAACTGGTTGAGATAGAGGATGGCCGAGACCATCGCCACCAGACCGGCGAGGTTCAGGATGGCGATGCGCTTCGTCAGGCTGGAGAAGACGTAGTCGCCGAAGAAGCGGCGGACATAGCGCCGCCGGCCGGCGGCCTCGCCCGCGTCCGCCTGCTCCGTACGGACCTCGTCTTCCTGTCCGGCCCGCCAGCCCCGTTCCGCCTCCACAGCCATACGGTCTCGCTCAGTTCTCCTTGAAGCGGTAGCCGACACCGTAGAGCGTTTCGATCATGTCGAAGCTCGTATCGACCGCCTTGAACTTCTTGCGGAGCCGCTTGATGTGGCTGTCGATCGTGCGATCGTCGACATAGACCTGGTCGTCATAGGCCGCGTCCATCAGCGCATTGCGGCTCTTGACCACGCCGGGGCGCTGGGCGAGCGCCTGCAGGATCAGGAACTCGGTGACGGTCAGCGTCACCGGCCTGGCGTCCCAGGTGCAGGTGTGGCGCTCGGGATCCATCATCAGCTGGCCGCGCTCGATCGCCTTGGAGCCCTCCTCGCGCGGGGCAGTGGCCTCGCGGGCGCCGGCGCGGCGCAGCACCGCCTTGACGCGCTCGACAAGCAGGCGCTGGGAGAACGGTTTGCGGATGAAATCGTCGGCGCCCATCTTGAGCCCGAACAGTTCGTCGATCTCCTCGTCCTTGGAGGTGAGGAAGATGACGGGCATCTCGGATTTCTGGCGCAGCCGGCGCAGAAGCTCCATGCCGTCCATGCGCGGCATCTTGATGTCGAGGATGGCGAGATCGGGCGGCGTGGCGCTGAGGCCTTCGAGCGCCGAGGCACCGTCGGTGTACGTCAGAATCCTGTAGCCCTCGGATTCCAGCGTCATGGACACCGAGGTCAGGATGTTGCGATCGTCGTCGACGAGGGCGATTGTCGGCATGATTTCTTGCGACTCGCGGCTGTTTGCACGAAGTTCCGGACGCCACTCATCGCGTCCACAGGGCGAAAATGTGGCGGCGCCGCGCCCGGATTTCTATAGTCGCCCATGAGATTAGACGCAGTTTAGTGCGAATACGTCCCACTGTCATGGCTTGATCGGAGGCTGAGCCGATGAACGATACCAAAACAGAGCGCCCCTTCGACGCGGTTTCGAGCGCCCGCGAGGTGATGCGGCTGGCGCTGATCGGGAGCCTCGCGACCCTGGACGCGCAGGGCCGGCCCTATGCCTCGCTGGTCACCACGGCGACCACGATCGCCGGGGAACCGATCCTGCTTTTGTCGAAACTGGCCGTGCACACGCAGAATCTCGACCGCGATCCGCGCGCGTCGCTGCTTCTGGTCGGTCCGGGCGGGGAAACCGGCGATCCGCTGGCCGGCGCGCGGGTTTCGCTGACGGGCACGGTCGCCCGCGACGACGACGACCACCTCGAGCGCCGGTTCCTGGCCCGCCATCCGGAAGCCGCGGGCTATGCCGGCTTCGCCGATTTCGCCTTCTATCGGTTCACGGTGGACAGCGGGCATCTGGTCGCCGGATTCGGGCGGATCGTCGACATTCCGGCCGCGGATCTGCTGGTCGATGTCGAAAAGGGGCTCGCCGAGACGGAATCGGGCGCGGTTTCGCACATGAACGAGGACCATGCCGACGCGCTGCGCCTCTATGCCACGCAGCTTCTCGGTCTGGGCGACGGGCCCTGGCGGGCGGTCGGCCTCGACCCGCTGGGCCTCGACATGCTGTGCGGAACCACGCCGGCCCGGCTCGATTTCCCCGCTCCGGTCACCAATGGGGGAGACCTCCGCTCCACCCTTGCGACGCTTGCCCGAAAGGCGCGGTCGGATGCCGCATAAACTAAGTACAAAAGCGGATACAGCTACTGCTTGCTCCCCGCTTTTCCACGGTCTAGTTTCGCCGCCCACGAGCCGGGCGGAACAAGGGCGGCTCGCTAAGGCGTGAAACCGCCGGGTGCGCTTGAACGTTCGCATCCGGCGACGAGTTTGGCCGGGCGCGGGCGCCGGGCCGAAGCGACATGCGGGAGACGCAGGTGAAAGAGATCGGTGTGCGTAATCCGGCCCACGGGGCGGAGGAATTCGGCTTTTCGGGCCTGGAGGAGGTCCGGTGGAACCTCACCGAGCCGCTGCTCTTCGAGGCCGCCGTCGCGGCGGGTGAAGGCGAAGTCACGGCGTCCGGCGCCTTCACGGCCATAACCGGCCAGCACACCGGCCGCTCGGCCCAGGACAAGTTCGTCGTTCGCGACGAGGCCACCGATCCGGTAATCTGGTGGGACAACAACAAGGCGATGTCGCCGGAGCACTACGAGCGGCTGCGCGCGGACATGCTGGCCCACGCCAAGGGCAAACGGCTCTACGCGCAGGACCTGTTCGGCGGCGCCGACGCCAACAATCGCCTGCACGTCCGGCTCTTCGTCGAATACGCCTGGCACGCCCTGTTCATCCGCCACCTGCTGATCCGCCCCGACCGCCACGATCTCGGCCAGTTCCTTCCCGAACTCACCATCGTCGACCTGCCGAGCTTCCGCGCCGATCCCGAGCGCCACGGCTGCCGCACCGAGACGGTGATCGCCTGCGACCTGAGCCGCGGCGAAGTGCTGATCGGCGGCACCAGCTATGCCGGCGAGATGAAGAAGTCGGTGTTCACGGTGCTGAACTACCTGCTGCCGGCCAAGGGCGTCATGCCGATGCATTGCTCGGCCAATGCCGGCAAGGCCGGCGACACCGCCGTGTTCTTCGGCCTGTCGGGCACCGGCAAGACGACGCTGTCGGCCGATCCGTCGCGTACGCTGATCGGCGACGACGAGCACGGCTGGGGCGCCGACGGGATCTTCAATTTCGAGGGCGGCTGCTACGCCAAGACGATCCGGCTGTCGGCGGAGGCCGAGCCGCAGATCTATTCGACGACGCAGCGCTTCGCGACCGTGCTCGAGAACGTCGTCCTCGACGAGACCACCCGCGAGCCGGACTTCGACGACGGGTCGCTTACCGAGAACACCCGTTGCGCCTATCCGCTGCACTATATCGACAACGCCAGCCCGACGGGCCTGGCCGGCCATCCCGGCAACATCGTCATGCTGACCTGCGACGCCTTCGGCGTGATGCCGCCGATCGCGCGGCTCACCGCCAGCCAGGCGATGTACCACTTCCTGTCCGGCTACACGGCCAAGGTCGCCGGCACCGAGAAGGGCGTGACCGAGCCGGAAGCGACGTTCTCGACCTGCTTCGGCGCTCCGTTCATGCCGCGCCATCCGAGCGTCTACGGCAACCTGCTGCGCGACCTGATCGCCCGGCACGGCGTGTCGTGCTGGCTGGTCAACACCGGCTGGACCGGCGGCAAGTACGGCGAGGGCCGGCGCATGCCGATCGCGGCGACCCGCTCCCTGCTCGCGGCCGCGCTCGACGGCTCGCTCAATGCCGCGCCGATGCGCGTCGATCCGGTGTTCGGCTTCGAGGTTCCGACCGCGGTGCCCGGCGTCGACTCCCGCATCCTCGACCCGCGCTCGACCTGGACCGATCCTGCCGCCTACGACCTGCAGGCCGAACGCCTCGTCGGCATGTTCCAGTCGAACTTCGCCAAGTTCGAGACCCATGTCGATCCGGAGGTCCGGGCCGCCGCGCCGGAGCTGCGCGACGCCGCCGAGTAGCGATCTCGCCACCCGCCGCCGGTCGTCCCGACGGTGGCGGCCGTCGTGCTTGCGTTCACTGGCGTTTGAGTCGATACCCGCACCGCATGGAGCGGGCATCGATGCGTGACACCCTCGACCTCGACGCCTATCTGCGGCGGATCGGCCATGACGGCGCCCGGACGGCGACGGCCGCGACGCTTCGGTCCGTCGTTCTGGCGCACACGAAGGCGATCGCCTTCGAGAACCTCGATCCGCTGCTCGGCCGCCCGGTGCGGCTCGATGTCGGTTCGATCCAGCGCAAGCTGATCGCCGGGGGCCGCGGCGGCTACTGCTTCGAACACAACCTGCTACTCGCCCACGCCCTGCGCGCGATGGGATTTGGCGTGACCGGGCTTGCCGCGCGCGTGGTCCTGGACCTGCCGCCGGGCGCGATGCGGCCGCGCACGCACATGCTGCTCCTGGTCGGGATGGACGGCGGGACGGATGGCGGGCGGGCGATCGTCGATGTCGGCTTCGGCGGCCTGACCCCGACGGCACCGCTGAGGCTCGAAACCGATGCCGCGCAGACGACGCCGCACGAGCCGTTCCGGGTCGACAGGGTTGATAGGGGCGACAGGGGCGAGACCGGCTACCGCCTGGATGTGCGGATCGCCGACACCTGGACGCCGCTCTACGCCTTCGACCTGCAGGCCCAGCACGACGCGGACTTCGAGATGATGAACCACTATACCGCGACCCATCCCGCCTCGACCTTCCGCAACGCGCTGATGGCGGCGCGGGTCACCGACGACGCCCGCTACGGCCTGCGCGACGCGGTGCTGTCGGTGCATCGCCGTGGCGCGCCGTCGCAGCGGCGGACGCTGGACAGCGTCGCGGCCATCCGCGACACGCTGGCCGACCCGTTCGGGATCTCGCTGCCGGACGATCCGGCCCTCGACCCTGCCCTCGACGCGGCGCTTGCCCGTCTCGTCGGGGAGACGGCCCGATGAGCCCGCCGCGCGGCGCGGTCGCCGCCGGCCATCCGCGCACCGCCGAGGCGGCGGCCGACGTTCTGGCCGAGGGCGGCAACGCATTCGACGCCGCGATCGCCGCGCTGTGGATGGCCTGCGTCTGCGAGCCGGTGCTGGCGAGCCCCGGCGGCGGCGGCTTCCTGACCGCGCAGGCGGACGGGCGCACGCGCGTGTTCGACTTCTTCACCGCGGCGCCGTCGCGCGCGCTGCCGCAAGACGAGATCGAGTTCGCCGAGGTGACCGTCGATTTCGGCACGGCGACGCAGGTCTTCCATATCGGCGCGGGCGCCAGCGCGACGCCGGGCTTCGTGCCGGGCGTCTTCGCCGTCCACGAACAGCTCGGCAGCCTGCCGATGCGCCGCCTGACCGAACCGGCCGTCGTCGCCGCGCGCGAAGGCGTGCGGGTGATGCCGCTGCAGGCCTACGTGTTCGACATTGTCGGGCCGATCTACCGCTGGACCGACGCGGCGGCCGCCCTGTTCGCCCCCGACGGCACGCTGCCGCAGGACGGCGCGACGTTTGCCAACCCGGCCCTGGCCGAGGCGATCGACGCGATCGGCCGCGAAGGCCTGCGGATCGCGACCGAGGGCGAGATCGCGGCGGCGATGGCCGAGGTCTCGACCGCCCATGGCGGCCATCTCACCCATGCCGACATCGCCGGCTTCGCTGTGGAACTGCGCGCGCCGATCGAAGCGGCGATCGGCTCGGGGAGCGGAGACTGGACGGTGTCGCTCAATCCGCCACCGGCGCTTGGCGGCGCGCTGGTGGCGGCGATGCTGCGCACGCTCGACCCGCATGACGCGGGCGATCCGATGGCGCGCGCGCGGGCCATCGACACCGTCGACCGGTTCTGGCGCGAGGCGCCGACCGATCCCGGCCGGCTGATCGGCACGGAGGCGCCGCGGCCGGCGCAGGCGGCCACCCGCGGCACCACCCATGTCAGCGTCATCGACGCGGACGGCAACGCGGCCGCGGCCACCGTCTCCAACGGCGAGGGCAACAGCCGGCTCGTCAGGGACTGCGGCTTCATGCTCAACAACATGCTGGGCGAGGAGGACCTCAATCCGGGCGGCTTTCACCGCTGGGCACCGGGGCAACGCCTCGGCTCGATGATGACGCCGGGGATCGCGGCACGGCGGGACGGCTCCGTGGTCGCCTTCGGCTCGGGCGGCTCGAACCGCATCCGTACGGCGATCCTGCAGGCGCTGCTGAACCGGTGCTCGGCGGGGATGCCGCTGCAGGACGCCGTCGACGCGCCGCGCCTGCATCTCGAGCGCGGCCATCTCGATTTCGAGGATTTCCTTGCAGAGGCCGATCGCGCACGGCTGATCGGCGCCTTTCCCGACCATCGGGCCTGGCCGGAGCGGAACCTCTATTTCGGCGGTGTCCACGCGGTCGAGCGGACCGCCAAGGGCGGCTTCGAGGCCGCCGGCGACCCGCGCCGCGGCGGGGCGCGCCGGATCGTCTAGCCGTCCCGGACCGCCAGCCTTCGAGACGGGGCTGGCGCCCGTCCCTGTTGCGAGGGCAGAGTAAGGCCGACCCGAATGGGTCCATGCGGGCGCGGTCGCCGGAACGCGGCCCGACCACGTGGGCGATATGGCCCCGCCGCGAGGACAGGCTCCATGACCATGTCAGGCTTCAAGCCGCTGAACTTCGCTGAAGTGTCGCCCGAGGACATGCGCGAACGGGCGCGCGCGTTCCGGGCGCTGATGGCGCGGCGGCGCGGGGTGCGGGACTTCTCCGACCGGCCGGTGCCGCTGAGCCTGATCGAGGACTGCGTGATGGCGGCGGCCTCGGCGCCTTCCGGCGCCAACCAGCAGCCCTGGCATTTCGCCATCATCGGCGACCCGGCCGTGAAGTCGCGCATCCGGGCGGCGGCGGAGGCGGAAGAACGGGAGTTCTATGCCGGCCGCGCCGGCGCGGAATGGCTCGGCGCGCTCGCCCCGCTGGGCACCGACGCCGACAAGCCGTTCCTGGAGACCGCCCCGTGGCTGATCGCCGTCTTCGCGCAGCGCTACGGCCTCACCGACGGCCGGCGGATCAAGCAGTATTACGTGCCCGAATCGGTCGGCATCGCCACCGGCCTTCTGATCGCCGCCCTGCACAATGCCGGCCTGGCGACGCTGACCCATACGCCGGCGCCGATGGGATTTCTCAACGCCATCTGCCGCCGGCCCGACACCGAGAAGCCCTACGTCCTGGTGGTAGCGGGCCATCCCTCGCAAGCCTGCATGGTGCCGGATATCCGGCGAAAGGCGTTCGCGGACGTGGCGAGCGTCTTCTAGGGTCCCGGTGCTGCGGCTGTTTTCGGCGCAATTTTTCGGGCGTTTTTTTCGCGCGCTGTCTTTGGCGCTGTTTCCGGGCCGTTCCGGCGCTTTCCCGGGACGTTGGGGCCGGTGCCCCACGCACGCCCCTCTCCCTAGGGCAGGATTTTGCCTTGAAGGACTTTCCCGATTCAGCCAACTAACGGTTAATGTGCTGGCAGTAACGTGCCGGCCGAGTCATTGGAAATCACCGCTCGGGAGGGACAAATGCGGACCGGAACCAACCTCGCGAGGGTATGCGGCATAGCCGCTCTCGCCTTGGCAGCCAGCGGCGCTTTGGCCCAGGATTCGACGAAAACGGCACCGGCCGTCGTCGTCGCGGCGGTGAAGAACGAAGACGTCACCACGCGGGAATCCTTCGTCGGCCGGGTCGAGGCGATCCAGTCGGTGGACCTCCAGGCCCGCGTCGAAGGCTATGTCGAGGAGGTCGCCTTCCAGGAAGGCGCGCTGGTGAAGACCGGCAAACTGCTGTTCTCCCTCGACAAGGGCCCCTACGAGGCCTCGCTGGCCGAGGCGCAGGCCGCGCTGAAGTCGGCCGAAGCATCGCTGGAGGGCGGCAAGGCGAAGCTGAAGGACGCCGACCTGACCCTGGAACGCCAGCAGACGCTGATCAAATCCAACACCGTCTCCCAGGCCATGGTCGATCAGGCGCAGGCGTCGCGCGACGAAGCCGCCGCCAACGTGGACTCGGCCAACGCCTCGATCGCCCAGGCCAACGCCAATATCCAGTCGGCGCAGCTCAACCTGTCCTACACGGAAATCGCCTCGCCGATCGACGGGCGCATCGGCAAGGCGAACTACACCAAGGGCAATCTGGTCAATACCGCGTCGGGAACGCTGGCGACCGTCATCCAGATGGACCCGATCCGGGTGGTCTTCTCGATCTCCGACCGCACCTATCTGCAGGTCGTCGAGCAACTGAAGAAAACCTCGCCGGACAAGGATTTCCGCGACGACTTCAGACCGACCATCCAGCTCGCCAACGGCGACGAGTACCAGTACCCGGGCCAGATCTCCTTCATCGACAACACGGTCGACAAGTCGACCGGCACGATCGCGATCCGCGCCAATTTCAAGAATCCCGACTACGAGCTGGTTCCCGGCCAGTTCGTCGAGGTGACCGTGCAGGTCGGCGCGACGCAGCTGCTTCCCGTGATCCCGGTCAGCGCCATCCTGCAGGACAAGGACGGCCCCTACGTGCTGATGGTGGACACGGACAACCGGGCGCAGATCCGGCGGATCAAGACCGGCGAGCACTTCGACAACAAGGTTGCGGTCACCGGCGGCCTTGAGCAGGGCGACACCATCATCGTCGAAGGCATCCAGAAGGTGACGGCCGGCGAGGCGGTGAAGCCGCAGACCGCCTCGAGCGGGAGCTGATCGCCCATGTTTTCCGCCATCTTCATCGAACGTCCGCGCATGGCGATGGTCATCGCCATCGTCATCACGCTCGCCGGCGCGCTGTCGCTGACCCAGATCCCGGTCGCCCAGTACCCCAACATCACGCCGCCGGTGGTCCAGGTGACCGCCTCCTATCCCGGCGCCGACGCGGCGACGGTCATCGAGACCGTCGCCTCGGTGATCGAGGAACAGGTCAACGGCGTCGACGACATGATCTACATGTCCTCGACCAGCTCCTCCGACGGCTCCTACATCCTGACCGTGTCGTTCGATATCGGCACCGACCCGGACATCGCGCAGGTCAACGTGCAGAACCGGGTGCAGCTGGCGATGCCGAACCTGCCCGCGACCGTCACCGACCTCGGCGTGTCGGTCAACAAGGAAGAACCGGGCTTCCTGCTGATCGTCAACATCTTCTCGCCGAACGAGACCTACGACTCGCTGTTCCTGTCGAACTACGCCTCGATCAACGTGGTCGACCCGCTGTCGCGGGTGACCGGCGTGGGGTCGGTGTCGGTCCTCGGCGCGCTGAACTATTCCATGCGCGTGTGGATGGACCCGAACCGTATGGCGTCCCTGTCGATCACGCCCCAGCACGTCTACAGCGCCATCCAGGCGCAGAACGCGCAGGCCGCCGTCGGCCAGATCGGCGCGGCCCCGACGAACGACAGCCAGCTCATCCAGTACAACATCACCGCGCAGGGGCAGCTCTCGGATGCCCGGCAGTTCGGCGAAATCATCATCAAGACGAACGAGGAAGGCGGGGTCGTCCGCGTCCGCGATATCGGCCGTGTCGAGCTCGGCTCGCAGAGCTATACGGCGCTCAGTCTGCTGAACCAGAAGCCGACGGCGACCATCTCCATCCAGCAGTCGCCGGGCGCCAATGCCCTGGGCGTCGCGAAGGGCGTGCTGGCGGAAATGGAGACGCTCAAGGAGCGCTTCCCCGACGACCTGGACTATGTCGACGTCTACGACTCCACCAAGTTCGTCTCCGCCACCATCGACGAGATCATCCATACCCTCGGGCTGACCGGCATCATCGTGCTGCTGGTGGTCTACGTCTTCCTGCAGGACGTCCGCGCCACGATCATCCCGGCCGCCACGATCCCGGTCTCGCTGATCGGCACGTTCGCGGTGCTGCTCGCGCTCGGCTACTCGGCCAACACGATCACGCTGTTCGCGGTCATCCTCGCCATCGGACTGGTGGTCGACGACGCCATTGTCGTGGTCGAGAACGTCCAGCGCATCATGGAGGAGGAACCCGGCGTCAGCTCCAAGGAGGCGGCGCTGCGATCGATGCGGCAGGTTACCGGGCCGATCGTCTCGACGACGCTGGTGCTGATCGCGGTGTTCGCGCCGGTGGCCTTCCTGCCCGGCATTTCCGGACAGCTCTACCGCCAGTTCGCGGTGACCATCTGTACCGCGGTGGTGATATCGGCGATCAACGCCCTGACGCTGTCGCCGGCGCTGTGCGCGATGGTGCTCAGGCCGCCAAAGGAGGCCAGGGGACCCTTCCGCTGGTTCAACACCGGCCTCGAAAAGACCCGCAACGGCTACAGCCGCGTCGTCGGCATGATCGCGCGGCGCTCCATCATCGCCGGCCTGATCGTGGTGGCCGCGGGTGTCGGCCTCGCCGTCCTGTTCAACCGGGTGCCGACCGGCTTCGTGCCGAACGAGGACCAGGGCGCCCTGTTCGTGATCGTCACGCTGCCGGACGGCGCCGCGCTGCCGCGGACCGAGCGGGTGCTGAGCCAGATCGCCGACATCTCCGGCAAGACCGACGGCGTGCTCAACACCGTCACCGTGTCGGGCTATTCGATGCTGACCAGCTCGACGGGGGCGAATTTCGGCCTCGGCATCGTCGTGCTGAAGCCCTGGGACGAGCGCACCACCAAGGAACTCGGCCTGATGGCGATCTACCAGAAACTGCAGGGCGCCTTCTCCGAGATCGCCGAGGCGGACGTCATCGTCATGCCGCCGCCGCCGATTTCCGGCGTCGGAACCGCCGGCGGCTTCGACTACCGCCTGCTGGCGCAGGGCAACCAGTCGCCGTCGGAACTCGCGGCGGTGGCGCGCTCGTTCAT
Source organism: Microbaculum marinisediminis (assembly GCF_025397915.1). NCBI lineage: Bacteria > Pseudomonadati > Pseudomonadota > Alphaproteobacteria > Hyphomicrobiales > Tepidamorphaceae > Microbaculum > Microbaculum marinisediminis. The sequence goes on from NZ_JALIDZ010000004.1 coordinate 28,888, forward strand.
CACCGAGGCGAACGGGCTGTCCTCGGTGGGCCGGGCCTTCACGACCTACTCGGCCGACGCGCCGCAGCTCTATCTCGACGTCAACCGCGTCAAGGCGGAGAGCCTCGGCGTCGACGTCTCGACCCTGTACCAGACCCTGCAGGCGCAGCTCGGCTCGCTCTACGTCAACAATTTCAGCGCCTTCGGCCGGGTCTACCAGGTCAACCTCTCGGCCGACCAGGACTACCGGCGCGAGATCGAGGACATCCTCAGCCTGCATGTCCAGAACAACGCCGGAGACATGGTGCCGCTCAGCACGCTGGCGACCGTGAAGGAGACGCTCGGGCCGCAGATGATCACCCGCTACAACCTGTTCCCGTCGGCCACCATCAACGGCCAGACGACGGCCGGGTATTCGTCGGGCCAGTCGATCGCCCAGCTCAACGACCTCTCGGCGGAGAAGCTGCCCAAGGGATACGGCCACGACTGGTCGGGCATGAGCTATCAGGAGATCGAGGCGGCCGGCCTGATCGGCATCGTCTTCGCGCTGGCCTTCACCTTCGGCTACCTGTTCCTGGTGGCGCAGTACGAGAGCTGGACGATCCCCTTCGCGGTGATCACGTCGGTGTCGATCGCCCTGCTCGGCGCGATATCCACCATTGCCGTGATCGACATGCTGGCGCCGAGCGGGTTCGCCAACAACATCTATTGCCAGATCGGCATGATCCTGCTGATCGGCCTGGCGGCCAAGAACGCCATCCTGATCGTCGAGTTCGCCAAGGAACAGCACGAGGCGGGCAAGTCGCTCGTCGACGCGGCGATCGAGGGCGGCCACATGCGCTTCCGCGCGGTGCTGATGACGGCCATCGCCTTCATCCTCGGCCTGATCCCGATGGTGATCGCCACGGGCGCGGGCGCGGCCAGCCGCCTGTCGATGGGCTACACTGTGCTCGGCGGCATGGTGGCGGCGACCCTGTTCGGCATTCTCGTCATCCCCGGCCTGTTCGTGCTGTTCGAGCGGATCGGCCAGGCGGTCGGCGGCCACCGCCGCAAGCACACGCCCGACCCGCTCGCCGGGAACGCGGCGGAGTAGGTTGCGAAGCAGGCGGCGGACCAGGTCGAGGAGCAGGCAACGCGAGGAACCGGGTCATGCGACGGGCCCGACGATTGCCGGCAATGATAGTGGCGGTTCTGGCGGTTGCCGTACCGGCTATGGCGGCCATGGCGGCTCTCGCCGCCGGCGGCGCCGTCGCCGATGAAAGCCTCTACCGGGCGCGTACGGTGGTGACGGGCAGCGGCGCCGACGCCCTGGCCGCGAGCCTGCCGCGCTGCCTCGCCGCCGTCCTCGTCAAGGTCTCCGGCGACCCGAGCCTCGATACGGACCCGGCGGTGGCGGCGCTCGCGGGTGCCGCGGACGGCCTCGTCGCGGCCGCGACCTTCCGCGACCGCATGGCCGGCATCCCGGTCCACGACGAACAGGGCTCGCGCGACCGGCCGCACGTGCTCACCGTCGATTTCGTTCCCGACCGCATCGACGCCGCCCTCGCCACGCTCGGCCGCAGGCCGTGGCCCGCGCCGCGGCCCGGCCTCTTCCTGCGCGTCGACGTGCGCAACGACGGCGGCGACTTCGCGCTCACCCGGGACGGCGCGCGGGGCCGGGACATGCGCGAGGCGCTGGCCGAGGCCGCCGACCGGTTCGGCCTGCGCGTCACCCTGCCGCGCGCGGACGGGAAGGCGGATGCGAGACAGGACGGGGCGGATCCGGAGGATTTCCTGCCGCTTTCCGGGCGGCTCGCCTGGGATCCCGGGACGCTCGGATGGACGGCGCACTGGCGCCTCGAAGCCCCGGACGGGCCCCGCGCGTGGTCGATCCGCGGCGTCAGCTTCGACGCGGCGTTCCGCGACGGGGTCGGCGGCGCGGCGCGGATTCTGTCGGGAAACGGCGACCCCGGCTGACGCCCCCGCGGAAACGGCTTCCCTCCCCGGTTTGGCGGTGGTATCAGCGCCGCCATGACGAAAACGGACCACATCCGCAACTTCGCGATCATCGCCCATATCGACCACGGCAAGTCGACCCTGGCCGACAGGCTGATCCAGCTCACCGGCGGCCTGACCGAGCGCGAGATGCGCGAGCAGGTGCTCGATTCCATGGATATCGAGCGCGAGCGCGGCATCACCATCAAGGCGCAGACGGTGCGCCTCAACTACAAGGCCGCGAACGGCGAGGATTACGTCCTCAACCTGATCGATACGCCCGGCCACGTCGACTTCACCTACGAGGTGAACCGCAGCCTGGCCGCCTGCGAGGGCTCGCTGCTGGTGGTCGATGCCTCGCAGGGCGTGGAGGCGCAGACGCTGGCCAACGTCTATCAGGCCATCGACGTCAACCACGAGATCGTGCCGGTGCTCAACAAGGTCGACCTGCCGGCCGCCGACGTGGAGCGCGTCAAGACGCAGATCGAGGACGTGATCGGGCTCGACGCCTCGGACGCGCTGGAGATCTCGGCCAAGACCGGCATCGGCGTCGCCGACGTGCTGGAGGCGATCATCACCCGCCTGCCCGCGCCCGCGGGCGACCGCGACGCGCCGCTGAAGGCCCTGCTGGTCGACAGCTGGTACGACCCCTATCTCGGCGTCGTCGTGCTGGTGCGCATCATCGACGGCGTGCTCAAGAAGGGCATGAAGATCCGGATGATGAAGGCCAAGGCGACCTACGACGTCGACAAGGTCGGCATCTTCACGCCGAAGCTGGTCGATTTCCCTGAACTCGGCCCCGGCGAGCTCGGCTTTCTCACCGCCTCGATCAAGGAGGTGGCCGACACCAATGTCGGCGATACCATCACCGAGGAGCGGCGCCAGTGCGCCGAGGCGCTGCCGGGCTTCCGGCCGTCTGTGCCGGTGGTCTTCTGCGGCATCTATCCGATCGACGCGGCCGATTTCGAGGATCTGCGCGCGGCGGTGGGCAAGCTGCGCCTCAACGACGCCAGCTTCTCCTTCGAGATGGAGACGTCGGCCGCGCTCGGCTTCGGCTTCCGCTGCGGCTTCCTGGGGCTGCTGCATCTGGAGATCATCCAGGAGCGGCTCGAGCGCGAGTTCGACCTCGACCTGATCGCGACGGCGCCGTCGGTCGTCTACAAGATGACGCTGACCAACGGCGAGGAGATCGAGCTGCACAACCCGGCCGACATGCCGGATGTCGTCAAGATCGATACCGTCGCCGAGCCGTGGATCCGGGCCACCATCCTCACCCCCGACGAGCATCTGGGCGCGATCCTGAAGCTGTGCGAGGACCGGCGCGGCGAGCAGGTCGACCTGTCCTATGTCGGCAACCGGGCGATGGTCGTCTACGACCTGCCGCTCAACGAGGTGGTGTTCGATTTCTACGACCGGCTGAAGTCGGTCTCCAAGGGCTACGCCTCTTTCGACTACCAGATCACCGGCTACCGCGAGGGCGACCTGGTCAAGATGTCGATCCTGGTCAACGGCGAGCCGGTCGACGCGCTGTCGATGCTGGTGCACCGCTCCAAGGCGGAGACGCGCGGCCGCCAGCTCTGCGAGAAGCTGAAGGACCTGATCCCCCGGCACCTGTTCAAGATCCCGATCCAGGCCGCCATCGGCGGCAAGGTGATCGCCCGCGAGACCATCGCGGCGCTCCGCAAGGACGTCACCGCCAAGTGCTACGGCGGCGACGTGAGCCGCAAGCGCAAGCTTCTGGAGAAGCAGAAGGAAGGCAAGAAGAAGATGCGCCAGTTCGGGAAGGTCGAGATCCCGCAGGAGGCGTTCATCGCTGCACTGAAGATGGGTGAGTGACGGTCGAGGTGCCTATGGCGCCTCGATGAGATGCGAAGGCATTCAAGTCACGAACGGGCGAGACCCGAAGTCGAGCGCCGGGAGAATAGCGGTTTTCATGGCCGCCAGGCGGTGACAACGAAACGCATCCCGTTTCGCGCTACGAAAGCCCGAGGCGACGCCGCCGAGGGCCGGGCGGGCTACCGCAATCCGCCTTCGCAGCCCCGATTGTCGTAATGGTCGCAGCACCGCATGGATAGGCTGCATGGGTCCCGGATCACGTCCGGGACACGCGTTTGTCCAGGTGGCACGGCCGTGCCCTAAACCAAGGCCGCGTGCTCCGGGCTTGACCCGGAGCCCAGGGGCGGAGCCCCGCGGCCCCAGTCTACATCGTCGTGACCGCACCACCCTTCGAGACGCAGCTTCGCCGCTCCTCCGGATGAGGCTTTAAGAGGGCGTATCATGGGCCTTTCCCCCTCCGCTCATTCCCGCGAAGGCGGGAATCCGGAAGCCGTGGTGTGAGGTCGTGCCCCGGTCAGGCCGATCCCCGCTTGCGCCGGGATGAGCGGCTGGGACGGGCGTATCCTAGCCCCCAGCCTCACGAACCGGATCGTCATATCCCCATTTTTCCCGCGTCATGTCCGGGCGCGACCCGGGCAACCCGTGCCGTTCGCCCTCCAATGCGCGCGGCGCCGCACCCTCCGGACGATGCCTCATCGCGCAATCGTCCGAAGCTCCCGTAGCGGGCGCTTGGTGATTACATTCACATATGACAATATTTCTATTGGAGCGCGGGACGCTCCACACAACAAAAACGTCTCAGGAGGAAATCCATGCGTGCTTTGATCGCCGCAATCGCCGCCATCTATGCGGCCATCGTCTTCGTCGGTCCGGCGAACGCAGACGAACGCTACGGCAAGCAGAAGGTTGTCTATCATATCAACTATCTCGGCGGAGAGGACGCCAAGGCCTACAAGGGCGCCATGCGCAACATCCAGAACCACATCAACGCCGTCGGCAAGGACAACATCGAGGTCAAGGTCGTGCTGCACGGCAACGGCGTCGAGTTGCTGCGCGAAGCCAAGACCAACGAGGCGGTGCAGGGCGCTGTGCTCGAGCTGAAGGGGCAGAACGTCGGCTTCAACGTCTGCAACAACACGCTGGTCGGCCGCGAGATCGACTACGAGAACGACCTGTTCGACGTCTGGGAAAGCGACATCGTTCCCTCCGGCGTCGCCGAACTGTCCTACCTGCAGCAGCAGGGCTACACCTACATCAAGCCCTGAGGATGCCGCGGCCGCCCGGGCGGGCGGCCGCGATCCGCCCTCCCCCCGCTCCGCCGCCGTTCCGCCGCCGGTTCGCCGCCGTCCCGGGCGCGCCCCGCGCGTTCCCCCTGCCAATGGCCGCCATGCCGGGCTATGAATGGGGAAACACCCACGGTCCAACGGAGCGCCAATGTCCCCCAGAGCCGATATCATCGTCACCAACGCCAGGGTCCTGACCGTCGATTCCGGCCAGCCGCGGGCCGAAGCGATCGCCATCGTCGACAACGAGATCATGGCGGTCGGCTCGGCCGGGGACATCGACGGGCTGAAGAGCCACACGACGCGGGTGATCGACGCGGGCGGGGCGAGCGTGCTGCCGGGCTTCAACGACGCGCACGTGCATCTGTTCTGCGGCGCGGCCGAGCTCGACAACCTGCAGCTCGGCACCGTGAACGGCCTCGACGAACTGACCGCGGCGGCGCGGGCCTACGCGGCCGAGCGGCCGGACGAGCCGCTGCTGGTGGCGCAGGGGGCGGGCTACGGGATCCTGCCGGACAACCAGCGCATCACCCGCCAACATCTCGACGCGATCCTGCCCGACCGGGCGTTCCTCATGTTCGCCGCCGACCACCACACCGCCTGGGCGAACACCAAGGCGCTGGCGGATGCCGGCATCCTGAACGGCAAGGCGGTCGGCGTCGGCAACGAGATCGTCATGGGCGCGGACGGCAAGGCGGCCGGCGAACTGCGCGAGGGCGAGGCCTACAATCCGGTGCTGGCGCTGGGGGCGGCGGGCATGCGCTTCCGGCTCGGGCTGGAGACCGGCGGCGAGCCGGACCCGGCGCCCACCGCCGCCGAGCGCGCCTTCGACCTCGACCTGATGCGCAAGGGGCTCGCCCATTGCGCCGCGCACGGGATCACCTCGGTGCAGAACATGGACGGCAATCTTTACCAGCTCGAGCTGCTCGACGCGATCGACCGGGAAGAGGGCCTATCCCTGCGGGTACGGGTGCCGTTCCACTTCAGGAATTTCATGGAGACGGACGTCCTCGACAAGGCCGAGGAGATGCACCGGCGCTTCCGGTCCGAACGGCTGCGGTCGGGCTTCGTAAAGATGTTCATGGACGGCGTCGTCGATTCCTGGACGGCGGTGATGCTCGACGACTATCCGGGCAAGCCCGGCTGGCGCGGCGATCCGCTGTTCGAGCCGGCGCGCTTCGCCGAGATCGCAACCGAGGCCGACCGGCGCGGGCTGCAGATCGCCGTCCACGCGATCGGCGACGGCGCCGTGCGCGGCGTCCTCGACGGCTACGAGGCGGCGCGCAAGGCGAACGGGCCGCGGGATTCGCGCCACCGGATCGAACATATCGAGGTGATCCATCCCGACGACCTCGGCCGCTTCCGGGACCTCGGCGTCGCCGCCTCGATGCAGCCGATCCACGCGCCCGGCACCGGCTTCTCGCTGCAGCCGACGGCCTCGATCATCGGCGAGGCGAAATGGCCCTATGCCTACGCCTGGCAGACGGTGCGCGAGGCCGGCGCGCCCATGATCTTCGCCACCGACTGGCCGGTCTCGCCGATCGACCCGATGTCGAACCTGAAGGCGGCGCTCACCCGCAAGCGCTGGGCCGAAAGCGATCCCGACCAGCGCCAGTCGCTGAGCGACGCGCTCGCCTCCTACACCCGCGACGGCGCCTGGATCGAATTCATGGAGAACCGCAAGGGCATGCTTCGGCCCGGCATGCTCGCCGACGTCGTGGTCCTGTCGGACGATATCGAGACCACCGATCCCGAGGCGATCGACCAGGTGCGCCCGGCCGTGACCATCGCCGACGGGCGGGTGGTCTACGAAGCCTAGCGGGCGGCCGGCATGGCGGGCGAGAGCAACCTGTATCTGACCACCAAGGAGCTGGCGGACCTGCTGCGCGTCAAGGAGCGCCGGGTCTACGAGCTCGCCGCGGCGAACGAGGTGCCGTTCACCCGGGTCACCGGCAAGCTGCTGTTCCCCCGCCATCTGATCGACGCCTGGCTCGCCCGCCACACCGAAGTCTCCGGCGACCTGACGGCGCTGCCCGATCCGCCGCCCGTCGCCGCCGGCAGCCACGATCCCCTGCTCGACTGGGCGATCCGGGAATCGCGCGCGGGCATCGCCACCGTGTTCGACGGATCGCTTGACGGGATCGAGCGGTTCGGCCGCCGCGAGGCGCTGTTCTGCGGCATGCACATCCCCGAGGACGGCGCGCGGGAATGGAACCGGGGCCGGGTCTCCGTGCGCTTCCCGGCGATGCCAGTCGTGCTCACCGAATGGGCCTGGCGCGACCGCGGGCTGATCGTCGCCAGCGACAATCCGCTCGGCATCGACGGGATCGCGGCGCTCAAGGGCCGGCGCTTCGTGCCGCGCCAGGCAGAAGCGGGCGCCCAGCATCTCTTCCTCGACCTGATCGCGGCCGCCGGCGTGTCGGAGAGCGACCTGACCATGGGTCCGGCGGCCCGCACCGAGCACGACGTGGCAATCTCGATCCTCAACGGCCGCGCCGACGCCGGCCTCGGCATCGCTTCGGTAGCCCGCGAATACCGGCTCGGCTTCGTGCCGCTCATGCGCGAACGCTTCGACATCCTGGTCTGGCGCCGGAGCTGGTTCGAGCAGCCGTTCCAGGCGCTGATTGGTGTCTGCCGGTCGCAGGCGTTCCGCGACAAGGCGGCGGAGCTGGGCGGCTACGATATTTCCGGCTTCGGCCGGGTGCACTACAACGGACCATGACCACGTCGAGGAGGATCCCATGAAGATCAGTGCCCGCAACCTGCTCAAGGGAAAGGTCACCGCCATCAAGCGCGGCGCCGTCGCGGCATCCGTGAAGGTCGATATCGGCGGCGGCAACGTCATCACCTCGACGGTCACGGTCGAGGCGGTCGACGACCTCGCGCTGAGCGAGGGCTCCGACGTGACCGTCGTGATCAAGGCGTCGGAAGTGCTGCTGGCGACCGGAGACTAGGCTCAGCCCAGCGTCGGCACGCAGACGGTTCGCCCGTCGTCCAGCCGGGTGACGGTCACCGCGACGCCGTAGACGGACGCAAGCCTCTCCGCGGTCAGCACCTCGGCCGGCGGCCCGACGGCGACCAGCCCGCCGTCAGACAACAGCGCGACGCGGTCGCCGATCGCCAGCGCGTGATCGGGATCGTGGGTCGACAGCACGACGCCCTTGCCCTGGTGCCGGCTGAGATCGCGGATCTGGGCGAGCACGAGGGCCTGGTTGCCGAAATCGAGGCTCGCGGTCGGCTCGTCCATGACGACGAAGGCGGTATCCTGGGCGAGCGCGCGGGCGATCAAGGCAAGCTGGCGCTGGCCGCCACTCACCGCCGTGTAGTCGGCACCGGCCAGGTCATCGATGCCCAGGGCGGCAAGCGCCCGCAGCGCGGTCTCGCGGTCGCCCGCCGTGGGTTGCGCGAACAGGCCGAGATGGGCGGTCCGCCCCATCGTCACCATGTCGAGGATCGAGTAGGGGAACATCGCGTTGTGCGCCTGCGGCACGAAGGCGACGCGACGGGCGATGTCGGCGCGCGACAGCGCGCGGATATCGCTGCCGTCGATCCGCGCGGTGCCGCCATTCGCCGGGAGCAGCCCCAGGAGCGTCCGGAACAGCGTCGTCTTGCCCGAGCCGTTCGGCCCCAGAAGGCAGACGATCTCGCCCGCCGAAACCGCCAGCGACATGTCGCGGCCGACGACATGGCCGGGATAGCCGATGGTGAGATGGTCGGCCGCGAGGCTCATGCCCAGCCCTTCCGGCCGCGCGCCAGCAACCAGAGGAAGAACGGCGCGCCGACGAAGGCGGTGAGGATGCCGATGGGGACCTCGGTCGCGGCAAGCGTGCGCGCCAGCGTATCGACGGCAAGCAGATAGCCGCCACCGAGCAGGATCGCCACCGGCAGCATGCGGTCGTAGTTCGGCCCGACCAGCATGCGGGCGACATGCGGCATGACGAGCCCGACCCATCCCACGACGCCTGAGATCGCGACGACGGCCGCCGTCATCAGCGTGGCGGCGGCGACGAAGACGAGGCGAAGGCGGGCGGCGTCGACGCCGAGACTCCTGGCCTCGTCGTCGCCGAGCGACAGGACGTTCATGCGCCAGCGCAGGAGGACGAGCGGAACGAGGCCGATCACCACTGCGGGAAGGCTCGAGACGACGTCCACGGTCTTGATGCCGGAGAGGCTGCCGAGCAGCCAGAAGGTGATGGCGGGAAGCTGGTCGTAAGGATCCGCCAGGATCTTCAGGAGCGAGACGACCGCGCCTGCGAGCGCGCCCATGACGACGCCAGCGAGCACGAGCACCAGCACCGGCTCGCGGCCACGCACGCCGGAGGCGACGAGATAGACGAGCGCCACGGTGAGGATGCCGCCGGCGAAGGCCAGGCCCTGGATCGCCACCACGGACAGGGACAGGAAAATCCCCAGCACCGCGCCGCAGCTCGCCCCGGCCGAGACGCCGAGGATATCGGGCGAGACCAGCGGATTGCGGAACAGGCCCTGATAGGTCGCGCCGGCGGCGGCCAGCGCGCCGCCGGCCATGAGGGCGGCGCCGATGCGCGGCAGGCGCACGTTGAACAGCACGGTCGCGGCGGGATCGTCGGCGGGAAGGGTGCCGGCGACGCGCTCGAACACGAGGCGGAGGGCCTCGCCGGGGCCAAGCGGATAGGGGCCGATGCAGGCGGCGGCAAGCGCCATCGCCAGAACCGCCACGACGGCCCCGGCCGTGGCGGCCCTGTACGAGCGCGACGCCGTCAGGGTTTGCGTCCCCGTGACCACGCGAGCAGCCGGTTCAGCGCGTCTTCGTCGAGATCGACATGGTAGACGCGTTTATAGAACGCCCGGGTCTGATCGGCGAGATCGTCGGGGAAGCGATCGGGGAAGAAGACGCGGCTCAGCCATTTCAATCCCATCACGCGGTTCAGCGACGGTGGACGGTCGATCCAGCCGAACGGCGCGGTCGGCGACAGATAGACCCGGCCCCGCCGCACCGCCTCGACGGAGGCCCAGGACGGGTCGGACCAGACGGCTTCGTAGAAGATCGGGTCCCAGGTCACGATCGTATCCGGGTTCCAGGCCAGCACCTGTTCGAGCGACACCCGCGTGATTCCCTGGCGGGCAGGATCGACGGCGACGTTGATGCCGCCGGCCCGCTCGATGATCTCGGTGTTGATCGAGCCTTTCAGCCCGGTCTCCAGACCGTCGGGGCCGCGGGCAAGGTAGACACGCGGGCGCTCGCTCTCCGGAACGGCGGCAAGCGTCGTGTCGAGCTCCCGGAACGTGTCCTCGACATAGGCGGCAAGCGCCTCGGCGCGGTCGCCGACGCCGAGCGCGCCTCCGACGAGGCGCAGCGCTTGCGGCGTCGCATCGAAGCGGCCGTCGACGAGCAGATAGGGAATGTTGGTCTGCGCCTGGACCCGGTCGGCCAGCGAGACATAGGTATCCCTGACGGAACCGAAGTCGACGATCAGATCCGGCTTCGCCGACAGCATGACCTCGAGGTTGACCGTGTCGCCGCGGCCGGTGAGCCGGCCGAGCTCGGGCAGGTCGCGATAGGGCGCGGCGACATAGTCGCGCTCCTCCGGCCGCAGCGCGCGCGGCCAGCCGGTCAACCGGTCTGGGGCGAGGACATAGATCAGCACCGAGGCAGGCGGCCCGGCGGCGAAGACCCGTTCCACATGCGATGGAACCGTGACAACGCGGCCGGCGGAGTCCACAATCTCATCGGCGGTCGCCGGAGAAGAAAAGAAGGCCGATGCGGCAAGAGCCGCACCGGCCAGTTGGAACGCTTGCGCGCTCAGGAAGCTCTTCACCGACGACCGTCGCATCCCCCGGCATCCGCCGCGCGTGCCATCGGCAACCCGTCCCGCGGGCCGAAAGCGCCAAGTGGTCCGTCTATGCATGTCGTCGGTGGCATGTCGGTGCCATGTGATCGTCCGGCCCGCCGCTACTGGGCCGCCGGCGCAAATCCGTACCCCTCCAGAACCGCCTGCCCCTTCGGCGAGAGGATATAGCCGGCAAGCGCCTCGGCCGGCGCGGGCGCGCCGCTCAGGACCGTCAGGCCGTAGTCCGCTCCGACCGCGAGCGGTTCGGGAATCTGGACGATGCGCAGGCCGGGCGTGTCCTTCTGCGCCAGCAGGGCGTTGGTGCAATAGGTCAGGAACAGGTCGGCCCTGTTCTCACTCATCACCCAGCCGTACTGATTGCGGCCCTCCGGGGCAGGCGCCGAGTCCGGACCACCGGTGAGCTGCAGGGCCTTGGCCTTCAGCGTCTCGCCCGCGCCGGGCTTCAGCCCCTCGGCCTTGTCGAACAGGGCGAAGGCGTAGTCGCCGGACGGATCCGCCTTGGGCGTCGATGTGCCGACCCGCACCGCGTCGTCGAGCATGACGTCGAGCAGGGTATCGGTACTGGCCTTAAGGCCGGGCTGGACGATCGCACAGAGCCGGTTGCGGGCGAACAGCACGACCTCGCCCGCCTTGCCGGCATCGGCGAGTTTCTTCGGATGGGCCATGTTGGCCGAAGCGAAGACCTGCGCCGGCTCGCCCGCCTCGATGCGCTGGCGCAGCAGCCCGGAGGGGGCGAACTCTGTGGAGACCGGGTTGCCGGTCTCCTTCGTGAAGCCCGCGGCGACCTCGCCGAGCGCCGCCTTGAGGCTGCCGGCGGCGAACAGGATCACCGTGTCGGACGCGCGTGCGGGAGCCAGCGTCATGGCAAGCACGGCCGCCGCCGCAAGGACTGTCCGCATCCCGCGTCCTCCATCGAGGCCGTCCGCTCTTTCCCGCACGCCCATTTTCAGCTCGCGCTCTTGTCGGCGTTCGGGAAGAACAGCTGCTGGCCGTCGAGCTTGAAGTCGGCGATCGCGGCCTGGCCCTCGGAACTCAGCACCCAGTCGACGAAGGTCTGGCCCAGGTCGGCCTTCACGTTCGCGCATTTGTCGGAGCTGACCAGAATGATTCCGTACTGGTTGAACAGACGATCGTCGCCTTCGACGGCGATCTCCAGGTCACCCTTGTTCTGGAACGCGATCCAGGTGGCGCGGTCGGTCAGCGCATAGGCGTTCATGCCCGCGGCGCTGTTGAGGGTCGGCCCCATGCCGGAGCCCGTCTCGCGATACCAGGAGCCGCTCGCCGCCGTCGGATCGACGCCGGCGGCCTGCCACAGGCGCAGCTCGGCCTTGTGCGTGCCGGAATCATCGCCGCGGGAGGCGAATGGCGCCGCCTTGTCGGAAATCGTCTTCAGCGCGGCCGACACATCCTTCGTGCCCTTGACGCCGGCGGGATCGGATTTCGGGCCGACGATGACGAAGTCGTTGTACATCACGTCGGTGCGCTTCACGCCGTATCCGTCGGCGACGAATTTCTCCTCGGCCGACTTCGCGTGCACGAACAGGACGTCGCCGTCGCAGTTCTGCGCGTTCTTGATCGCCTGGCCGGTGCCGACGGCAACGACGCGGACCTCGATGCCGGTTTCGTCGCTGAAGAGCGGCAGCAGGTGCTTGAACAGGCCCGAGTTCTCCGTCGACGTCGTCGACTGGACGATGATGAACTTTTCCTCGGCACTGGCCGTCGTCGTCAGCGGGGCGAGCGTCGCGACCGCCAGTCCGGCAGCGGCGAGCCCCCCGAGCGCGAAGCGTCTGGTCGTCGGATGGAACATCGGCATTACTCCCTCAGCCCTGTTTTCAGATGACGAGATGACCCGCCAGGAAATCCGTTGCCGGCGCGGACACCGGCGACTGGAAAAAGCGGAACGCAGCCGTCCGCTCGGCGATGCGGCCGCGATGAAGGAACACGACCTCGTCGGCGAGGCGGCGGGCCTGGCCAAGATCGTGGGTGACCATGACGATCCGCGTTCCGGCGGCCGCAGCGTCGTCGATGAGCTGCTCGATCGCCTGCGTCGACGTCGGATCGAGGCTCGACGTGGGCTCGTCGAGAAACAGGATCTCCGGCTGCGTGGCCAGGGCGCGGGTGAGCGCCAGCCGCTGCTGCTCGCCACCGGAAAGGACGCGCGCCGGCGCGTCGGCAAGGGACTGCAGATCGGCGATCGCCAGCATCTCGGCGACCCGGGGGCCGCGCTCGGCGCGGGAAACGCCGCGGACCTTGAGGGCATAATCGATATTCGCCGATACGGTCCGGCGTAGCAGAACCGGCTTCTGGAAGACCATCGCCTGGCGGCGCAGGATGGCGGCATCCGCCGGACGGCCCTTCCACACGACGCGCCCGGCGGTCGGCCGGATCAGACCGTGCAGGAGGCGCAGGAGCAGGCTCTTGCCGGCGCCGTTGGGGCCGAGGACGATCGTGCGCGCGCCCGGCTGCAGCTCCAGATCGATCCCGTCGATGAGCCGGCGGCCTCCCGCCTCGAAGACGAGCCCCTCGGCGACGAGCGGCAGGATGTCGCTGTGCCGCGCCGGCGCGGTCTCCGGCTGCGTGTTCAGGGGCTGGAGGCTATGCACGGGCAGCCTCCATCCGCGCGGAGCGAAGCGAGAGCACGAGCGCGTTCACGCCGAGGGCGATCAGCATGAGGATGACGCCGAGCGCCAGGGCCAGCGCCAGGTTGCCCTTCGAGGTCTCCAGCGCGATGGCCGTCGTCATGACACGGGTGACGTGATTGATGTTGCCGCCGACGATGATCACGGCGCCGACCTCGGCGATCGCGCGGCCGAAGCCCGCGAGCAGCGCCGTCGCAAGGCTGCCGCGCGCGTCCCACAGCAGCGTGCCAACCGCGTCGTACCATCCCACCCCGAGCGAGCGCAGCTGCTCGTCGTATTCGCGGTTCAGGTCGTCGATCACCTGGCGCGTCAGCGCGGCGACGATCGGCGTGACCAGGATCGCCTGGGCGATGATCATGGCTGTCGGCGTGTAGAGAAGCTGCAGGACGCCGAGCGGTCCGGCGTTGGACAGCATCAGGTAGACGAGCAGCCCGACAACCACCGGCGGCAGGCCCATCAGCGCGTTGACGACGACGATCAGGCCGCCGCGGCCGGGAAAGCGCGCCACCGCCAGCAGCGCTCCGAGCGGCAGGCCGATCAGGCCGGCGATCAGCACGGCGGTCACGCTGACGCGCAGCGACAACAGCACGATCTCGACGAGATCGGCATTGCCCGAGGCGATCAGCTGAAAGGCCAGCGTGAAAGCTTCCGCGAAATCCTGCATGCAGCGGTTCTGCCGAACGATCCGTATCCGTACCGCTGATCGTATTCGTTGATATGTGTTTCGTCTAGAAATTCGGCATGAAACGAAAAATTCGCTGCATTTCGCATTATTTCGGATACGAAAAAGCCGCGTCGATGACGCGGCGCCCGGGATTTGTGGCGGGATTTGCGGCTAGAACCGGCGACGGTACGGGCCGCGCGTGGCCCGTACCGGTTGCGAAGGCTACAGCTTCATCAGCTTGATCGCCGCCGGTCCCAGGATGACGACGAACAGGACCGGCAGGAAGAACACGATCATCGGAACCGTCAGTTTCGGCGGCAGCGCGGCGGCCATCTTTTCTGCCGCGGCCATGCGCAGGTCGCGGTTTTCCTGCGCCATCACGCGCATGGCATGGCCGAGCGGCGTGCCGTAGCGCTCGGCCTGGATCAGCGCGGTGACGACCGCCTTGACGCCGGGCAGGCCGGTCCGCTTGCCGAGATTGTCGTAGGCGACGCGGCGATCCTGCAGGTAGGACAGCTCTGCCGTCGTCAGGCTCAGTTCCTCGGCCAGCGCGATCGACTGGCTGCCGATCTCCTGGCTGACCTTGCGAAACGACTGTTCGATCGACATGCCCGATTCCACGCAGATCAGCATCAGGTCGAGGGCATCGGGGAAGGCCTGCTGGATCTCCTGCTGGCGGCGCTTGACCTGATTGGTGACGTAGAGATTGGGCGCGAAGAACCCCACATAAGCGGCCGCGACCGCGATCAGGACTTTGATCACGGCCGGCTGGGAATCGTAGTTTCCGACAAAAAAGAGATAGAGGAGCGTGAGCACGAACAGGACCAGGGGCAGCGCGACACGGAAGAACAGGAAGGTGATCAGCGCCGCCTGGCCCCGATACCCGGCCATCTTGAGCTTGTCCCGGGTGTCCGACGATTCGAGGTACTTACGCAGATTCAGCCGGTCCACGACCTGCTGCATGTAGGCCTTGGGCGACTTGCGCAGCGAAACCCGGTTCTTTTCGGCGGCGAGCCTGGCCCGCTCGCGCTCGCGCATCTGCGCGCGCTCCTTGGCGACATATTTCATACGGTCGCCGAGGCGATCGCCCGACAGGAGCGGCATGCCCACGGACAGGATCGCGGCCGCGGCCGCGATCGCCGAGAAGATCCCGACGAGCAACGAGGGATTGTAGATCGTGTCGATAAGTCCCTGCATCGCCGTTGCCTTCAGAACTTGAAGTTGATCATCTTCTTCATCACCAGCACGCCCATCAGCATCCAGACGGCGCACCCGGCAAGCATGATGTGCCCGAGCCGCTCGGTCCAAAGCAGCGAGATGTAGCTCGGCGTTGTCACGAACACGAGGATCATGACCGCGACCGGAAGCGCGCCGATGATCGCGGCTGAGGCCTTGGCCTCCTGGCTCATCGCCTGGATCTTGCCCTGCATCTTCTTGCGATCGCGCAGCACCTTGGCGAGGTTGCCGAGCGCTTCGGACAGATTGCCGCCCGCCTTCTGCTGAATGGAGATGACGATCGCGAAGAAATTGACCTCGGGCAAAGGCATTCCGTCGTACATGCGCTCGACGCAATCGGCGAGCGGCAGCCCCAGCGCCTGGGATTCGACGACGTGACGGAACTCGGTCTTGACCGGCTCCTGAACTTCGCCGGCGACGATCCTGAGACAATCTCCCAGCGGCAGCCCGGCCTTCACGCCGCGGACAATCACATCAACCGCATTGGGAAACTCCTGCAGGAATTTCTTCATGCGGCGCTTTTTCAGAAACCCGAGCATCCAGTACGGGATGCCGACTCCGCTGAAGATCATGATCGCCAGCAGCACGATCGGCTGGGCCCCGAAAATAAGCCCGAAGAACGTGAAGACGAACGCGACCCCGACGCTGAACGCGAGGTAGCCCTTCACGCTCCATTTCAGGCCGGCCTGGGCGATGCGAACGCGCAGCGGCGGCCGCTTGCGCGCCTTCTGCTTGGACTCCAGTTCCTTCAGGGTTTCCTGTACCGCCTTGCGGCGCTTGCCGGCCTCGGCTTCCGCCTTCGCCTTGGCGATGGAGGCGCCCGTGTTGCGACGCCCCGCGACGGTCTGTACGCGCTTTTCGGTCCGGCGCTCGCCCGACAGCAGCGGATAGACGAACACCCAGGCGACGCCGCCGACGGCGATCGTCGCCATCACCGCGATCGCCAGACTGATGATGCGGTCGTCGAGCATTCGCGTCAGCCTCCGAACGCGTTGCCGTCTTCGTCCTGAACCTCGGCGGCATCGAGCGCCGCGGCCAGACGGTTTTCCTCGTTGAAGTAGCGGGCGCGATCCCAGAAGGCGGGCCGGGCGATGCCGGTCGACCGGTGCCGGCCGATGATCCGGCCGTTGGCGTCCTCGCCGATGATATCGAACACGAACAGGTCCTGGAGGGTGATGACCTCGCCTTCGGTGCCGATCACCTCGGTGATGTGGGTGATGCGGCGCGAGCCGTCGCGCAGGCGGGCTGCCTGGACGATCACGTCGACCGAGGAGGTGATCATCTCGCGAATGGTGCGCGAAGGCAGGTTGAACCCGCCCATGGTGATCATGCCCTCGATACGCGACAGGGCCTCGCGGGGACTGTTGGCATGGAGCGTGCCCATCGAACCGTCATGGCCGGTGTTCATGGCCTGCAGAAGGTCGAAGGCCTCGGGTCCGCGCACCTCGCCGACGATGATCCGCTCCGGACGCATACGCAGGCAGTTCTTGACCAGATCGCGCATGGTCACCTCGCCCTCGCCTTCCAGATTGGGCGGGCGGGTCTCGAGGCGCACCACGTGGGGCTGCTGCAGCTGCAGTTCGGCGGCGTCCTCGCAGGTGATGACGCGCTCGTCTTCGTCGATGTATCGGGTCAGGCAGTTGAGCAACGTCGTCTTGCCCGAGCCGGTACCGCCGGAGATGACGACATTGCATCGGACACGCCCGATGATCTCGAGAATGGTCGCGCCCTCCGGCGAGATCGTGCCGAAGTTCACCATCTGCTCGAGGGTGAGCTTGTCCTTCTTGAACTTACGAATGGTGAGGGCGGGCCCGTCGATCGCCAGCGGCGGAACGATGGCGTTGACGCGGCTGCCGTCGGGAAGGCGGGCGTCGCAGATCGGGCTGGCTTCGTCGACGCGGCGGCCGATCTGACTGACGATCCGTTGGCAGATGTTCAGGAGTTGGCCGTTGTCGCGGAAATGGACATTGGTCTGCTCGATCTTGCCCGACACCTCGATGTAGACCGTGTCGGCGCCGTTGACCATGATATCGGCGATGTCGTCGCGCGCGAGCAACGGCTCCAGCGGGCCGTAGCCGAGCACGTCGTTGCAGATGTCGTCGAGCAGTTCCTCCTGCTCGGCGATCGACATCACGACATTCTTCAGCGAGATGATCTCGTTGACGATATCGCGGATTTCCTCGCGCGCCGATTCAACGTCCATCTTCGCCAGCTGGCTCAGGTCGATCGCGTCGATCAGCGCCGAGAAGATGGCGGTCTTGGTGTCGTAATACTCCTCCGACCGCACCGGTCGGGTGCGCGCCTGTCGCGGCGGGCGCTTCGATTCAGCAGACGCCGCGGCGGCCGGCGGCTTGGGTGTGGCGGCAGGGGTGGTGGCCGTCGCGGACGCCTTGGGCGCGAGGAGTTCGGTCAACGCATCGGTCGTCTCGGAGGATGCTGACGGGGATTGCGGGACATCCGTATCCGGAACAGCCGACGGAGTCGTATCCGGCTTCGCCGCCGCCTCTTCGCGGGGCTCCGCGCGGGCCTTCACAGGCGCTTCCGCGACAGGCGGCCGCGGCTGCTCCGCGGGCGCCGGGTGCGTTACGTCAGATTGCGTGCCTCGTCTGCCGAACATGGGCTATCAGATCCGTTCAGCTCTTTTTCATCGACAATTTCTTCAGCAAGGGCGCGAGCGGTGATCGCTTGGCCTTGCGGACTTCGGAGCGGCCCGTCAGCGCCTCGGCCAGAGACCGAAACATCTCGACCGGCTTCGCGTTGGCCTGGGTCTCGGCGATCATCTGTCCGTTGTTCGCCGCATTGGCGAACAGCACCGGATCGAACGTGGCGGTCGCGAAGATGTCCAGTTCCAGGGCGGCCGCGAAATCCTTTTCGGAGATTTCCGGTTTCTTGGGCACGCCTATCTGATTGAGAACGACGATCGGCGGGCGGTCGTTGGGCCGGGTCTGTTTGAACATGTCGACCAGGTTCTTCGCGTTGCGAAGATTGGCGAGATCCGGCATCGCGGTGATGACGATTTCATCGGCACCCAGCAGCGTGGCCTTCGCCCAGGTCGTCCACAGATGCGGCACGTCCAGAATGACGGTCGGCACCGTCTTGCGGATCAGCTCGATGACCGGCTCCATGGAATCGCCGGGCAGGTCGTATTCCTTGTCGAGCGTCGATGGCGCGGCGATCAGGCTCAGGTGATCGGTGCACTTGGAGAACAGTCGGTCGAGGTAGTTCTCGTCAAGCCGTTCGCGCGCGAACACCGCCTCGGCCATGCCCTGCGGCGGGTCCTGATTGAAGTCGAGCCCCGCAGTTCCGAAGGCCAGATCGAGATCGGCGATGACCACGTCGCTGACCAGTTCCTGGGAAATCGCCCAGGCGACGTTGTGCGCGACGGTCGACGACCCGACTCCGCCCTTCGCGCCGACAAACGCGATGGTGCGGCCGAGCGGGTCGGTCCCCGGCACGTCGAATAGGGAGGACAGGGCCGACAGCGCCAGGATCGGATTGATCGGCGCGAGCACATAGTCGCTGACGCCCTTGTGCATCAGCTTACGGTACAGCCCGATATCGTTGGCATGACCGATGACGATGACGCGCGTGCCGGAGTCGCAGACATCGGCCAAGCGGTCGAGCTGTTCGATCAGCCCATCGGCACCGGCCGTCGATTCGACCACGACCACATTCGGCGTCGCGGCGTTGACGTAGAATTCGCGTGCCGCCGCGAGGCCGCCCATCTGCACGGTCATATGGGCCCGGGAGGCACGGCGATCGCTCGCGGCTTCCGAGAAGGCGGCATTGGTTTCAGGCGTCTCGCAAAAGACCTGGATCGAAACCCGCGGAAGCGGCGGGATATACCGATCCTGCTGTTTGCCCGTGGCCGGCGTTTCGGCCTCGGTCCTGTCGAGCTTTTCGGCCGCTACACTCATGGCTACTGCGCAACCTCGCTGATCTGACCCGTGCCCGCGTCGTTGTAGATCGTGGACGGATCCTCGCCCTTCCGATACTTGCCGTACACGGTGTCGCGCCGCTGGCCGTCACGCGGCGTCGTCCCGGACCGCGGTCCGTTCAGATCGCGCGGGTCCTCGACCATCGCAGCAAGATTCTTCTGCGAGGCGCAGCCGAAATTCTCGTAGGGAAGATTCCGCCAGTCGCCGCCGGCATTGGTCGGCCAGGCACCGCATTCCAGCGTCGCCGTCGCCCGCTCGTAGGCAAGACGAACCGGGGCGGTATACTGCGTCGTGCGATACCCCACGACATGGACCGACTCGACCGGCATGCCGTAGGCGTAGGCGATCGCCTTGACCTCCTCGGCAACGGAGGCGGCCTGGGCTTCGTTCGCGGTGCCCGTCGGCGCCATCACCTCGAGCCCCCCGGTGCCCTGCCGGCGCCAGCCGAGCACGAATTCCTCGACCATCGCCTTGTCGGGTCTCGACAACCCGGTTCCGGTCGCATTGAGATCGAGCTTGACGCGTTCGGGCACGACGCCGATGGGATAGCGCTGTTCCACCGACGTGGGCACCGATCCGGTGATCACGCGATCGGACTGGCAGGCGGCGATGGGCAATCCGACGAGGGCGACCATCACGACACGGCGAGCAGTGTACGAGATCGGCATTTTTTTCGACCTGACGTTCATCGATGCTTCGGCTGGTGCCGCCCCCTATTCGACAATGAAGCCAATCGGGCCGCGGTAGTTACCGGCCGGATTCTTCTCGGCGAGACCGTAAAGGCGATTCAGGCGGCCCAGCAGGATCGCGGCGGGATCCGACGCGGGCGCGAAGTTCTTGTCCGGCCGGGCAAGCTCGTCGCGCGAGGTCGGCTCGACCATGTACGGGGTCGCCAGGATCACCAGCTCCGTCTCGTCGGTCTGGAAGTCGCGACTGCGGAACAGAGTCCCGAGGATCGGGATGTCGCCGATGCCGGGCACGCTGTTGAAGACCTGCTTGGAGTCCTGCTGGATGAGCCCGGCCAGGGCGAGCGAACCGCCGCTCGGCAGCTCGACGGTGGTGTCCGTGCGCCGGGTCTTGATGCCGGGAATGCGCGTATCCTGCAGGACGACTTCCGACTGCCGGTCGATCTCGGAGACCTCGGTCTTGACCTTGAGGCTGATGCGGTTCGCCGACATCACGACGGGTGTGAAGGCGAGCGCGACACCGAAGGGCTTGAATTCGATCGAGAGCTGGCACTGTCCGGTATCGGGATCGCAGGTATTGCCTATGGGCACCGGGAACTCGCCGCCGGCCAGGAAGTTCGCGGTCTCCCCGCTGATCGCCGACAGCGTCGGTTCAGCCAGGACCCGCAGCAGGCCATTGGATTCGAGCGCGCGCACCTGGGCGCTGATGGCGGTCGTGCCGTCGCTCCAGGTCACGGGGCCGGTAAGTGCGGGCAGCTGCGACAGACCAAGTCCGAACACCGGGTTGGAAATCACGTTGGCGGCGATCGTGCTGGAATTGATCTGCAGGTTCCAGTCTATGCCGAGTTCCTTGAGGACCTGCCGCTTGACCTCGGCGACGGTGACCTTGAGGAACACCTGCTCGCTTCCCTCCACGGCGATCATGTTGAGGACCTTGGCGGGATCCCCGGCGAAACGGCCCGCGATGTCCGTGGCCTTTTCCGCGTCGGCAGCGGTCGGCGCCGTCCCGGTCAGGACGATGTTGTCGTTCATGGACTCGACCTTGACCGCCGAACCCGGGACCAGTTGTCGAATGCTCTGCGAAAGCGCCATCGTGTCGCGATCGACCTGCAGCTCGATGACCGCGATCTGGCGTCCGGCGACGTCGAAGAAGAAGACGTTGGTCTGGCCAACTTCAAGGCCGATCAGATAGGCCCGACGCGCGGTGCGCATCACCGCATCGGCGACCTTGGGGCTGGACACCAGGACGTCCTTGGCGTCGCGCGGCAGGTCGATGACCAGCGATTTACCGAGGCCGAGCTTAACCAGGCGCGAGGCCGAGAGCTCCGCCGGCTGGATGGTCATGTGGCCTGTCGACTGTGCCTCGGCTGGCGCCGCACCGACCGCGTTGAGCACGATCGCGGCAACCGCGAAGGCGAAGGCCAGAACCGAGTATCTGATGCTCCTGCGAGCCATGGCGGAGTCCCCCGATATGCTCGTACTCAATTGGTGTTCACCTGGACGGGAACGCCGAATTTCACGACGGTGACGGTTCCGCGCCGACCGCCCAGCAGACCATTTACCGTCTGCGGAGCGGCATCGGCTCCCGGTCCGTCCATGATGCTGCGCAGCGACAGCGAGATGTCGCCGAGCTGCTGGGCCAGCGCGAGAACCTCGACCTGCTCGGGACGCAGCTCCAGCGTGGCGACGTTGCCGACCACGTTCATCTGGCCGTCCTTCTCCTCGAGCGTCTGGTCGATCGCGAGGACGCGGACGTTCTGAAGCACGGTTTCGCTGATCAGGGCATCACGGCCGGAATTGGCGCTCATGTCCTGCCGGGTGAGAACCACATCGACATGGTCGTTGGGCAGGATGAACCCACCGGCGCCGACTTCCGGCGACGTCTTCGTGGCCACGGCGCGCATACCCGTCGGCAGCATCGCAGACAGGAACCCGCCGGCCCCACTCTTGACGAGCTTGGTGTCCCGGATCGGTTCGCCGGAGAAGAAACTGGTCCGCGCAACCGAACCGGCGGTTTTGTCGATAGCCTGCGGATCGCCGCTGCGGGTCACGAATGCGTGGTTGATGGCGTCGCGCGGCCAGCTTTCCCAGGTGAGATCGGCGGCCGACAGCGTCGCGCCGGGCGCGATATCCTTGGTGGCCACCAGGATCTCGTCGGTATCAACCTTCTGCTGAACGACGACCGGGGATTGATCGCTGCCGATGTTGCTGGCCAGCCGCCAGGCAAAAAAGCCGGCGACGACGGCAACACCAAGTACGACGAGACGCGCAACTTTCATGACACATCATCCCAACTCGCTGCCGCAAAGACGCGGCGTTTGAAAGGATCATGCGGATCGAATGGTCAACTTATGGTTAATGAGAAGTATCGAATTGATAGCTGTCGCAATAAATGCCTGATTTACCTGACGAACGCATCCATCCAGGCCGTCGTCGGATAGACCATAAAACCCGCCACGGCCAGCGCAATACCGTATGGAATGCCGGTTTTCGAATCATGCAGGCGCACGGCCCAGTCGGCGCGTGTGAGCATGAACGGCAGCGGATATCGGCGCACCGACAGAATGACCAGGGTCAGCGCGCCGCCGAGCAGGGAGAACAGCAAGGCGTACTCGAGCAGATTGCTCCAGCCCAGCCAAAGCGCGACGGCCGCGACGAACTTCGCGTCACCGCCGCCGATCCAGCCAAAGGCGAAGAAGGCGAAGGAGACGACGAGCACCGCCGCGCCGGCAGCGACATGCATGCCGATCTCCGCAGGCGCCAGTCCGGCGAAGTAGGCCGCGGGGAAGAACAGCACCGCGAACGCGATCGTCAGCCGGTTCGGAATCGTCATTGTGAAGAAGTCGAGACTGGCGGCCAGCGCCATCGCACCGGGAAAGACAAGCAAGAGGGCGGCGTTCAACATATCGCGAAACTGCTCCGGGATCGCACAGTCCGAGACACCGTATATGCCACGCACCGCTTAATGGCGGCTTAAACGCGAGGTCGATCTAAACGCGTGGCCGATGTCGGAGTCCGTAAAGTCCAGGTGCCACGAAACGGCCGGGCGCAATAAAAACGAAACGCCGCCCCGGCTGCGTGAGCCGGAGCGGCGGATCGTAACAGGCAAACTGCCTGCGGCGGCCAATCAGGCGCCGGCGCCGGTCAGCTTGTCGTTGATCGTCGTGAAGGTCGTGGTCAGCGAACCACCGACCGAATACACGATGCCGACGATCGCAACCGAGATGCCGGCGGCGATGAGGCCATATTCGATGGCGGTGGCACCCGACTCGTCACGGGCGAAGTTCTTGAAGAGATTGGTCATCTTGATCGCTCCTTGTCCTATCGTCTTAAGACGCTCGGTTCGACCGGCGTTTTTGGGCCTCGTTCATCGAACCGAGGGCGACCCTACGCTCCACGCGTTACGAACAACTTAATTCGATCGCACACATATGCATGTAATTTACAGTTCAAATCCGTTGGTGAACGATTTGCTATCGATCTTTACTCACCAATCATCCCTAGAAATTTCTGCTTTAGTTCGGTTAAACGCCGTTAACCACATCATTTTTTAGAGTATAAGCTTGTTGTTTTCTGTATTATTCCGATCTTTCGAAGCAATTAGCAATTTAATACACCTTCATTAGACGGGGAAATTCGTTCCCGGCGACCGTCAGCCGACACGTGGCGACGAAACATCGTAGTCGGCACCGCTTAACTGGCCCGGCGTCAAACAGAACCGCCCCAGGCGAATCCATCGCCGGCGGCGTTGGCAATTCGTTTACCAATATTTCGGTACAGTCCACGCACGTGAGTAGGTTGCGGAAGGATGTTCGCCATGCCGATCTTCATGCCGGTCTTCAGGGGAATTCTCGCAGGCGCGCTGCTGATGGCCGTCGCGACCACCACAACGCGGCCTGCGGTCGCCCTGGAAGACACCCTGCTCGTCGAGGTCGATCGCGCGAAGATCGTGCAGCTGGACCAACCCGCCGCGACCGTCATTATCGGCAATCCGTCAATTGCCGACGCCCTCGTTCATAACCGCGAAATGCTGGTCGTGACAGGCAAGAGCTTCGGCGTGACCAACATGATCGTTCTGGATTCGGCCGGACAGACGATCGGCGATCTTACACTTCACGTGCGTGGAGACGATGTCGGCATCGTCACGGTCCAACGCGGTCCCAGCCGGCTCTCATACAGCTGCGCCCCGACCTGCGAACGCACCCTTATGCTGGGCGACACGGGCGAGAACTACACGACTCTGAATGCCCAGATCCAGGATCGCATCGGGCTGGCGTCCGGCCAGGCAGGGTCCAACTGACCGACGCCTTCGAGACGAAGGCGCACCGCCTGAGTTAACGAAGCCCTACCGCAATCCCCGAGGCTCCGGCGTTGCCGGAAACGGTTCGGCAAACATTCTCTGTCTAAGTTTGGTTCGGGTACCGAAGATACCTGCGGGTGTCGCCACGCAGATGCGCGCGCTCGGAACCAACTCGGAGGCAGCGGAATGATTGCTCGGCAAGCGCTGGCGGTGCGACGGCGACTCGTTCGTCGCTTCGCCCGGGACACGGAAGGCGCCATTGCCGTCGAGTTCGCCCTCGTGGCATTGCCGTTCTTCGCCATCCTGTTCGCGATCCTTGAAACCGCGCTTATCTTCTTCGCCGGCCAGCTCATGGAAACGGGACTGGCCGATGCGGCCCGCCTCATCCGCACGGGCCAGGCGCAGGAACAGAAATTCAACAAAGCCAAGTTCAAGCAGGCCGTCTGTTCCGGCGTGATCGCGCTGCTCGACTGCGACAATGGACTGAAGATCGACGTCCGCAAGCTACAGGACTTCAGCGCCAGACAGCCGGTGCCGATCGACGGCGAGGGCAAGTTCACGGACGCCGACTTCGTCTACGAGCCCGGCCTGGGCGGCGACATCATGCTTGTTCGCGCCTTCTACGAATGGCCGACCGTGCTGCCGGACTTCATCTCCCCGACCAACCTGGCCAACGGCAACTTCCTGCTGTCCGCGGCCGCGACCTTTCGAAACGAGCCGTTCTGAGGCGACACGATGACCGCATGGAAGCGATTTCGCTGGAAAACCCTGCGCCGGGACGAAATCGGCACGTCAGCCGTCGAGTTCGCGCTCATCCTGCCGGTGTTGATCCTGATCTACGCGGGCGGCGTCGAACTCAGCCACGCGATCACGGTCGATCGCAAGCTGACCACGGCCGGCGGCTCCGTTGGAGACCTCGTCGCCCAGGGCACGATCATCAACCAGGTCGAGATGGAAAACATCTTCTCCGCGGCCCAGGCGATCATGGAACCCTACTCGGCGGCGCCCCTCAAGGTCGTCGTATCAAGCGTCGACATCACATCCAACGGAGACAAGGTGCTCGGCAGCTGCTCCTATCACGCCTCGGCGCGGGCGAAGGGGTCGAATATGACGGTGCCGAATGGTGTCCGGATAGAGGGAACGACCCTGGTGATAACCGAGGTCCAGTACGAGTACATCCCCACGATAGGCCAGATCCTGACGGAGTCGATCACCTTGAACGACACGTTCTACATGCGGCCCCGGCAGGGCGAAGCTATCAAGCTGCCCTGCTGACGGGGATTGGCCCCGCCCACCGGTCCGAAGCCACCGAAGGAATCGCAAAGGGGCGACGCATCGGGTATTCCTAGCCGAAGTCGGCTAAGCGGGCATCCGGGCACATTGGATCACTTCTTTGCCATTCTCGCGCGTTCGGTCGCCGCCGAGGGCCGCGATTCCACCGCGGCCCGCGTGGCGATATACGACCGCGCGCGTGTCCAGCTCGAACACCTGATCGCGGAGTCCGATCCGCCCCTCCCGGCGGAGACCGAGTACGCCTATCGGCAGGACCTCGAAGCGGCGATCTCGCGCATCGAGTCCGAGTACGCGAGCCGCGGTCCGAAAGAGGGGCCAACCGCGGAGGCGGTCGCGGCGTTCATCGGCGCGCAGCACGCGGCGACCACAGACGACGCGCGCGCCACTCCAGACCCAACTGGGGCCCCACCGATCACACCACCGTCGGGACCGCGCGGCGCGATCGGCTGGGACGACGAGAAGCCGGGACGCTTCGCCGCGCTGCGGCTGCCGGCACCTGTCGTCTTCGCAGCGGCCGTCATCGGCGCGATCGGCTTTGGCATCTGGCTCATCCTCTCTTCCATATTCGCGCCCTCGCTGCCAAGCATGGATGCGGTGGCGCAGCGCCTGGATGACACCGGTGCGGCCGTCCTGTTCGTCGGCGCGGCGGCCGAGCGTCTGTCGGCGCCGGAGGACACCACCGTTTCGAACGTCAGGGAGCTGTTCGGACCCGGCGTGGTGCGGATCGAGTCGCGCGTCGAGGGCGCCTCGGCGAACCGTCGCACGCAAGGGGCGCGGATCATGTTCAGCCGCGATATCCGCGCCGCCATCGCCGACAGCACGCTGCGGCTGATCGTGGTTGCCCGTGCCGCCCCGGACAATCCCAGCCCCGAATTCGCGCTGGCGATCTCCGGCGGCGCAAGGCGCAGCTCGGGGTGGCAGCGTTTCGAACTCGACGACACGTTCCGTCCCTATGCGATCGAATACGCATTCGGCGAGGACGCGGCGTCCCGGCTGGCGCTGGTGTCGATCCTGGCCGACACGCAAGGCCAGGGGCGCGCCATCGAGGTGAGCGAAGTCAGCCTCAAGGTGGTGCCCAACTAGGTGGCCGGAGCGGGCCGGCACAGGCACGCCCGAGATCAGCGCACGAAGCCGAGCATCACCGATTCCGGCACCAGGGCCTGCCGGCTCGTCGTTTCGCCCTCGCTGCGAAATGCCGCCGCCTGGCGGCGGGCGTCGCACCGACCGCGCCACCAGGGGCCAAGCGCCGAGGGCGCCCGCAACAACAGATAGGCCGGCAGCAGCAGCTCGAACAGGTGCCAGCGCAGCCACAGCCGCCGCCGCATGCCCGGCGAAATATCCTTCATCCAGATCAGATGGCGGTTGCGGAACAGGCGTTGCTGATAGTCCGGCGGCTTGTCGAGGAAACCGGACGCGCCGTCGGCGGAGGCGGACCCGACATGCCAGGCCGTAGCCGCCGGGCAATAGAGCGCCTTCCAGCCGCGGTGCTGCATGCGGAACCACAGGTCGAGATCCTCGTAGCCCGTGCCGAACCGCTCGTCGTAGCAATAGCCGTGGACCGCGCGCATGTCGTCCAGCATGGCGCGGCGCATCAGCGGCATCGAGCCGGAGACGCCGAAGGCATAGGCATCCCCGGAGGTCGGGACCCAGCGGCCGCGCAGCTCCCGCGACACGAACAGCGCGCCCGCGCTCGGGCGCGGCAGGTTGGTCCGCTCACCGTCCGCCCAGGCATATTCCTTGCCGCCGACGACGCCGATCTCCGGATCGGCCTCGCCGCGGGCGACCACGGTGGAAACGTAGTCGGGCGACAGATAGACATCGTTACCCAGCGGCATCACCCAGTCGCCGGTCGCCTCGGCGATGCCGGCATTCATGCCGGCGGCGAAGCCGCGATTCTCCGGCAGCCGGATCAGCTTGTCCGGCTTTCCGGCCGCCAGGCACTTTTCCACCGATCCGTCCGCGGAATCGTTATCGACCAGTATGAACTCGATCTCGGGGTAATCCTGGGCCCGAACGGCACGAAAGCACTCGACGACGCGGTCTCCGCCGTTCCAGTTCAGGAGAACGATACTGACGCGCGGAACGGCGTTCATGGAACAGGATGCTCAAATGCCGCCGAGCGGGCATACGGATTTTGCTGCACTGCACAAGGGTCTTTTCTCATAGGGATCGCTTCGTTATAAGGCCCGGCATTCATTTTACGTAGTCCGCGTAGATCGCTATAGACACCAGCGACGGTCGGCGGTCGCGGACCGACCCGAGGCCTCTCTGGAATTCGGCGCCGATCCCGCAGGGTGACGCGCCGCATACGTAACAAGAAGAGATCCCATGAACCATCTCGACGAGCTCGAAGCCCAGAGCATCTACATCTTTCGCGAAGCCTTCAACCGCATCGACAACATTGCGATGCTGTGGAGCCTCGGCAAGGATTCCAACGTGATGCTGTGGCTCGCCCGCAAGGCGTTCTTCGGACACGTGCCCTTCCCGGTCATGCATGTCGACACGGGCAAGAAGTTCAAGGAAATGTACGCGTTCCGCGACCGCTATGCCAAGGAGTGGAACCTGAAGTTCATCCGCGAGGAATGCCCGCCGGTCGAGGCGACCGACGAGACGCTGCCTCCGGCCGCCCGCTCCGCCGCGCGCAAGACTTTGGGCCTGAAGGCGGCGATCGAGAAGCACAAATTCAACGCCCTGTTCGCCGGCATCCGGCGCGACGAGGAAGCGCTCAGGGCCAAGGAGCGCGTGTTCAGCCCGCGCGGCGAGACCGGCCAGTGGGACTTCCGCGACCAGCCGCCGGAGTTCTGGGACCAGTACAAGACCGACTTCCCGCCCGGAACCCACCTCCGCGTGCACCCGCTGCTGCACTGGACCGAGATCGATATCTGGCGCTACTCGGCGCGCGAGGGCATCCCGCTGATCTCGCTGTATTTCGCCAACAACGGCAAGCGCTACCGGTCCCTGGGCGACGAGGACATCACCTTCCCGGTCGATTCCACGGCCTCCACCGTCGACGAGATCGTCGAGGAACTGTTGACCACCAAGGTGTCCGAGCGCGCCGGCCGCGCCATGGACCATGAGGCCGAAGACTCCTTCGAGCGCCTGCGCGCAGAAGGCTACATGTAAGCCCGCCGCCCCGTCATTCCATTATGTCCGAAAGCCCCGTCATGAACGCTGGTCCGATTTCCGCAACCGCCGCCGCCACCCGCGCCGCGGCCCGACAGCTCCTGCGCATCGTCATCGTCGGCCATGTCGATCACGGCAAGTCGACGCTGGTCGGCCGCCTGTTCCACGACACCGGCTCGCTGCCCGACGGCAAGTTCGAGGCGATCCGCAAGATGTGCGAACGCCGCGGCATGCCGTTCGAGTGGGCGTTCCTGATGGACGCCATGCAGGCCGAACGCGACCAGGGCATCACCATCGACACCGCGCAGATCTGGTTCAAGACCGAGAAGCGCGACTACACGATCATCGACGCGCCCGGCCACAAGGAATTCCTCAAGAACATGATCACCGGCGCGGCCCAGTCCGACGCCGCCGTCCTGGTGATCGACGCCACCGAGGGCGTTCAGGAGCAGTCGCGCCGGCACGGCTATCTGCTGCACCTGCTCGGCGTCCGCCAGATCGCGGTCGCCGTCAACAAGATGGACGCGGTCGGCTATCGCGAGGACGTCTTCACCAAGATCGAGGCGGAATACCGTGACTATCTCGCCTCGATCGGCGTGACGCCGACCTTCGTGGTGCCGGTGTCGGCGCGCGAAGGCGACAACATCGCCACCCGCTCGCAGGCCATGGAATGGTACGACGGGCCGACCGTCGTCGGCGCGCTCGACTCCTTCCAGCTTCCCGCGACGTCTGTCGACCGGCCGCTGCGCTTCCCGATCCAGGACGTCTACAAGTTCGACGACCGGCGCATCCTGGCCGGACGCATCGAATCCGGCCGCCTTCATGTCGGCGACGAGCTGATGTTCTCGCCGTCGAACAACACCGCGCGGGTCAAGTCGATCGAGGTGTGGCCCGAACCGTCCGATTCGGACGCGCGCCCGAATACCGTCGGCGCCGGCCAGTGCATCGGCATCACGCTCGACGATCAGCTTTTCGTCGAACGCGGCGAAATGGCCTCGCACACGACCAACCCGCCGGTCGAGACCGAGGTGTTCCGCGCCAAGCTGTTCTGGCTCGGTCGCAAGCCCCTGGAAAAGGGCAAGATCTACAAGATGAAGATCGGCACGGGCGAGGCACAGGTCACGGTGCAGGAGATCGAGCACGTGCTCGACACCACCGACCTGTCGTCGTCGACCACCTCGAAGGTCGAGCGCAACCAGGTCGGCGAGGTCGTCCTGCGCTCCCGGCGCATGCTGGCCCTCGACGAGCACACCCGCAACGGCCGCACCGGCCGCTTCGTGCTGATCGACGGCTACGACATCGCCGGCGGCGGCATCATCTCGATGGAGGGCTACGCCGACCAGCGCCAGCTCGTCACCCAGCGCGCCAAGAACATCACGCGCGTCCAGCACGGCGTGCCGACCGACGAGCGCGAGCGCCAGAACGGCCACAAGGGCGGCGTGCTCTGGTTCACCGGCCTGTCCGGCGCCGGCAAGTCGACGCTCGCCACCAAGCTCGAACGGGCACTGTTCGACCGCGGCTACCAGACCTACGTGCTCGACGGCGACAACATCCGCTTCGGCCTCAATGCCAATCTCGGCTTCTCGCCGGAGGAGCGCGCGGAGAACATCCGCCGCGTCGGCGAGGTGGCGGCGCTGTTCTCGCGGGCGGGTCTGTTGACGATCACCGCCTTCATCTCGCCCTACCAGTCGGACCGCGAGCGCGCGCGCAAGGCAGCGGGCGAGCACTTCCACGAGGTCTACATCAAGGCGGATCTGGGAACCTGCGAGGAGCGCGACCCGAAGGGCCTGTACGCCAAGGCGCGCACCGGCGAGATCAAGGACTTCACCGGCATCTCGGCGCCCTACGAGGCCCCCGACACCGCCGAGCTGATCATCGACACCAGCAACCTGTCGATCGACCAGGCCCTTGAAGAACTGCTCGGATACGTGGAAAAGACGTTCCGCAGTTAACCGGCCAACAGTGCCGGGTCGCGGCATGCGGCCGGCCGGTGCGGAGACGTCGCGCCGCCGGCCGTGCTGGGATCGGGTATGGTCTTCTCGTCGATCGAGTTTCTGATCTTCTTCCTGCCGGCCGCGATCGGCCTGTATTTCCTGGTGCCGGTGGCCGCCCGCAACGCGGTCCTGCTGGTCGCCAGCGTCCTGTTCTACGTGTGGGGATCGGGCGCCCTCGTCCTGATCCTGATCGCCTCCATCGTCCTCAACTTCGCCTGCGGCGCGGTCGTGGCGCGGGCGCGCACCAGCGGCGACCGGCGCCTGAAGATTGCCGGGATCGCCGGCGCGGTGGCCGCCAACCTGGCGATCCTGGGCTACTTCAAATACGCCAACTTCATCGTCGCCCAGTTCAACGACGTCGGCACCATGACCGGTCTCGGCACCATCGCCTGGGACGGGGTGATCCTGCCGATCGGCATTTCGTTCTACACCTTCCAGGCGATGTCCTACGTGTTCGACGTGGCGCGCGGGGCGGCGCGGCCGGCGCGCAGCCTCGTCGATTTCGCGCTCTATGTCTCGATGTTCCCGCAGCTCGTCGCCGGCCCGATCGTGCGCTACGCGACGATCGCGGAGGCGCTCGTCGAACGGCGCACCCGTTTCGACGACTTCGCCGAAGGCGCGCAGCGCTTCGCGCTGGGACTGGTGAAGAAGGTGGTGATCGCCGATAGCGTCGCGCCCATCGCCGACGCCGCCTTCGCCACGTCGTCGGGCGACCTGACCTTCTCCGCCGCCTGGATCGGGCTCGTCGCCTACACGATCCAGATCTATTTCGATTTTTCCGGCTATTCCGACATGGCGATCGGGCTCGGCCGCATTCTCGGCTTCCGGTTCCCGGAGAACTTCGACCGGCCCTATTCGGCGCATTCGATCACCGAATTCTGGCGGCGCTGGCACATGAGCCTGTCGAGCTGGTTCCGCGACTATCTCTACATTCCGCTCGGCGGAAACCGCGGCGGCGCCCTGCTGACCTACGCCAACCTGTGGATCGTGTTCCTGGTGACAGGCCTGTGGCACGGCGCGGCCTGGACCTTCGTGCTCTGGGGCGCGTGGCACGGGCTGCTTCTGGTCGCCGAGCGGCTGACCGGCTGGCGCGAGCGGACGTTCCAGACGCTGCCGGCGGTGATCGGCGCGCGGGCGCTGACGCTGCTCCTGGTGATGGCCGGCTGGGTGCTGTTCCGCGCGCCCGATCTCGGCGCCGCGCTCGGCTATTACGCCGCGCTGGCGACGCCGGACATGGCGGGCCTTCCCGATGCCGTGGCGCAGGCCGCGACCAACCGGGCGTCCACGGTGCTGGCGCTCGCCGCGCTCGTGTTCGTGCTGCCGCGCGCGTTCCGCATGCCGGACGTGCTGCTGCGCGACGGGATCGCGGGCCTCGCCGGGCGTGTCCTCGTCGTCGGTGTCGGCTACTACTACGCCCTGACGCTCGTCATCGCGGGCGCGTTCACCAGCTTCATCTATTTCCAGTTCTAGGGCGGGGACGGTGCGCGGCTACGAGAAAGTCCTGGTTTCCATCGCGGTGGCGCTGCCGCTGGCCGGCCTGTTCGTCGCCGCGCCGCTGCTGCGACCGGATACCGGGGACCTCAACCGCAATCCGGTCCCCTTCCCGGAGGTCGGCGCCACCGATTTCGTGAACGGCGAGGGCTTTTCCGCCGTGGGTTCCTGGCTGCGCGACCGGGTGCCCCTGCGCCGCGCGCTGCGCCGGCTCGACGCGCGGATCGACAACGGCGTCTTCGGCGACCTCGACACCCTGATGGTGCTGCAGGGCCGCGACGGCTGGGTGTTCTTCGAGCACGCGATCGGCCGCGGCCTGGAGCCGGACTACGATCCCGCGACCCTGCGGGCGGGCATCGCGCGCCTGAAGGACGAGGTGGAGGCGGCCGGAAAGACGTTCCTGTACGCGGTCGCGCCGCACAAGCCGACGATCTATGCCGATCACCTGGGCGAGCGCGACCAGCGCCGGCAGACGGTGGTGCGGGAACGGCTGGAGCAGTTCCGCGCGCTCATGCGGCGCGCGCCGGTCGAGGGCTTCATCGACGCGTGGGACGATCTGGAGCGGGCCGCGAAGCAGTCGCCCGAACCGCTCTACCACCCGCGCGACACCCACTGGACCACGCCCGGCGCCGCAGTGATGACGCGCGCGATCGTCGACCACCTCGCCCCGGGCCTGTCTGCCTCCCTGGAAATCGCGCGCGGAAAGCCCCGCGAGGTCCTGCCCGACCTCGTCCGGTACGCCGGTCTCGACCGGACGGAGCCTGCCGATACCTGGATCTTCCGGCGGCCGGGCGTGCGCTGGAAGCGGGCCGGGGCGGAGCGGGCCGGCAAGGCGCCGACCGTGCGATACACGGCGACGGCGCGCGACGGCGCGCGGCTGCTGCCGAAGATTGCCGTGATCTGCGATTCCTACGGGACGGCCCTGCATCCCTCCCTGCGGCTGTTCTTCTCCTCGACCACGTTCATCCACACCGTGTCGATCGACACGGAATTGGCCCGGAAGGCGCTGGCGGAGGCCGATATCGTGCTGTTTCTGCGCGCGGAACGCTTCATTTGGCAGACCAGCGCGCAAACGCCGTTCGCCGAGGACAGCGACGCGGTGCTGACGCTGCTGTCCACCCTGGGCCGGCGCTCGTGAGCGTTACCGCCGTCGCGGTTTGACTGACAGGGCGTCAGCGGCTAGTGGAAACGGCGGCGTCGGTGCCGCCTGACGTTGCAGTCGCCCGCGTCGGCAGGTCCGAACGCGGCCCGACAGCGGCCGGCCACCGGTTCCCACATCCTACTCTCGGTGAAAAAGAGCTGTAGATGAAAGGTATCATTCTCGCGGGCGGCAGCGGCACTCGTCTGCATCCCCTGACCATCTCGATGAGCAAGCAGCTCCTGCCGGTCTACGACAAGCCGATGATCTACTATCCGCTGTCGGTGCTCATGCTTGCCGGCATCCGCGAGATCCTGATCATCTCGACCCCGGAGCACCTGCCGCTGTACGAGACCCTGCTCGGCGACGGCCAGCAATGGGGGCTGTCGCTGTCCTACGCGGTGCAGCCGAAGCCCGAAGGTCTGGCGCAGGCGTTCATCATCGGCGCCGACTTCATCGGCAACGACGCCTGCGCGCTGATCCTCGGCGACAACATCTTCTACGGCGACGGCCTCCAGGATCATCTGGAGGGTGCGGCCAGGCGCACCGAGGGCGCGACGGTGTTCGCCTATCAGGTGGTCGATCCGGAACGCTACGGGGTGATCGAATTCGACAGAGACGGCAAGGCGCTGTCGATCGAGGAGAAGCCCACGGCGCCGCGTTCGGACTGGGCCGTGACCGGGCTCTACTTCTACGACAACGACGTCGTCGCCATCGCCAGGGACGTGAAGCCGTCGGCACGCGGGGAACTCGAGATCACCACGGTCAACCAGACCTATCTCGAGCGCGGCCGGCTGCAGGTCGAGCGGCTCGGGCGCGGCTACGCCTGGCTCGACACAGGCACGCACGACGCCCTGCACGAGGCGTCTTCGTTCATCCAGACCATCGAGCGGCGCCAGGGGCTGAAGATCGCCTGCCCCGAGGAAATCGCCTTCCTCAAGGGCTATATCGATCTCGACGCCCTGCTCGCCGCCGGCGAGCGGCTCGGCAAGACCGACTACGGACGGTACCTGCTGCGCATCGGAGAACGGGCGCGCCAATGAACGCAATCCAGAAGCTGCAGTGGCTGCCGGCCTACGTGCAGCGCTACGGCTGGGCGACCGCGCTCAATCGCGGGCGCGGCGAAATCGGCAAGATGATCCCCGGTTCGCTCGGTAAGGCGATCAGCGGCGGCTACGGCCGTTTCAAGCTCGTCGACAAGTTCGAGACCCATCTCGGGGAGGAGCAGGGCAGCGGCGATCCCGCCGTCATCGCCGCGGCGCCGCGCGATTCGATCACCTGGGTCATCCCCGACTTCGCGGCTGGCTCCGGCGGCCACACCACGATCCTGCGGATCGTGCGCGGCCTTGAGCTGCTCGGCTGGAAGAATCAGACGATCGTCATCAAGGAGCCCTACCGCTGGCTGCGGGCCGGGGAGGCCATCGCCGCGATCCACAAGCACTTCACGCCGCTGGAGCACACAAAGGTCGTGCTCGGCTGCCGGAACATCCCGCCGAGCCGGTTCCTGATCGCGACCGGCTGGCAGACGGCCTACTGGGTGGCGAAATACAAGGACGCCGCCCACAAGATCTATTTCGTGCAGGATTTCGAGCCGTATTTCTATCCGGTCGGGTCGGAGCAGATCCTGGCCGAGGGCACCTACAGGCTCGGTCTCGACGCCATCACGGCCGGCGACTGGCTGAAGGACAAGCTGGCGGCCGAATACGGCATGCGGACGCAGGCGATCTCGTTCTCCTGCGACCACGACATCTACAAGCCGGCGCCTCGCCGTCCCTCCAAATACGCCAAGCAGGTGTTCTTCTATTCGCGGCCGGGGACGGCGCGGCGCGCATTCGAGCTCGGCGTGCTGGCGCTGAAGCGGGTGTGCGACGCGCGCGGCGATACCGCGGCGCTGCTGGCGGGATGGGACCTCGACTTCTACGACATCCCCTTCCCGCACGTCGACGCCGGCGTGGTGCCGCCGGCGAAGCTCGCCGACATGATCGGCCAGGCCGACGCGGCACTCGTCCTGTCGCTCACCAACCTGTCGCTGATGCCGCTCGAGGTTCTGTCCTGCGACTGCCCGCTGGTGGTCAACCGCGGCGCCAACAACGAGTGGCTGATCGACGAATCCGTCTCCTGGCACTGCGACCTGACGGTGGACAGCATCGCCGAGACTCTGATGACGGTGCTGGACGGCGGGGCTGAGGTCGATGCGCGCAGGAAGAAGGGCCTCGACCTCAGCCAGTCGACCTCCTGGGACAACGAGTTCAAGAAATTCAGTTCCTTTCTCGAGGCCTACGAATGAACCGGGACGGCAGCGCCCCGGTCGCGGGAGCCTGAGCAGATGAAGATCAGACTGGCGTGGCGCAGGGCGCGCAATCTCGTCCGGCCGAACCGGCTCGATCCGCTGCGCATCAACGCCGTCAACAATCCCGCCTACAGCTCCACCGTCGTCGACGCCGACAGCGGCCGCCGATCGGTGATGGGGACGGGGCGCAAGGATGCCTGCGCCGTCATCCGCGAGAGCAGCCTGAAGCCCGGCGCGCCGCGCACCGCGATCGTGCTCGGCGTGGCGCGCGGCGGGACCTCGATGGTCTCCGGGGTGCTGCGCGGCCTGGGCCTCTTCATGGGCGACAATCTCGGCTTCAACCATGAGGACTCCACGGTCCAGGCCATCGTCTCCAAGAAGAATTTCGGCGATTTCGGCAAGCTCGCGCGCGAGCGCGACGGCGAACACCGGATCTGGGGCTTCAAGTTCCCCGAGGCCTCGCAGATGATGGACAGGTTTCATCCGAGCCTGCGCAATCCGCACTATCTGTTCGTGATGCGCCACCCGATGGCGCGCGGCATGAGCGTGGTGGCGCGCACCGGCGGCACCCTGCCGGCGGCGATCAAGGACGCGCTGACGAACTATCAGGCGATCTTCAGCTTCATCGACCAGGTCGACGCCCCGGTGCTGATGATCAACTACGAGCAGGCCACCGAGAACCCGCGGGCCTGCGTCGAACAGGTGGCGCGTTTCCTGGGCCTCGAGGCCGAACCGGAGACGATCGAGCGGGCCGCCTCGATGATCCTCGACCAGGGCGCGGGCTATCTGAACCTGCCGGAGTACTGGTTCGGCGCCGAGGAGGCGTCCGCCCCGGCCGAGAGCGGGCTCAAGCCGGTCGACGCGGCCGCCGGCAGGCCGAAAAAGGGCGAAATCGGCTACGCCGGGGACCGCGCCTCGGTTTGGCTGGCGCCCGAGACGGGCTTTCCCAAGACCTTCTGGCTCCGGTTCACGCTGTCGCGAACCGGCGATGACGACCGCGTCCGGCTCTACTACGACTACGATGGCCGGTTCCACCTCGGCCACCGCCTGCTCATGGATCTGACCTCGCGCTCACCGGTCCTGAAGATCCAGACGACGGGCAGCCTGAAGCGCCTGGCCATCGTGCCGCTGGCCAAGGACGGCACAGTCGAGGACGTGCGGATCGACGTCGAGGCCTAGGCCGAGCCTCGAAAGGCTTGCGGTCCGGAAGACAGGAACCCGAAAGACAGCCCCCCAGAAAGACGGGCCCCCGAAAAACGGGAACCCGGGGCTCAGGCGCGCAGGCCGAGCCGCTCGCCGGTATAGCGCCCGTCGCGGATCGGCGCCCACCACGCTTCGTTGTCGAGATACCAGTCGACGGTCTTGGCGAGACCCGACTCGAAGTCCTCGCGCGGCGTCCAGCCGAGCTCGCGGGCGATCTTCGAGGCGTCGATCGCGTAGCGCAGGTCGTGGCCGGGACGGTCGGCGACAAAGGTGATCAGGTCGCGGCGGCGGCTGCCGTCGGCGCGCGGCCGGCGCGCGTCGACGAGATCGCAGATCGCCTCGACCACATCGAGATTGCTGCGCTCGGCGTCGCCGCCGACGTTGTAGGATTCCCCCGGGGTCCCCTTCGTCAGCACCGTCGCCAGCGCGCGGGCGTGGTCCTCGACATAGAGCCAGTCGCGGATGTTGCTGCCGCTGCCATAGACGGGCAGCGCCTTGTCCTCCATCGCGTTGAGGATCATCAGCGGGATGAGCTTCTCGGGAAAGTGATAGGGGCCGTAATTGTTAGAGCAGTTCGACAGCACGACCGGCAGGCCGTAGGTGTGCCACCAGGCCAGGGCGAGATGATCCGACGCCGCCTTGGAGGCCGAATAGGGCGACGAGGGCTCGTACGCCGTCTCCTCGGTGAAGACCCCGGACTCCAGCGGCAGCGAGCCGTAGACCTCGTCCGTCGAGACGTGATGGAAGCGGAACGCCTGCTTCCTGTCCTCGGGCAGACCGGACCAGTAGTGCCGCGCCGCCTCTAGCAGCCGGTAGGTGCCGACGATGTTGGTCTGGATGAATTCCTCCGGCCCGTCGATCGAGCGGTCGACATGGCTTTCGGCGGCCAGATGCATGATCCCGTCGACCTGCTCCTCGACCAGCAGCGCGTGGATCGCGTCGCGGTCGCAGATGTCGATCTTGGCAAAGCGGTAGCGCGGATCGCCGGCGATCGGGTCGAGCGAGGACAGGTTCGCCGCGTAGGTGAGCTTGTCGACGTTGACCACCGCGTGGTCCGTGTCGGCGATCAGATGGCGGCACACCGCCGATCCAATGAAGCCGGCGCCACCGGTCACCAGGATCTTCATCGCAGGCACTCCTCAATACCGGAAATAGGCCGGCAGGTCCTTCAGACGCGGATGATGCCGATCCTTGTCCGACAGGATCGCCCCGGCCGGTTCGACCGGCCAGGCGATCGCGAGCGCCGGATCGTCGAAGGCCAGACCGTGGTCATTGTCGGGGGCGTAATAGCCCGTGACCTTGTATTGCACCTCGGTATCGGGCTCAAGCGTGCAGAACCCGTGGGCGAAGCCCGGCGGGATCCACAACTGGCACCAGTTCCCCGCCGACAGCTCGGCGGCCACGTGACGGCCGTAGGTCGGCGAGCCGACGCGGATATCGACGGCGACGTCGAACACCGCGCCGCGCGACACCCGCAGCAGCTTGCCCTGCGCATAGGGCGGAGACTGGAAGTGCAGCCCCCGGATGACGCCGATCTCGGAGGACATCGAATGATTGTCCTGGACGAACTCGGCGGCGATCCCGGTCGCCTCGACGAAGGTGTGGCGGTTCCAGGTTTCGGAAAAGAACCCGCGGTGATCGCCGTGTTTCTTCGGCGTGATCCGCAGGATGTCGGGGATTTCGCAGGGCTCAACCAGCACGGCCGTCGGCCTCCGATCCTAGTGTTCTTCCGCGGACCAGCGCGGGGTGGTGACGGGAAGGCTGCGCTGCAGGCGCTTGTCGCGCGACAGCGACAGGCGCAGGCTCCCGGGAAGCCGCGGCGCGTGGGCGCCGACCATCTGGCCGCTCACCGAGGCAACGTCCAGGGAAAGCCGCTTCAGCGTCGCGAAGGGCGAAATCCGGTTGCGCCAGGCGAAGGCGAGGTCGCGCTTGGCGAGATAGCCGATCGACAGGAAAGCACGGACCGGACGCGCGTTCAAACGATAGCCGAACAGGACGCGGAAGGCGTTCGATTCGTCGAACGAGCGCTGGAATCGCTCGAAAACGCCGTAATCGTGCGAATGGTAGACGACCGCGTCCGGCGCGTAGGCCTTGGCATAGCCGGCCTCGATCATCCGGTGCGCCCAGATCTGGTCCTCGGCGAACTCGACATCCGGATAGGGCAACGTCTCCCAGACGCTGCGCCTGAGGCACGAATTGTTGTCGGAGTAGAAGTGCAGGAACTGGCGCCAGCCCTGGTCGGTCTCGTATCGCTGCGGATCGGTCTTTCGGGAGACGACCGGCGGCTGCCTGGAAAAGCGGTCGAAATGAACCTCCAGGTCACGCTTGGTGAAGGGACTGGCGTCGGGATAGGCGACGTGGCGGCCGAAGGCGCCGGCGATACTGGGGTCCTGCTCGAGCGCCCCGACCAGCGCGCGCAGCCAGGCGTTGTCGACCGGCAGGGCGTCGTGGGTCAGGAACGCCACGTATTCGCTCGTTGTCAGCGACGCGCCGAGATTACGGGTGCGGCCATGGCCGAAGTCCTCCGGCGCGATCTCGTGCAGGCGCACGCCCGGCTTCGCGCGCGCATAGTCCTGGGTGCCGTCGCTGGAGCCTGAATCGATCACCAGCACCTCGTAGGGCCAGGGGCAGTCCTGCGCGAGCACGCGATCGAGCACGTCCCGGAAGATCCGGCCCGGGTTCTTGGTGGGAATGACGACTGAGACCTTCATGCGGTATCGGCGCTGGGCTCTCTAACCGGCTGCATCCGCCGGCGACGTCCGTCGCACCAGGTGTTTCGGCGTCTGCGGACTGTGATCGGTCTTGAGGATCTTCTCGATCCGATCCGGATGATAGGCCAGGCCCGCGAACGCGAACAGCTCCCGCAGCGGCTCGCTGTCGGCCTTTAGATCTTTATAGTCAATGGAGAACGTATTGGTCCTCCTGGAGGCTATGTTCTCGAACTTTCGGTCGCACGCCGCCAGCTTCTCCGCGAGCTTCCTCTTGTTCTTCTTGCTCTTGTAAAACCCGCTAGACGCGACCTTTTCGTGATCCCGGGTCAGGAAAACGTAGACGGGATCGGGAAATATCATGTCCATGAAATCGATATACTCGAGCAGATCCCGCTCGCCCATCTGCAAATAGCGGACTTCCTTGAACCCGATCGTGGTCGGGCCGGACAGCCACGGCCGCGGCACCGCCAGGACCTTGTAGACGGCCTGCCGGCACATGGCGATGAAGCCGGTGAGGTCGGCCTTGTCGATTCCGTAGAAGGGATGGTTGGGCTTCGTCCCGCCGCGCCGCTTCGACTGCACCAGCGCGCTGTAGGCCTTGTACAGGTTGTAGAAGAAATTGCCGTTCTCGCCCCGGATCAGCGTGCGGTCGGCCGTGTTCAGCAGCCCGACGAGGAGCGTCGAGCCGGTGCGACCGTAGGTGATGATGATCACGGATCGTTTGGCGCTCATATGCCGCCCTTGACGTCAGTCTTTGTGCCATCCGGCTCCCGATCGCGCGGGACGTCGCTTCGGCAAGCAGGGAGTGCTGGGGGTTCTATTGCTCAAGGCGAGCCGGGACAAGTCAAACCTGTCATGCCGCCGTATACAGGCTCCGCCGAGGCGAGGCCGGCGACGACCGATTGCTCGCCAAAGCCGCCTTCAGGCGGCCGCCGACGCCGCCCACGCTTTGGAAGCGACCATCAAGGAGACCGACGACGACGCGGTGGATGTGTTCGAAGCGGAAATGGGCTGAGCCGGGAACCAGCCGACGGGCAGAGCCGCGCGCTCTTGATTTCGCGGTCCCGTCTGTGCGACAGCGAGCGGCGACAAACACCCCTTGCGTGAGCGACCGGTACCAATGACCCATACACCCCACGAACTGCACGAAGAATTTCCGGAATACGCCGAGAAAATCCACGAGCTGAAGACGGCGAACAACCACTTCCACAAGCTCGCCGAGGAGTATCATCGCGTAAACCGCGACATCCATCGCGCCGAGACCGACGTCGAGCCGACCACCGACGACCATCTGGAAGAGATGAAGAAAGAGCGGCTGAAGCTGAAGGACGAGATCTTCGGCATGCTGCACGCCTGAGGCACGCCCCAGGCGCCGGAGGGCCCCGCAATGACGGAACCCGCCTATCCGCGCGACATGATCGGATACGGCCGCGACGTGCCGGAGGCCGACTGGCCGGCCGGCGCGCGCATCGCCGTCCAGTTCGTCATCAACTACGAGGAAGGCGGCGAGAACTCGATCCTGCACGGGGACGCCGCCTCCGAGGCCTTCCTGTCGGAGACCATCGGCGCGGAGCCGTGGCCCGGCAAGCGCCACTTGAACATGGAGTCGGTCTACGAATACGGCTCCCGGGCCGGATTCTGGCGGCTGTGGCGCCTGTTCACCTCACGGGGCGTGCCGGTCACCGTCTATGGCGTGGCCATGGCGCTGGCCCGCAACCCGGACGCGGTCGCGGCCATGACGGAGGCCGACTGGGAGATCGCCAGCCACGGCTACCGCTGGATCGAATATCGCGACATCGCCGAGGACGTGGAGCGCCGGCACCTGAACGAGGCGATCCGCATCCACGCGGAGACAACGGGCGAGCGACCGCTGGGCTGGTATCTCGGCCGCTGCTCGGAGAACACGCGACGGCTGGTGATGGAGGAGGGCGGCTTCCTCTACGATTCCGATTCCTACGCCGACGACCTGCCCTACTGGGTTTCAGGGCCCAGGGGGCCGCACCTCGTCATCCCCTACACGCTGGACGCCAACGACATGCGCTTCGCCACGGCGCAGGGCTTCAATTCCGGCGACCAGTTCCACGCCTATCTGCGCGACAGCTTCGACGTGCTCTACGCCGAGGGCGCCGCGCGTCCGAGGATGATGTCGATCGGGCTGCACTGCCGGCTCGCCGGACGGCCGGGACGGACGGCGGCGCTGGCGCGGTTCCTCGACTACGTGCTCGAGCACGAGGACGCCTGGGTGTGCCGGCGCGTCGACATCGCCCGGCACTGGCACGGCCGGCACAAGCCGACCGCCCGATAGCCGATGCCCGGCGCCCGTCAGGTTCCGTAGACGTAGGTTCCCGGCGCGTCTTCGAGGCAGGGCAGGCCCGCCTTCGGCGCGCCCATCGGCGGCGGTGCGACCAGGTCCTGGCCGCCGAGCCGCTTCAGCCAGGCGTCCCATTCCGGCCACCACGAGCCGTCCTTCCGTTCGGCGCAGGGCAGCCACTCGTCCGGGCTCTGATAGGGCGAATCGTCGACGCGGGTGGCGATGCGGTAGCGACGGTTCGGGTGGCCCGGCTCCGACACGATGCCGGCATTGTGGCCGCCGGAGGTGAGCACGAAGGTCACGTCGGTATTGGTGAACAGGTGCAGCTTGTAGACCGAGCGCCACGGGGCGATGTGGTCCCGCTCGGTGCCGACGAGGAAGAACGGCACGCGGATGTCGCGCAGGGCAATAACGCGACCCTCCACGGCGAAGCGGCCCGCCGTCAGCCGGTTCTCCAGGAACAGGCCGCGCAGATACTCGGAATGCATGCGCGCGGGCATGCGCGTCTGGTCGGCGTTCCAGGCCATCAGGTCGTTCTGCGTGCCGCGTTCGCCGAGCACGTATTCGCGCACCATCTTCGACCAGACCAGGTCGTTCGACCTGAGAAGCTGGAAGGCGCCGGCCATCTGATGGGTGTCGAGGACGCCCTGGTCCCACATCATGTCCTCGAGGAAGGCGATCTGCCATTCGTCGACGAACAGCATCAGCTCGCCGGCCTCGGAGAAGTCGGTCTGGGCGGCAAGCAGTGTGACGGAGGCGAGCCGATGGTCGCGGCGACGGCCCATGGTGGCTGCGGCGATGGCCAACAGCGTGCCGCCCAGGCAATAGCCGCAGGCGTGGATCTTCTCGTGCGGCACGATCTTGCCGACCGCGTCGATCGCCGCTATCACGCCCTGGGTGCGATAGTCGTCGAGGCTGATGTCGGCGTCCTTGCCGGTCGGGTTGCGCCAGGAAACCATGAACACCGTATGGCCCTGGCCGACCAGCCATTTGACCATCGAGTTCTCCGGCGACAGGTCGAGAATGTAGTACTTCATGATCCAGGCCGGGACGATCAGCACCGGCTCCTTGGCGACCTTCTTGGTCGTCGGCGCATACTGGATCAGCTCGATCAGGTCGTTGCGGTAGACGACCTTGCCGGGGGTCACGGCGACAGTCTCGCCGACCCGCCACTGCTCCAGCCCCGCCGGCCGCTGGCCCGAGAGGTGTCGGCTGACATCCTCCATCAGGTTGCGCCAGCCCTGGACCAGATTGCCGCCGCCGGTGCGCAGGATCGCCTGCTGGATCTGCGGATTGGTGAGCGCGGAGTTCGACGGCGCCAGCACGTCGACCAACTGGTCGGCCATGAAGGAGATCCGATCGGCGTTCTTCGAGTTCATGCCGCGGATCGGCGCGGCCGCCGCCCGCCACCAATCCTCGACGGCGAGATAGGACTGCACCATCAGGTCGAACGGGCGCGCCTTCCAGGTCGGATCGTCGAAGCGGCGGTCGCCGGGCGCCGGCGCGAACGGCGCATCGACGCCGTCGGTCCCGCGCATGGCCGCGTAAGCCGCGATCCTGGCCGCGTCGACAACCGCCTTCTGGGCGAGCTCGGTCTGGCGACCGGTCGAGACGGCCAGATGCGTCGACCAGTCGGCCCAGGCGCTCGCCAGCGCCCAGGGAGAGATGCCCTGCGTCCAGCGGGCGAGCAGCGCCCGGTTGACGCGGTCGAGCGTATCGAAGCGCGGCACGAGCTCGGCCTCGGGGGGCTCGGGCTGGCGCTGCCGGGGCGGTGCCGGGCGCCGCGCAGCGGCTTTTTTCGTCTCGGCCCCGGTCTCGGCCTTCGTTTCGGCACGTTCGGAGACGACGGTAAGCTTCGGAGTGGATCTTGCCATGGTTCGCTGCCATCCCAACAAAAGCGGCGGGGATCATTGATCACCCTCAACGTATTTAGGGAACGATCATGGCAACAATTGACCTCAATCGCGTGAACAGGGAGGTACTGGTCATGCCAGCGAAGAGGAAGCCGGCGGCGGAAAAGGCCACCAACAATCTGATGATGTTCAACCAGGAAGCGTTCGAGACGGCCATCGAAATGCAGATGGGCTTCCTCGAGACCGCGACCCGGTTCGCCAAGGAATTCACCGATTTCGCGGTGCGGCGGGCCGAAGCGAACAGCGAGGACCTGGCCAAGTTCGCAGGGGCCAAGTCGCCGCCCGAGCTGCTGCAGATGCAGCTCGAGCACATGCGCGCGATGTTCGAGGACTACACGACGGAGGCCAACCGCATCATCGGCCTTGCCGGCGAGACGATCGGCGAGGGCAGCGAGGCTGTCCGTTCGAGCTTTCTCAGCAAGGAAGAGCTGAAGAAGGCGGGCTGAGGCCCGAGAGTCCCAGACAACGAATTGCCCGGCGGATTGCCCGACCGATTGCCTGACCGGGCGCCCGGGCGGTTGCGATTGCCCGACCGGCAGGCCGGCGGGTAGAGTGGCGCCATGACCATTCGCAAGATCGTGGTGCCGGTACACGGGCATGCCGGAGACAGGGAGCGGCTGATTGCCGCAGGGGCCGTCGCGGCGCGGCTTTCGGCGCGCATCGAGGCGGTTTTCCTGCGCCATGATCCGCGCGAGGCGCTGCCGTTCGCCACCGGCTATATCGCCAAGGATATCGCCGATCAGTTCACCGACGCCCTTAAGGCGGAAGACGACGCTGCGGAGGCGCAGGCAAAGGCGACGCTGGAAGAACTGTCGTCGGACCCGCGGCTGGCCGGCGTCGAGTTCGCATCCTTTCCCGGCCCGCTCGAGGAAACCGTGGTGCGGCGGGCGCGCTGCGCCGA
Source organism: Microbaculum marinisediminis (assembly GCF_025397915.1). NCBI lineage: Bacteria > Pseudomonadati > Pseudomonadota > Alphaproteobacteria > Hyphomicrobiales > Tepidamorphaceae > Microbaculum > Microbaculum marinisediminis. The sequence continues at coordinate 73,622 of NZ_JALIDZ010000004.1, forward strand.
TCTCGTCGCCGCCTCCCCCTACCGGCCGGACGAGTTCGCCGACATCCGGCGGGTCCGCGACGCGGCGCTGTTCGATTCCGGCCGACCGGTCCTGATCGCGCCGCCGGCCGCGCCGTCGGTGGTGGGAAACCGCTGCCTGGTCGCCTGGGACGGCAGCGCGGTGGCGGCGCGCGCGGTGGAGGCCTCGCTGCCGCTGCTGAGCAACGCCGAGGAGGTGAACGTGCTCGTCGTCGAGACGGACGGCCCACGGATCCGCGACACCGAGGAAATCGTCGAGTATCTCGACCTGCACGGGGCGGACGCGGAGATCGTCCGCGCGCCGCTGCAGGGAACGATCGGCGCGACGATGGTGGCGCAGACCGAGGCGCTGCAGGCCGATCTGCTGATCATGGGCGCCTACGGCCACGCGTGGCTGCGCGAGCATATGCTCGGCGGCACGACGCGGTACGTGATGCTGGAAACCAGGACCGCCGTGCTGATGGCGCACTGAGCCGTTCGCGGCTTAGGGCGGCAAGCGGGGCGGCGTGCGCCGCCCCTTCCGACCTTACACCTCGCCCTTGAACGCCTTGTCGAAGACGGCCCGCGCCATCTCCTTGGTCACGGTGACCGGGTTGCCGCCGGCGGTCGGGTCGACGATGGCCATCTCGGCGATCAGATCGGCCTTGCCGGCGTCGACACCGAGCTCCGCGACGGTGTGGGGGATGCCGATCTCCCGGCGCAGGTCCAGGATCCACTGCAGGAACGCGTCGAAGGACGGTTCCAGGCCGCAATAGGCGGCGAGCCGGACGACGCGCGCCTCGATCGCGGCACGGTTGGCGACCAGCACATAAGGCATGAACACCGCGTTGGTCAGGCCGTGGTGGGTGTCGTAGAGGGCGCCGACGGGATGCGACAGCGAATGGATCGCGCCGAGGCCCTTCTGGAAGGCGGTGGCGCCCATGGCGGCGGCGGCCATCATGTTGGCGCGCGCTTCGATGTCCGTGCCGTCGGCGACCGCGCGCGGCAGGTAGTCCTTGCACAGCCTGACGCCTTCCGCGCCGATGCCGTCGGCCATCGGGTGATAGCCGGGGGCGCAATAGGCCTCCAGGCAGTGGGCGAGCGCGTCCATGCCGGTGCCGGCGGTGAGTTTCGGCGGCAGGCCGACGGTCAGCTCGGGATCGCAGATGACGATCTTCGGCAGCATGTCGGGATGGAAGATCACCTTCTTGGTGTGCGTCGCCTCGTTGGTGACGACGCCGGCGCGACCGACCTCGGAGCCGGTGCCCGCCGTGGTCGGCACGGCGACGATCGGGGCGATGCCGTCGCGGTTGGCGCGGGTCCACCAGTCGCCGACATCCTCGAAGTCCCAGATCGGCCGGGTCTGGGCGGCCATGAAGGCCACGCACTTGCCGGCATCGAGGGCGCTGCCGCCGCCGACGGCGACGACGCCGTCATGGCCGCCGGCGCGGAACATCTCGACGCCGCCGGTGACGTTGGCCTCGACCGGGTTGGGACGGACATCGGAATAGACCGCCGCCGTCAGGCCCGCCTTGGTGAGGATTTCCACCATGTCGGCGATCATCGGCAGGCCGGCGAGGCCCGGATCGGTGACAAGCAGCGGCTTGGCCATGCCGACGGCCTTGCAGGCCTCGGCGAGCTCGGAGATGCGGCCGGGGCCGAAGCGCACGGCGGTCGGATAGTTCCAGTTGGCGGTAAGGTTCATTCGGGGCTCCGGAAAACGTCGCCGGCCTGTTCGGGCGCCGGCTGGTCAGGGATTGATCTTGATCCGCGCATTCCCGCGAAAACGGTAATCGCGCTGCGGGGTGTCCGCTTCACGCGAAGCTCGTGCGCATGTGCCAGGATTTCGGCCGGGTCAGGGTCTCGTAGCCGACCTTCGACAGGGTGGCGCCGCGACCGGTGTCCTTGACGCCGGTCCAGGCGAGGGCGGGGTCGAGATAGTCGCAGCGGTTCATGAACACGGTGCCGGTCTCCACCCTTTCGCCGACCTGCTCGGCCGCCGACAGGTCGCGCGTCCACACCGAGGCCGTCAGGCCGTAGGGGCTGTCGTTCATGAGCTGCACCGCCTCGTCGTCGTCGGCGACCGACATGATGCCGACGACCGGCCCGAAGGATTCCTCGACCATGACCGCCATCTGGTGGTTCACGTCGGTGAGCACCTGCGGGGCCATGTAGGGGCTGCCCCTGGCGTCGCGCGGAAAGTCCGTCGGGTCGAGATGCGCCCGGGCGCCGGAGCGCACGGCGGCATCGACCTGGCCGCGGACGAAATCGGCGGCGTCGCCCTTGACCATCGGGCCAAGCGTGGTCGCCTCGTCGAGCGGATCGCCGAGCACGTACTGGCGGGCGAGATCGACGAAGCCGTCGACGAACTCGGAATAGACGTCGCGATGCACGTAGATGCGCTCGATGCCGCAGCAGGACTGGCCGGAATTGAAGAAGGCGCCGTCGACCAGGTTCTCGATCGACTGCGTCATGTCGCAGTCGGCGCGCACATAGGCCGGGTCCTTGCCGCCGAGCTCCAGCCCAAGGCCGGTGAAGGTGCCGGAGGCGGCCTCTTCCATCGCCTTGCCGCCGGCGACCGAGCCCGTGAAGTTGACCTGGTCGACATGGCGGCCGGCGATGATCCGCGCCGTCTGGCCGTGGCTGAGCGTGAGGTTGCGGAACAGGCCGGACGGCAGCCCGGCGGCGTCGAAGGCCTTCTGGAAGCGGTCGCCGACGAGCAGGGTCTGGGCGGCGTGCTTGAGGATCACCGCGTTGCCGGCCATCAGCGCCGGAATGATCGAGTTGACCGCGGTCAGATACGGAAAGTTCCAGGGCGCGACGACGAAGACGAGGCCGAGCGGCTCGCGGCTGATCCAGCGGCGGAAGTTCTCCTTCGGCGTCGGATCGATGCGGGCGAGCGCCACATCGGCGATGTCGATCATGTAGCGGGCGCGCTCCTCGAAGCCGCGCAGCTCGCCGGCGCCGAACTTCACCGGGCGGCCCATCTGCCAGGCCAGTTCCGGCACGATCTCGTCGCGCATGGCCAGCATGGCGTCGACGGCGGCGGAGCAGATGCGGGCACGCTCGAAGACGGGCCGACGCTTCCATTCGGCCTGGGCGGATCGCGCCGCGGCGATCGCGGCATCGACTTCGGTGTCCGGGGTCAGCGGACGCTCGGCGTAGAGTTCGCCGTTGACGGGGGAAATACAGCGCACGGTGTCGGTCATGGCACTTACTGGTCCGGTACAGAAACGGGTTACGTCATTCGAAGGGACGGCCGGCGCGAGTCAACTGCGGCACGGCGTCCCGCGTTCAGGCGCGCTCGAAGCCCCGCGACAGCTCCAGGTCGGTGACGCGCCGGTCGAACTCCGCCTGCTCCCACTCGGCGGTGTGCACGTAGTGGTCGATGACGGCATCGCCGAAGGCGCCGCGCAGCATCTTCGATTTCTTCATCAGGGCGATCGCCTCGCGCAGGGTCGGCGGAATCTCGCGCAGCTTCTTGCCGGAATAGGCGTCGCCCTCGAAGGGCGGCTCGAGCTCGAGCTTCTGCTCGATGCCGGCGAGGCCGGCGGCCAGGATCGCGGCGAAGGCGAGGTAGGGGTTGAGATCGGCGCCGCCGACGCGGCACTCGATGCGCACCGCCTTGGTGTCCTCGCCACAGACGCGGAATCCGGCCGTCCGGTTGTCGTGGCTCCAGATCGCCCGCGTCGGCGCGAAGGTGCCGACCTGCTGGAACCGCTTGTAGGAGTTCATGAATGGGGCGAGGAACCAGGTGATCTCGCGCGAATAGGTGACGAGGCCGGCGACGTAGTGGCGCATCATCTTCGACATGCCGCGCGGCGCCTTGGGATCGAAGAACAGCGACGACTTGCCGGCGGCGTCCCACAGCGAGGAGTGGACGTGGCAGCTCGATCCGGCGAGGTCGTAGCGCCATTTCGACATGAAGGTGACGGCCTTGCCGTTCAGGTCGGCGATCTCCTTGATGCCGTTCTTTATGACGACGTGGCGGTCGGCCATGGCGAGCGCGTCGGCGTAGCGCACGTTGATCTCCGCCTGGCCGGGGCCCCATTCGCCCTTGGAGTTCTCGACCGGGATGCCGGCGGCCTGCAGGTTCGTGCGGATCGCCTGCATGACCGGCTCCTCGCGGGTGCACTGCAGGACGTTGTAGTCCTCGATGTAGTAGCCGGCCGTGCGCAGGTCGCGGTAGCCCTTGTCATGGGCCTCGCGGAAGGAATCGTCGAACAGGTAGAATTCCAGCTCGGAAGCGAAGAAGGCGCGCGCCTTCAGCGACTTCAGCCGTTCGAGCTGGCCCTTCAGGATCGCGCGCGGGCTGTGCGGGATCGGCTTGTGATGGTGGTGGTCGACGAGATCGCAAAGCACCAGCGCCGTCTTCGACAGCCACGGCACCGGCATCAGCGTCGACAGGTCCGGCTTGAACACGAAGTCGCCGTAGCCCTTCGACCAGTTGGCCGCGGCGTAGCCCGGCACCGGCTCCATCTCGATGTCGTTGGCGAGCAGGTAGTCGCAGCCGTGCGTCTCCTCGTGGGCCGACTCGACGAAGTGCTCGGCCTGGAAGCGCTTGCCGATCAGCCGTCCGATCATGTCCGGGAAACACACGATCACGGTGTCAATGTCGCCGGCCTTCACGGCCTTGGCCAGGGTTTCGAGGGTTAGCTTTGCTGCCATTGTCGCGTGCTTCCGTTGGTAAGTGTCAGCCAATCCGTGATCGCGGCGCCGCGACGGTCGAAACCGTCGTCGGGCCATGCCGCGAGCCGGACAGGAGGGGGCCGCGATGCCACGGCCGCCTGCTGTTCGGCCCGACGCCTTCCGGCGAAGGGACGGGCCCGGAGGCGGTTCCCCGGGCCCGAACCGAACTCAGACGCAGCGGTAGGGCGGCCCCGCCTTCTCCATCACGCCCGCGTATTTCTTCAGGATCTCGACCACCCGCTTCGAGCGGTCGCTTTCGGCGGCCACCTCTTCCCAGAAGGTCTCGGCGGCCTTCACGACCTGGTTCCACTCGGAATCGGGAATGGAGGTCAGCTCCAGCTTGTCGCCGTTCACGCGCAGGTTGGCCTCGCCGCCCCAGTACCACCACTGGCGATAGTAGTGCGAGGAGTCCATGCACAGCCTGAACAACGCCTGCAGGTGCTCGGGCACCTCGTTCCAGCGCTCGGAATTGGCGAAGAACGAGCCGATCCAGGCACCGGTGATGTTGTTGGTCAGGAAGTACTTGGTCACGTCGGCCCAGCCCACCGTGTAGTCCTCGGTGATGCCCGACCAGGCCATGCCGTCGAGCTCGCCGGTCTGGACGGCGACCTCGGCGTCCTCGTAGGGGATGTTGACCGGGATGACGCCGAACTGGGTCAGGAACCGGCCGGCGGTCGGGAAGGTGTAGACCCGCAGGCCCTTCAGGTCCTCGAGGCTGCGGATCGGCTTGGTGGTGTTGAAGTGGCAGGGATCCCACGAGCCGGCCGAGAGCCAGGTGACGTTCTCGACCTCCGAATAGGCCTCCTCCCAGATCTCCTTCAGGCCGTACTGGTTGAACAGCACCGGCACGTCGAGGGAATAGCGCGTGGCGAACGGGAAGTAGCCGCCGAACACCGACACGTCGACGGGGGCGGCCATCGAGTCCTCGTCGCTCTGCACGGCGTCGATCGTGCCGGCCTGCATGGCGCGGAACAGCTCGCCGGTCGGAACCAGCTGGTCGGCGGTGTAGAGCTCGATGACCATCTCGCCGTTGGCCACCTTGTTGAAGGCGTCGATGGCCGGCTTGACGACGTGTTCGGCGAGCGCCACGCCCGCGTAGGTCTGCAGACGCCACTTGATCGGCGACTGGCCGAGGACCGCCGGCGCTGCGAGCGCCGAGGCGCCGGTTGCGGCCGTCGCCACCCCGGCCGTCTTCAGAAACGCGCGTTTAGTCAGCTTCTTCGTATCGGTCATTTTCATCTGCTCCCTTCTCGTATCTTGCCCATCAAGACTGCGGCCGGGATCATCGGCCGGGATCGCCGCGAGCGTTTCGAACGACCCAACTCCTCCTCGTCTCCTTCGCGTCCCTGCGGACGCCGTTTCCTCCAGCCGCCTGAGCCTCTTCGCGTCCCCCTCAGAGTCCGTAGACCTTGTTGGGAAGCCACAGGGCCATTTCCGGGAAAACCATCAGCAGCACCATCGCCAGCACCATGACGATCACGAACGGGATGATCGATCGGTAGATGTCGCCAAGCGTGACCTCGGGCGGCGCCATCGCGCGCATCAGGAACAGGTTGTAGCCGAAGGGCGGCGTCATGTAGGCGATCTGGCAGGTGATCGTGTAGAGGACGCCGTACCAGATCAGGTCGAAGCCGAGCGCGCCCACCAGCGGCACGTAAAGCGGCGCGACGATCACCAGCATGGCGGTGTCGTCGAGGAACATGCCCATGAGAATGAAGGAGATCTGCATCATGATGATGATCTCCCAGGGGCCCAGGCCGAGCTTGTCGATGAACAGGTGCTCGATCGCCTTGACCGCGCCGAGGCCGTCGAACACCGCGCCGAAGCACAGCGCGGCGAGGATGATCCACATGAACATGGCGCTGATGCCGAGCGTCTTCTCGACGGTGGTGTGCAGCACCTTGAAGGTCAGCCGGCCCTTGACCAGCGCGGCGAGCGTGGCGGCGACGGCGCCGACCGCCGAGCTTTCCACGAGGCTGGTGTAGCCCATGACGAACAGGCCGGTCATCGAGAGGAAGATCAGGAACGGCAGGATGCCGGCCTGCAGCAACCGCATCTTCTCGCCCCAGCTGACCTGGCGCTCCTCCTTCGGCAGCACGGGACCCAGTTTGGGCTGCAGCGCGCAGCGGATCAGGATGTAGATGACGAACAGCCCCGCCATCACCAGGCCGGGGACGGCGCCGGCGAGCCAGAGCTGGCCGATGGGCTGGCGGGCGATCATGCCGTAGAGCACGAGCACGACGCTCGGCGGCACCAGGATGCCCAGTGACGACCCGGCCTGGATCACGCCGGTCACCATGATCTTGTCGTAGCCGCGCCTGAGCAGCTCGGGCAGGGCGATCGACGCGCCGATGGCCATGCCGGCGACCGACAGGCCGTTCATGGCGGAGACCACCACCATCAGGCCGATGGTGCCGACGGCGAGCCCGCCCCGCACGGGCCCGAACCAGACATGGAACATGCGGTAGAGGTCGTCGGCGATGCCCGATTCCGACAGCATGTAGCCCATGAAGATGAACATGGGCAGCGTCAGCAGCGGGTACCATTTCATCAGCTTCATGGCCGCCGAGAAGCCGAGCTCGGAGCCGCCGTCGCCCCACAGGAGCAGGGCCGAGGCGACCGCCACGAAGCCGATCGCGCCGTAGATGCGCTGCCCGGTCAGGAGCAGCAGCATCATCGTCGAGAACATCATGAGCGCGATCAACTCGTAGCTCATGACACGGCCTCCCCGCCGATTTCCTCGATAGGATCGCCGATCGCCTCTGCGAGGTTCTTGAAGAAGGTCGCGACCGCCTGAAGCAGGGTGAGAAAGATCGCGATGCACATGATGACCTTGATGGGCCACATCTTCGGCGCCCAGGCCGAATAGCTCTCCTCGCCGTAGCGGATGGCGTATTCGGTGCTGGAGTATCCGCCGGCCAGCAGCAGCACCAGGAAGAAGATCAGGAACAGGATCGTGACGGAATCGACGGCGGCCTTGGTGCGCGGCCGCCAGCGGCTGTAGAGCAGGTCCATGCGGACATGCGTGCCGGTCTGGAGCGTGTAGCCGCCGCCGAGCATGTAGTAGGCGACCATGACGAACTGGGCCATCTCCAGCGTCCACAGGGAGGGGAGGAAGAACGCCTTGGAGATCGCGGAATAGAACAGGATGCCGAGCATCCCGAAGATCAGATACATGGCGAACAGGCCGACCTTCCTGTTCAACGCGTCCACGTACCTGACGTATCGCTTCACGGTCTCAGGCATGGATCCTTCTCATCGAGACGGCGCCGCCCCTATTTGTCCCGCGACGCGGGCGCACCGGTCAACCGGCTTTGCGCGCGCACCCGGAAACGGTTCGGCCCGAGGCTGTTCAGCCCGAGGCTGTTCGGCCCGTCGCATCATGCAATCGTCCCCAGAGACACCTTCAACGCCGCCTCCAGCCTGTCCACCCAGGCGCGCTGGGCATCCGGGTCGGCGATCCGGTCGTTGGCGATCTCGATCATTACGCAGGGCAGGCCGCGCGCCTCGGCGTGGCGGCTCAGCGTGTGGTAGACGCCGTCCCAGGGACCGTAGGGCTCGTTGTCGCCGACCACCAGGTCCGCGTCCGCCCGCAACGCGGCAAGCAGCGGCTCGGCCAGCCGGCGATCGGCGTCGTAGAGTATGCCGATGTGCCAGGGCCGCGGCTTGCCGCGATAGACGGAGGTGAAGCTGTGCACGGCGACCACCGCCGTCGTCGCGCCTTCCGCGGCACGGGCCTCCAGCACCGCGTCGATGGCACCGTGATAGGCGTCGTAGATCTCGGCGATCCGGCGCGCGCGCAGCTCGGCGGCGAGACCGCGATTTCCGGGGATCTCGGTGTCCTCGCTGACCGTCAATGTGGAATCGGCGGCCGTGGGCGGACGGTTGCAGTCGATCAGCAGCCGCGAGGCGTCGGGATAGAGCAGCGGGCCGCCGAACCGACCGGCAAGGCCGCGCGCCACGGGAAGCGCGCCGGGATCCCAGGCGATATGGCGCCGCATGTCGGCGGCGTTCAGGCCGAGGTCGCCGAACCCCGGCGGGATCCGGTTGGACGCGTGGTCGCAGACGATGACGAACTCGCCGGCGGTCGGCGCGCCTTCGCGCCGTATCAGATCTGTGCTGCGCTCAACCGAAACCGGCTCGACCACGCCGTTCATCGCCCCCATTCCGCTCGCGCGGCCCTTCTTCGACGCCCCATCAACCTCTATAATTCTAGATACAATTCACCGATAGATGTCAAATCTGAAACTGAAATTCCACCGCGCTGGACGCCGCCGCCGCCCCGGGGTAGTGGTGGGGCCAGGGCGCGGGGATGGGGCGCGGGGACGGGGCGCGGGCACGAGACTTAAGCCATGACGAACGGCGCATTGACCATCGCGGAGCAGGTCCGCGAGCATCTGCACGAGTTTACCGCGACCGAGCGCAAGGCGGCCCATGTACTGCTGGCCACCTACCCGCTCGCCGGCCTCGAACCGGTCGCCGATTTCGCCGCGCGCGCCGGCGTCAGCGCGCCGAGCATCCTGCGATTCGTCGCCCGGCTGGGATTCCAGAGCTATCCCGATTTCCAGAAGCGCCTGCGCGAGGAGCTGGAGGCGCAGCTGAAATCGCCGCTGATGAAGGCGAGCTTCGAACCGGGGGCGCGGTCGGGCGAAAGCCGGCTGTTCGACCGGTTCCGCGCGGCGGTGGAGAACAACCTGGCCGAGACCTTCTCGCATGTGCCGCCGGGCGAGTTCGATGCCGTCGTCGCGCTGATGTCGGATCCGAAGCGGCGCATCTACATGATCGGCGGCCGCTTCACCGATCCGCTGGCCCGCTACCTCGCCTCGCATCTCAGGATCGTGCGCACCCGCGTCATCCATCTCGCCGGCCAGATCGAGAACCTGCGCGACCAGGTGCTCGACATGCGCAAGAACGACGTGCTTGTCGTCTTCGACATGCGCCGCTACCAGAACGACATCGTGGCACTGGCGCAGCTCGCCGCCGGGCGCGGCGTCAAGGTGGTGCTGATCACCGACCCGTGGCTGTCGCCGATCTCCCGCGTGGCGACGCACATGCTGTCGGCGCACATCCCGGTGCCGTCGAACTGGGATTCCAACGTCGCGCCGCTGGCACTTGTCGAGGCGCTGCTGGCCGCCGTCACCGAGCGGCTGTGGTCGAGCGCCAAGACGCGCATCGGCGAGATCGAGAAGCTCAGGCCGGGCCCCTGACCGCCGGCCGCGGATCTCGCCCCGGCGGCGCCCGTCACTGCTGGCCGACGAGCCGTTGCAGCTCCTGCTTCACCAGGCGCGGAATGAAGATGTAGCTGTCGTCCCACAGGCCGCTCTTGACGAGCCCGTCGAAGATGTCCCGGGACAGGATGACCGGCAGGTAGGCGGGATAGGCCTGGGACAGGAGCTGGTGCTCCGTCTCCAGATCGGAGATGTCGTAGCCGATGGTCAGCGCCTCCTCGCTGGTCGGGCTGTAGCCGAGCAGCGACAGCCGGCGATAGAACTCGCGGCCATATTTCTCGACGCCTCTGTCGGACGACCGGAACAGAATGCGCCGCCCGGCGGCGATCGCGACGATGGCCTGTATCGTCGTTTCCGTCGGGTCCAGAATGGTCATGTTCTCGTATTTGTCGGCGATCGTCCGCAGGCTGACCTCGTCGATATCGGTCGCGATCCGGCCGGTCTCGCCCTCCGTGATGAAGTTGCTCCTCTGTTCCTTGTCGCCGACGATGATGATCCGTTTCGCCTTCCAGGCCCTCTCCTTCTCGAACTCGCGGATCCGGCGTACGGCGACGTCGACGCGGTGCGGGGCGATGTCGAAATCGAGCGGCCCGGGCAGGAACAGGTGCTCGTCGCGGACGGGGAAGAGCACATATTCGCCGGCGTCCTCGGCGTTGACCTGCCCCAGCGCGCGGACGAAGCCCTCGTCGCCCTCGCCCGCGGCGAACCGGGCCCAGAGTTTCGTGTATGGCTGCTGCCTCGACGAAATCGTCAGTCCGATCGTCGGGTCGTCCGCGACGAGACTGCGCGCGATGTGGTCGCCTTCGCCGACGAACAGCAGGGAGAAGCCGGGCGCGAAACGGAACAGGCCGGTGCCGTCCTCGATCGCCCTGGCCAGCTTCTCCTGCGCGCTGGCGACCAGATCCTTCCAGTTGTTCTTGTGGACGCGCTTCCACACCTGGCGGATGCCGACGACGCCGAACGCGTAAACGATGATGTTCGGCACATGGTACATCAGATGCTGCTGACCGACGGGTTTGCCGACGAGGCCCCAGACGTAGTCGAGCGCTTTCGACAGGCGTTCGGGCAAGAGGAAGAACCCCGGCAGCCATTCGATCAGCTTTTCGCCGACCTCAGGAAAGATCACCAGCACCGACGCGAAGAACAGGGAAATCGCCGCAGCCACCTTCAGCATGAACCTGCTGAACGAGGACAGCTCCTCGAAGGTGTGGTCGAGAAAGGGATCAACCAGGCCGGCTTCTATCTTTTCGTTGTTGTTCAGCGCCGTTGCCACATCGATCAATGCGGCCTTCGTCAGAGTATTGTCCATGGCTGCTCTTACAGGTCACAGATGAATACCGGTCGTAGTGCGCAGCGGAATAGCCGGGAGCGCGGCGACATCTCCGGTCCGGACGCCCCCTTGCTTCCGGCTACCCGCCGAAGATTGCAGCCTTCATGGATTTCCGGCAAGGCCGGGGTGCGCGGGGATGCGTCAGGATGCGTCGGGGAGGAACGGGCCGACCGCGGGCACAGGGGCCCGGCCCGCGCGGGTCAGCCCTGCGGCGAGAACCGGCTGACGAGCTGGCGCGCGGCGCCGGGGCTGAGCAGCTCGACCCAGGTGATCGGCGTGCGGTCGGCCCAGGTGCGGCGTTCGACGAGCAGACAGGCGTCGCGGTCGCCGATGTCCAGCAGCCCGGCGGTCGCGTCGTCCGCGTTGACCGCCCGGATCAGATGTTCCGCGTCGGTCCACGGAACGTTGTCGAGCAGCCAGCGTCCCGGCGGCGTCTTGGCGAAGTCGACGCCGGCGACATCCGGCGCGACGTCGAGATTGATCAGGCGACGCTCGATCTGGACCGGCACGCCGTCGGCAAAATGGCGCCCGACGATCTCGATCACCGGCGTTCCCGGCGCGACGTGGAAGAGGCCGGCGACCGCGTCGTCGGCGGGACGGCGACGGCACTCGAGAAGCTCGAAGCGGTAGGCCCGGCCGGCACGGGCGACTTCGGCGCCGATGTCCCAGATCTCCATCACCGCGCGCTCCGGCGGCCGCTCGGCGACGAAGGAGCCGACGCGGCGGCGGCGCACAATCAGGCCGTCGTCGACGAGCGCCGAGAGCGCCTTGTTGACGGTCATGCGCGAAGCGCCGAACAGGTCCATCAGCTCGTGCTCGGAGGGGATGCGCGCGCCCGGCGCCCACTCGCCGCGCAGGATCGGCCGGGCGACCGCGCGGCGGATCTGCTGGTAGACGGCGCCGGCGCCATCGAGCACCGGTGGGGTGAGGTGCGCGGTCATGCCGCGAGCGCGCGCATGGTGCGGGCGAAGCGCGTAGCGATCGCGTCGCGCCCGACATGGCTGCCGTCGCGCACGACGTGGCGGCCCGCGGCCCAGACATCGGCGACGCAGGCGTTGTCGCCGGCGAAGATCCAGCCGTCGAGCCAGGTGTCGCCGCGCGCCGCGACGAGAGCGGAATGGTCCGGCGTCAGGCGGACGATGTCGGCGACATCGCCCACCGCCAGCGCGCCCGCCGTGCTCCCGTCCGTGGTCCCGAGCGTGCTTCGGCCAAGGGCCTGGACGCCGCCGGCGACCGCGCGCGCGAAGACCTGCCGCCCGGTCGATCCGGTGTCCGTCGCCAGCCGGTTGCGGCCCTCGTCGCGCAGGCGCTGGCCGTACTCGAGCATGCTGAGTTCCTCGGGCACGGAGATGCGGACATTCGAATCCGAGCCGACGCCGAAGCGGCCACCGGCCCGCAGGTAGGCGACGCCGGGAAAGATGCCGTCGCCGAGATTGGCTTCCGTAACCGGGCACAGGCCGGCCACGGCGCCGCTGGCGGCGAGCGCCGCCGTCTCCGCATCGCTCATGTGCGTCGCGTGGATCAGGCACCAGCGCTCGTCGACGCGGTGATGATCGAACAGCCACTCGACCGGTCGCCGGCCGGACCAGGCGAGACAGTCCTGCACCTCCTTGCGCTGCTCGGCGACATGGATGTGGATCGGCCCGTCCGCGCCCGCGACGATGCGGTCCAGCGCGTCCGGCGTCACCGCGCGCAGCGAATGCGGCGCGACGCCGACCACCGCGCCGGGCAGATCGCGGACGATCTCGCGGCTGCGGGCAACGAGGCTCTCGAAACGGTCGACAGCGTTGGCGAACCGGCGCTGGCCATCGCCGGCGGGCGCGCCGCCGAAACCGCCGGCCTCGTAGAGCACAGGAAGCAGGGTCAGGCCGATGCCGGTCGCCGAGGCCGCCGAAGCGATACGCCCAGCCATCTCGGCGATGTCGTCATAGGGACGCCCGTCCGGGGCGTGGTGCAGGTAGTGGAACTCGCCGACGGCGGTGAAGCCGGCCTCCAGCATCTCGGCATAGAGCTCGGCGGCGATCGCCTCGACATCGTCCGGCGTCAGCCGGGCGAGGAAGCCGTACATCGTCTCGCGCCAGGTCCAGAAGCTGTCGTCGCCGGGGCCGCGCCGCTCGGTGAGGCCGGCCATGCCGCGCTGGAAGGCGTGACTGTGCAGGTTGCTCAGGCCCGGCACCGCGGCGCCGGAAAACCCAACCGCGGCGCCGCGCGCGGCACCCGCCGTCACCGCGACGATACGGCCGCCGGATATCTCGATCGCCACGGCATCGGCCCAACCGGCGGGCAACAACGCCTGCTCGAACCACAATCGGGTCGTGTCCATCTGTTCGCGGCCGTGTGCTGTCGCTCGCTGTTCCCTGTAGACATACCCCTGCGTCGTCGATATGTATATACAAAATCGCCATGAGGGAGGCGAAGCGCGATGCAGGTCGACCGTCTTTGGACGAATGGCCGGCTGATGACGATGGTTCCGGGGGCCCCGGGTGCGCCGGGTCTCGGCGTGGTCGAGGGCGGCGCCGTGGCCGAGGAAGCCGGACGGATCGTCTTCGCCGGGCCGATGGCCGACCTGCCCGGCGATCTCGACGCCAGGGACCGCACCGACCTCGAGGGCCGCTGGGTGAGCCCCGGCCTGATCGATTGCCATACCCATCTGGTCCACGGCGGCGACCGCGCCCGGGAATTCGAGCTGCGCCTGGCCGGCGCCAGCTACGAGGAGATCGCGCGCGCCGGCGGCGGCATCCGCTCGACGGTGGCGGCGACGCGGGCGGCGAGCGAGGACGAGCTCGTCGCCTCGGCGCTGCCGCGTCTCGACGCGCTCCTGGCCGAGGGCGTCACCACCGTCGAGATCAAGTCGGGCTACGGCTTGGAGACCGAGGCGGAGACCCGGATGCTGTTCGCCGCACGCCGGCTCGCCGACGAGCGGGCGGTGACGGTGACGACGACCTTCCTCGGCGCCCATGCCGTGCCGCCGGAGTTCGAGGGCGACGCCGACGGCTACATCCACGCGGTCTGCCGCGAGCAGCTTGCCTCGATCGCCGCCGACAACCTGGCCGATGCCGTCGACGGGTTCTGCGAGACCATCGCCTTCTCGCCGGACCAGATGGCGCTGGTCTTCGACGCGGCGCAGGCGCTGGGCCTGCCGGTGAAGCTGCATGCCGAGCAGCTTTCCAACCTCGGCGGCGCCAGGCTCGCCGCGCGCTACGGCGCGCTGTCGGCCGACCATCTCGAATATCTCGACGAGGACGGCGTCGCGGCGATGGCCCATGCCGGCCTGACGGCGGTGTTGCTGCCCGGCGCCTTCTACTTCCTGCGCGAGACACAGGTCCCGCCGGTCGACGCGCTGCGGCTTGCCGGCGTGCCGATCGCCGTGGCCACCGACTGCAACCCCGGCTCCTCGCCGCTGACCTCGCCGCTCGTCGCCCTGAACATGGCGGCGACGCTGTTCCGCCTGACCGTCGAGGAATGCCTGCTGGGCATCACCCGCAACGCCGCGCGCGCGCTCGGCCGGCTCGGCGACATCGGCACCCTTGAACCCGGCAAGGCCTGCGACCTCGCCATCTGGAACATCGAGACACCGGCCGAGCTGGTCTACCGCATCGGCTTCAACCCGCTGCACGCGCGCGTGTGGAGAGGAAAATGACCGACACGATCGTCCTCAGCCCCGGCGCAGTCGACCTGGCGACGCTCGAACGGATCTACCGTTCGAACGCGCCGGTCCGGCTCGATCCGTCCTGCCGCGGCGCGGTCGAACACTCGGCGCGCATCATCGCGGACGCCGCCGCCGGCGCCGCGGCGGTCTACGGCGTCAACACCGGCTTCGGCAAGCTCGCCTCCAGGCGCATCGCGCCGGAGGACACGGCCCGCCTGCAGCGCAACCTGATCCTGTCGCACGCCTCCGGCGTCGGCGAGGCGCTGAGCGCGCCGGTGGTGCGGCTGATGATGGCGCTGAAGCTGCTGTCGCTGGGGCGCGGCGCCTCGGGCGTGCGCTGGCAGATCATCGACCTCCTGGAAGGCATGCTGGACAAGGCGGTCACGCCCGTCGTGCCGGCGCAGGGCTCGGTCGGCGCGTCCGGCGACCTGGCGCCGCTGGCGCATGTGACGGCGGTGATGATCGGCGAGGGCGAGGCGATCTTCGAGGGCCGGCGCATGCCCGGCGCCGACGCGCTGATGCTCGCCGGATTGAAACCGATCGCGCTCGGGCCCAAGGAAGGGCTCGCCATGATCAACGGCACCCAGTGCTCGACGGCGCTGGCGCTGGCGGGCCTGTTCGGCGCCTGGCGGCTGGCGCTATCCTCGCTGGTCACCGGGGCACTGTCGACGGACGCCTGCATGGGCTCGGCCGCGCCGTTCCGCCCGGAGGTGCAGGCGCTGCGCGGCCATGCCGGCCAGAGCGACGCCGCCGCCGCGCTGCATGCCCTGATCGGCGGTTCGGAAATCCGCGAATCCCATCGCGACGGCGACGAGCGGGTGCAGGACCCCTATTGCATCCGCTGCCAGCCGCAGGTCGCCGGCGCCTGCCTCGGCGTGATGCGGCAGGCCGGCGAGACGCTGCGCATCGAGGCCAACGCGGCGACCGACAATCCGCTCGTCGTCATCGAGGACGGATCGATCATCTCAGGCGGCAACTTCCACGCCGAGCCGGTGGCCTTCGCCGCCGACCAGATCGCGCTGGCCATCGCCGAGCTCGGCTCGATCGCGCAGCGGCGCATCGCCATGCTGGTCAACCCGGCGCTGTCCTACGGCCTGCCGGCGTTCCTCGCCCCGCAGCCGGGACTGAACTCGGGCTTCATGATCGCCGAGGTGACGTCGGCGGCACTGATGGCGGAGAACAAGCAGCGGGCCAATCCCTGCTCGGTCGATTCGACTCCCACCAGCGCCGACCAGGAAGACCACGTGTCGATGGCCTGCCATGCCGCGCGCCGGCTGATCGACATGAACGCCAACCTCACCCGCATCCTCGGGATCGAATGGCTGGTCGCGGCGCAGGGCGTCGACCTGCGGGCGCCGCTCAGGACCAGCGCCACGCTGCAGAAGGCCATCGCCACGCTGCGCACCGAGGTCGCGGCGCTGGCCGACGACCGCTATCTCGCCCCCGACCTGGAAGCCGCCTCGCGCCTCGTTAGCGAGGGCGCCGCGCTGGCCGCGGTCTCCGACATCGCCCTGCCGCGGCTGGAGGTTCGGTGATGATGGACGACATCGTCCGCGTGCGCCGGGGCGGCAGCCCGCTGATCCTGTCCATGCCCCATGCCGGCACGGAGATCCCGCAGGAGGTCGCCAGGCGGCTGAACGAGACCGGGCTTGCGGTTCCCGATACCGACTGGTGGATACCGCGCCTCTACGACTTCGCCGACGCGCTCGACCCCACCGTCGTCGAGGCAAGGCTGTCGCGCTACGTCGTCGACGTGAACCGCGACCCGTCGGGCACCTCGCTCTATCCCGGCCAGGCGACGACCGAGCTGTGCCCGACCACCACCTTCGACGGCGAGCCGATCTACCAGGACGGCATGGCGCCGGGCGCGCTCGAGACCGGCATCCGCCGCGACCGCTATTTCTGGCCCTACCACATCGCCCTGCGCAGCGAGATCGACCGCGTGCGCGAGGCGCACGGCTACGCGCTGCTCTACGACTGCCATTCGATCCGCTCGGTGGTGCCGCGCCTGTTCGAGGGACCGCTGCCGGTGTTCAGCATCGGCACCAACGGCGGACAGTCCTGCGCCCCCGAGATCGAGGCCGCCATCACCGCAGCCCTCGCCGAGGCCCCTCAGGACGAGGGATCGGAGATGGACCTCGGCTATGTCGTCAACGGCCGCTTCAAGGGCGGCTGGATCACCCGCCATTTCGGCGAGCCGGACATGCGCGTCCACGCTGTCCAGATGGAGCTGGCGCAGAAGGCCTACATGCTTGAGGCGCCGCCGTGGACCTACGACGAGGACAAGGCCGCGCAGACGCGGCCGGTCCTGCGCGGGGTTCTCGACGCCCTGGTCGAAGCCGGTGCCCGCATCGCCGGTGCCCCCAACGAAGGAGGAAACCGATGACCGTACACAGCCGCATCGACAACGCCCGCGAGATCCGCGCGCCGCGCGGGCCGGAGCTGTCGGCGAAGAGCTGGCTCACCGAGGCGCCGCTGCGGATGCTGATGAACAACCTCGATCCCGACGTCGCCGAGAACCCGCACGAGCTCGTCGTCTATGGCGGCATCGGCCGGGCGGCGCGCGACTGGGCCGCCTACGACCGGATCGTCGCGGCGCTGCGCGCGCTGGAGGACGACGAGAGCCTGCTGATCCAGTCCGGCAAGCCGGTCGGCGTATTCAGGACCCATCCGGACGCCCCGCGCGTGCTGATCGCCAATTCCAACCTGGTCGCGCACTGGGCCGACTGGGAGCATTTCAACGCGCTCGATGCCCAGGGCCTGATGATGTACGGCCAGATGACCGCGGGCTCGTGGATCTACATCGGCAGCCAGGGCATCGTTCAGGGCACCTACGAGACCTTCGCCGAGATGGGCCGCCAGCACTATGGCGGCGACCTGGCGGGCAAATGGATCCTCACCGGCGGCCTCGGCGGCATGGGCGGGGCGCAGCCGCTGGCCGCCACCATGGCCGGCGCCTCGATGCTCGCCGTCGAATGCCGGCCCTCGCGCATCGAGATGCGGCTGCGCACCGGCTATCTCGACATCCAGGCCGGCAACCTCGACGAGGCGCTCGAGATCATCCGGCGGTCCTGCGCCGAGAAGAAGCCGGTCTCGGTCGGCGTGCTCGGCAACGCCGCGCTGGTGTTCCCGGAGCTGGTGCGGCGCGGCGTCGTGCCCGGCGCCGTCACCGACCAGACCTCGGCGCACGATCCCCTGAACGGCTACCTGCCCGCCGGCTGGACGCTGGAGCAGTGGGACGAGCGGCGCGTCAGCGATCCCGCCGCGACGATCCGCGAGGCCAAGCTGTCGATGAAGGATCAGGTCGAGGCGATGCTGTGGTTCCACCGCGAGGGCGTGCCCACCTTCGACTACGGCAACAACATCCGCCAGATGGCCCAGGACGCCGGCCTGGAGGACGCCTTCGCGTTCCCCGGCTTCGTGCCGGCCTATATCCGGCCGCTGTTCTGCCGGGGCGTCGGGCCGTTCCGCTGGGCGGCGCTATCGGGCGACCCGGAGGACATCTACCGCACCGATCAGAAGGTGAAGGAGCTGATCCCCGACGATCCCCACCTGCACACCTGGCTCGACATGGCGCGCGCGCGCATCCACTTCCAAGGCCTGCCCGCCCGCATCTGCTGGGTCGGCCTCGGCGACCGCGACCGGCTGGGCCTGGCGTTCAACGAGATGGTGGCAAAGGGCGAGCTGAAGGCGCCGGTCGTCATCGGCCGCGACCATCTCGATTCCGGATCGGTGGCGAGCCCCAATCGCGAGACCGAGGCGATGATGGACGGCTCCGACGCGGTGGCCGACTGGCCGCTGCTCAACGCGCTGCTCAACTGCGCGTCGGGGGCGACCTGGGTGTCGATCCACCACGGCGGCGGCGTCGGCATCGGCTTCTCGCAGCATTCGGGCATGGTGATCGTCGCCGACGGCACCGAGGCGGCGGCGCGCCGGCTCGCCCGCGTGCTGTGGAACGACCCGGCCTCCGGCGTGATGCGACATGCTGACGCGGGATACGACATCGCCATTCGCTGCGCCCGCGAAAAACGCCTGACTCTCCCGTCGCTCGACGATTGATAGTCGCCTGAACGCGCCGGAGGAAACCTACGGGTTTCCCCGGATGCGACAGTTTGCGCACTCGCCTCGTTTCATGCGCAACAATATATGCGCCGCAGCAAAACCCGCAGCAGAACCCACTGCGACCCGCTGCGAAACGAGGGGCATCCCATGCGCAACAAGACTGTTCTCGGCATCCGGCGTTTTGGCGACCGGATCATCGCCTTCGGCCTGTTCGCCATGCTCGTCTCGCCGTTCGTCCTGGCCCGTATCTGATCAGCCTCGTCTGATCCGGCCCAACTGATTCCGCGCACCCGATTCCATCGGGCGCCAGCCCGGTCTTCCCGACATCGCGATCCGTTTCACCGGTCCGGCCATCAGCCCGGGCCGGCTTGAGCCGTTCGGCCGTATGGCTTAGAGCCTGACCGGAAAACCGATCCGGAAAGGCGCCCCGATGTCCTCCATCGCCGTACACGATCTCACCCGCCTCGACGCGGCCGCGCGCGCCGATCTGCTTCGGCGCAGCGAGGCGGACCTGTCCGCGTATCGCGACAAGGTCGCCCCGATCATCGAGGCGGTGCGGACGCGCGGCGACGCGGCGCTCGCCGAGTTCGGCCGCGCGTTCGACCGCGCCGACGTCACCGCCGACGCGCTGGCGGCGACCCCGGCCGATTTCGACGCCGCCGAGGCCGCGCTCGACGACGAGATCAAGGAGGCGATGGCCTTCGCCGCGGAGCGCATCCGCCGCTTCCACGCCCGCCAGATGCCCGAGGACATGTGGCTCGAGGAGATGGGCGACGGCGTCATGGCCGGCGAGCGCTCGCTGCCGATCCCCTCGGTCGCCTGCTACGTGCCGCGCGGCAAGGGCGCGTTTCCCTCGGTCGCGCTGATGACGGCGATCCCCGCCGTCGTCGCCGGCGTCGGCCGGGTGATCGTGGTGACGCCGCCGACGCCGGACGGCGGCATCGACGACGCAACGCTCCATGCCTGCCGTCTCGCCGGCGTCACGGAGGTCTACAAGTGCGGCGGGGCGCAGGCGGTGGCCGCCTGCGCCTTCGGCACGGAAACGGTGCCGAAGGTCGCCAAGATCCTCGGGCCAGGCTCGCCGTGGCTGGTCGCCGCGATGCAGGAACTCGCCGACGTGATCGACGTCGGCCCGCCGGCCGGTCCGAGCGAATCCATCGTCATCGCCGACTCCACCGCCGATCCGCGCGTCACCGCCCTCGACCTTCTCAACGAGGCCGAGCACGGGCCGGATTCCTCCGCCTTCCTGGTCACCGACGACCGCGCGCTCGCCGACAGGGTGATCGCCGAGATCGAGACGCTGTTCGCCCATATGGGCGAGACGCGGACCTCCTATTGCCGCACCGTCCTGGGCGGCACCAATGGCGGCGTGGTGATCGCCGCCGACATGGACGCGGCCTGCGCCTTCGTCAACGACTACGCGCCCGAGCACCTGATGGTCGAAAGCGCCAATCCGTGGGCCTACGTGCCGAAGCTGAAGCATGCCGGCGAGATCCTGCTCGGCGGCCATACCGCGATCGCGGTGGCCAACTACGTGCTCGGCCCGAACCACGTGCTGCCGACCGGCGGCTGGGCGCGGACCCGCTCGCCGCTGTCGGTGTTCGACTATCTGAAGCGGCAGACCATCGCGTACGTAACCGAGGACGGCTATCCCGGGCTGGCGCCGCAGGCGCGCGTGCTTGCCCGCTACGAAGGCTTCGAGGCCCATGCCAACGCGGTCTCGAAGCTGCGCGAGGGCGGCGACAAGCCGTAGGCGGAATTTGCCTCTCGCCGCTCACGCCCGCGAAGGCGGAGTCGGGTTGCGGCGGGAAAGGGCCGTGCCTCATGCCGGACGATCCCCGCTTACGCGGGGATGAGCGGGAAAACGGGTAGCCCCCGCTTCCGCATAGCCCTGGGTGATCGTACGCCTTATACCGCCGGAAATCCTGTACCCTTCGATGGGAGATCAGGATCGACGATGCAGTGGGTCAGCCCGTCCTGCCAACGGGCGGTGCGCTGGTCGTCCCGGATAGACGGTTGCCGGTACTGATCGCGACGAGGCGCCGGACCAGATGGCCGAAATGGACCGCTTCCGAAAACGAGCCCGGGCTCTGCGTGCACGTCAGTCGAGTGCGGAGGCGCGGCTCTGGCAGGCACTGCGGAATCGCCGGCTCTCAGGATGGAAGTTCCGCCGCCAGCACCCGATCGATGTGTTTGTCGTGGATTTCGTTTCTCTCGAAGGCAAACTCGTCATCGAGGTCGATGGCGCGACACATTCCGGCGCGGACGAGATCACACGCGATTCCGAACGCACGCGCGTTCTGGAGTCGCTTGGGTTCCATGTCCTCCGGGTGACCAATACGGACGTGTACGACAACCTGCCTGGCGTCCTCGACGCCGTGGCCCACGAGTTGGATCTTCCCAAGCTCTGATCCCCCTCACCCGGGACCGGCTGCGCCGGCCCCGACCTCTCCCCGGCGGGGAGAGGTGGCGGCATCGCCGCAGCTACACCTCTCCCAAGGGGAGAGGTCGACGCGAAGCGGCGGGTGAGGGGCATAGACGCCGAAGGCTCATGTCTTCCCGGCCGTTCGGGCCTACTCCGCCGCCCTGGCGTGCGGCAGCAGGGCGAGACGGTCGAGGCCCTGCGGGTCGGCAAGCACGGCGAGCTTTTCGCGCGGCGACAGGAAGCGCACCGCCTCCTCTATGCTGTCCGCCGCGTCGAGGCGCGCCAATGCCAGCACCAGGGTCTCGTCGATGCCGCCGCGTCCGTGCGGGCGGTCCGGCGTCAGGCAGGCCCGGTGGAAGGCGAGCAGCGCCGGATCGGACAGGAGACGGTCGCAGGCCTCGCGCGGCGCGCCGATCCGCTCCGCCAGTTCGGCGGCGGTCGCCTCGGCCCGGGTCAGGATCGCCGGCGGGGCGCTCTCCTCCGGGATCGACAGGAGGCGGGCCCGGCGCAACGCCAGGCCGGCGCCCAGGCGCGCGGTCAGCGCCGAGACCGGGGCGGCCAGCAGCAGGCCGAGGACGGCCGGGCTCATCCAGGCGAGCACCTGCGGCGACACGGCCCAGGCGCTGGCGCCCAGCAGCACGCCGAGCACGGTGTGGGGGCGATGGCGCCGGAACACCTCGGCGAAGGGGACGGTGCCGTCGTCGCGGCGCTGGGGGTTCCAGCCGGCGTCGCGGCCGAGCACGATATCGGCGACGGCGGCCGACTGGATCGCCATCATCACCGGGGCGAGCAGCGCGGCCAGCAGCGATTCCACCAGAACGCTCGCCGTGCCGCGGACGGCGCCGCCGATGCCGGCGCGCACCCGGCGGTCGGTCAGCGCGACGGCCAGCCCGAACAGCTTGGGCAGGAACAGGATCGCCATGGTGACCACGAACAGGCCGATGGCGCGTTCGGAATCGATCACCGGCCAGCTCGGGAAGAGCTGGAACTGTTCGGTGAAGTATTCCGGCCGGATGAACCGCGCCTGCAGGGCGAGCAACAGGCCCGCGATCAGGAACATCAGCCAGACCGGCGAGGCGACGTAGGACATGATGCCGGTCACCATGTGGACGCGGCTCGGCCATTTCAGCCCGCGCGCCACGACGATCTTGGCGTGCTGGAGATTGCCCTGGCACCAGCGCCGGTCGCGGGTGGCGAGATCGATCAGGCTCGGCGGGCTCTCCTCGTAGGAGCCGGCGAGGGTGGGCGCGAGCAGCACCGACCACCCGGCCCGGCGCAGCAGCGCGGCCTCGACGAAATCGTGGCTCATGATGTGGCCGCCGAAGGGCGGCCGGCCGCGTAGCGTTGGCAGTCCCGCCGCGCCGACGAAGGCCTCGGTGCGAATGATGGCGTTGTGGCCCCAGTAGTTGCCGACGCCGCGCGCCCAGGTGCCGAGCCCCGCCGCCATCACCGGGCCGTAGACACGGCCGGCGAACTGCTGCAGCCGGGCGAACAGCGTGTTGCGGTTGACGATCGCCGGGACGGTCTGGATCAGGCCGGCCTGGGGGCTTTCTTCCATGGCCAGCGCCAGACGGATCAGCGTCTCCGGTTCCATCAGGCTGTCGGCGTCGAGAATGACGAAGAAGGGATAGGCCGCGCCGAAGCGCTTGCACCATTCGGCGACGTTGCCGGCCTTCTTCTCGGTGTTGTGGCGGCGGCGGCGATAGAACACGCGGGCGCGCCTGGAGCGGCGGCGGATCAGGGCGCGGAACGCGGCCTCCTCGGCGATCCAGGCGTCGGGGTCGGTCGAATCGCTGAGGACGAAGACGTCGAAGGCGTCGCTGGCGCCGGCCTCGGCGAGGCCCTCGGCGGTCGCGGCGGCGGCGGCGAAGACCCGGACGGCGTCCTCGTTGTAGGCGGGAAGCAGGATGGCGGTGCGGCCCGAGGGCACGCGGGTCTCGCGGGCCGGCACGGTGAAGATGCCCCATCCGGTCAGCAGCGCCAGCGTGCCCAGCGTCGCCGACATGAAGGCGAACGCGATCCAGGCGATGTTGACGACGAACAGCGCCAGCATCACCGCCTCGATCGGCGTCAGCCCGGCGACGGCGAGAACGCCGTACATCTCGTTGACCAGGACCGCCGACAGCACCGCCGCGCCGCCGAAGACGACGAGCCGCGGCAGCCAGGCCCAGCGGTCGGGCGCGGCGGTGCGCATGGGTTGCGGGACCCGGCGCAGGTCCTGGATCGGCATGACCAGCGGCGCATCGGCCGGCAGCGGCGAATCCGGCAGGACGATCGGCTCGTTGACGGGAACCCTGGTCACTCCGCCCATCGGCAGACCCACACTTCCGATATGCGCGCGCCGTCCTTCAAAAGGGCGCAGCGCAGATCGACTTCGTCGGTACCGGCCGGGTCGAAGCCGAAGGCGACCCGGCGGCCGCCGGTCTCCGGATTGAACTGGATCGTGCCGGGCGACACCGTGCCCGCCGACGCCGAGATGTCCGGCACGACCGCCTCCTCGGGCGACAGGCCGGCGAGCGGGCCGCCGGCGAAATCGATGACGATCAGCCGGTCGTCCGGCGGCGTGCTCGAGCCGTCGGCGGGAACCTGCCCGGTCCGTGTGCCGACGACGCGGGCCACGCCCTGGTCGGTCGGGATCTCGTTGCACCAGTAGAGCCGGTAGGTGATCTGCTGGTCCTCGCCGGCCTTGATCGGTTCGGCCGGCCGCCAGAAGGCGACGATATTGTCGTGAACCTCGGAATTGGTCGGGATCTCGATCAGGATCACCGAGCCCATGCCCCAGTCGCCGATCGGCTCAACCCAGACGCTGGGGCGACGCTCGTAGCGCGCCTCGAGATCCTGATAGGCATCGAATTTCCGCGAGCGCTGCAGCAGGCCGAAGCCCTGCGGGTGCTCGTCGAGAAAGGCGCTGATCTGCAGCCGCGCGGGATTGACCAGCGGCCGCCAGATCCACTCGCCGCGGCCGTTCCAGACGAGCATGCCGTCGGAATCGTGGACGGCGGGCCGGAAATCGTCGATGCCGGCGCGGTCCTGCGGGCCGAAATAGAACATGCTGGTGAGCGGGGCGAGGCCGATCTTGTCGATATCGGCGCGCGGATACAGCGTCGCCTCGACGTCGATGACCGTGTCGGCGCCGGGACGGATGGTGAAGCGATAGGCGCCGGTCGCGCTGGGGCTATCGAGCAGGGCGTGAACGACGACCGAGTTCGCGCCCGGGCGCGGCTTCTCGATCCAGAATTCGCGGAAGACCGGGAACTCCTCGCCTTCCGGCTCGGCGGTGCCGATGGCGAGGCCGCGCGCAGACAGGCCGTAGGCCTGGCCCTTGCCGATCGCGCGGAAGTAGCTGGCGCCCTGGAACACCGCGTATTCGTCGAGATAGTCGTCCCGGTTCAGCGGCCCGTGCAGGCGGAAGCCGGAAAAGCCGACATCCTCGGCCGGCACCGGCTGCGGCACCAGCGGACCGTAGTCGAACAGCTCCGGGGAGAACGCGACGTGCCGGCTCATTCCCTCGGAGACGAGGTTGATGGCCACCGGCTCGTCATAGACATGGCCGAGATGGAACAGCTGCATCTCGACCGGCAGCTGCTCGCCGCGCCAGACCGCCGCGTCGGTGCGGAAGCGGATGTCGCGGTACTGGTCGTAGGTGAGATCGCGGATGACGCCGGGCACCTCGGAGAGATGCGGCACGAACGGCTCGGCGGCGAGCTGCCTGGCGCGGGCGCGGACCGCGGCGGGCGCGAAGGGTTGGGGATCACCGACACGCAGCAGCGGCGCGTCGCCGGCGGCCATGGCCTCCATCGGCCAGGTCCGCTGCGCGGCCGCGGCCGCGATGCCCAAAAATACAAGACCCCTGCGGGTCAACGCCATTTGGTACACCTCCAGCCACCGCCCCGGGACGCCGGACCATTCCGCATCGAAATGGTCCGCCCGGAAGCGTTCGTCATACCGTCCAGTCGGGAAGGCACCGTCGAAGCGCGGCGCGTCGCGCACCTAATAGCCATTCGCGTGGCGGTTGGCCATACGAATGTTGCGCCGCACAACCACGGTCGACCCCCGGATGCCGTATTGATTCCGGCTTCTCGGGACAACATTGTGGCAAACTTCGGCGAAAAGTGCCTTTTTTGGCCTGTTTTTCTGTTTTCAGAGCGCCTCGACGTCGCGGGCGGCGACGCGGACGCCGTCGGCGATCCGGTCGCTTGGATGCAGCACCACCCGGTCGCCTTCGTCGAGGCCGTCCACGATCGCGGCGTGGCGGGCGTTGCGCGCGCCCAGCGTCACCGTGCGCAGCCGGGCGCGGCTTTCGGCGTCGACCACGAACACCGCCCAGTTCGCGCCGCGCCGGAACAGCGCGCCGAGCGGCACCAGCAGGGCCTCCTGCCGGTCGACGATGACATGCACGACGACGCGGTAGTCGTGGCCGAGGCTGCTCCATTTCGACGGCGGATCGACCAGATCGAGCACGGCCTTGACCCGCTGCTCCTCGATACCGAGGGCGGAGACCTTGGTGAAGCCGGCGCTCTCGATGCGCCGCACCCTGGCGGTCAGGGTCGGCCCGCCCCAGCCGTCGATCCGCGCCTCGGCATCGCGGGGCACGCGGACGGCGTCGGACGACAACAGGTCGACGGCGATCTCCAGGTTGACCGGATCGCCGATCTCGACGAGCGCCGTGCCGGCGGGGACGACCTGCTCGCTCTCGGTGACGATCTTGAGCACCTCGCCGTCGACGGGCGCATCCACCTCGACGCAGCAATTTTCCCCGGTGGCGGCCTCCTGCATCGCTTCGGGGCCGATCAGGGCCGCCTGGGCGCGCTCGAGCTCGCGCTTGCGCACCTCCAGCGTCGCGTGGGCGCTGGCCAGGCGGGCGGCGGCGGTATCGACCTCCAGATGGGCCTGCTGGTGGGTGCGCTCGGAGATGATGTTGCGCCGCATCAGCTCGTCGGCGCGGCCGGCTTCGCTCTTGGCGAAATCGAGCTGCGACTGCGCCTCGGTGACCTGCGCCTGGGCCAGCGTGACGGCGGCCTCCGCGGCGGCGATCGCGCCTTCCGCCTCGCGTCGCGAGCGCACGTCGAGGAACGCCGGCGCCGTCGGCTGGATGACGGCGACCACGGTATCGTTGGCCGCGACCCTGTCGCCGACCTCGAGCGGCGTGCGCATCACCTTGCCGGCGATCGGCGCGGACACCGTGTAGACGTCGCGAATGCGGGAGATGCCCTCCTCGTCGACGGTGACCTCGAGCACGCCCGGCGCGATGACGCCGAGATCGGCGGGAACCGGCTGCGGCCAGAAAGCCCAGGCGATCGCGCCCGCCACCCCCGCGGCGGTGGCGACCATGACGGCCGGACGGACCCAGTTGGAAGCCATGACGCCCTTCCTATTCCCGTGTCTTGAGGACCTCGACGAGGTCCAGCCGGTTGATGCGCCGCTTGACGATCAGCGCCGAGGCGACGGCCGCGCCGAGCACCACCAGGCTCGACATCGCGTAGGTCTCGCGACCGATGACCAGCGGCACCCGGTAAAGCTCGCTCTGGAAGCCCTGCACCGTCGCCCACGCCACCAGATAGCCGAGCGCCCAGCCGAGCGGCAACGACGCCAGGACCAGCACCGCGAGCTCGCCCAGCAGGATCCACGAAACCTCCGCCCGGGTGAAGCCCAGAACCCGCAGGCTCGCCAGCTCCCGGCCGCGCTCCGACAGCTGGATGCGGGCGGAGTTGTAGACGACGCCGAACGCGATCACCATGGCCAGCCCGGTATAGACCGAGATCATGATGTCGATGTTCTCGGCCAGCGTCTGCCGGAACTTCTCGAGCGATTTCTTCTGCAATGCGATCGAGCCGACCATCGGCATGTCCTTGACGGCGGCGAACAGCGCGTCTGACTGCGCCTCGTCGATCGCCAGGTGCACGCCGGTGATCATCGGGCCCTCCAGCATGAGCCGGTTCACCGCCTCGATGTCCATGTAGGACAGAAGGCCGATATAGCCCTGGATGATCGCGGTGACGGGCATCTCGACGATGCGCTTGCGGCCTTCCAGCGTCTCGATCTCGACGATGTCGCCGACGCGGACGCCGAGGATCCCGGCCAGTGCCTCCGAAGGGGCGAAGCCGGTCTCGGGCAGCGTCACCGGCCGAAAGCCGGTATCGATGACGCGGCTCAGGTCGGTGCCGGCGGGCTTGCCGATGATCGGCACGCGCCGCTCGATATGGCCGTGCCGCACCTTGACGGCGACGGCGCGGGTCGGCTCGGCGGTAAGCACGCCCGGCAGCCGTTGCACGTCGGCGATGACGCTGACCGGCCGTTCCTGGGTGAATTCGAGCGTGGCGTCCTGCCGGTCGGCCTGGAAATAGGTGAAGTCGATCATGAACTCGACCGAATCCAGCGCGAACAGCGAGGCCAGCAGGACGGCGGCGGACAGCGAGATGCCGAACACCGTCAGGCCCGCGCGCACCGGCCAGCGCAGGATGTGCCGGCCGATCATGATGGTGACCTGGGAAAAATGGCGCAGCCAGCCATTGGCGAACAGGCGGCGGTAGCGTGGCGGCGCCGGGGCGTGCATGGCGACGGCCGGCGGCAGCCGGACCACCGACCAGACCGCGCGCGCGCCGCCGGCGACGGCGGCGCCGACCGTGACGAAGACGGCGACCGCATAGATGTCCGGGCCCCACAGGAACACCAGGAAGGGGAAGTGGTAGAAATCGCCGTAGAGCCGGGTCAGCCCGAAGCCGAGCCATGTGCCGGCGATGCCGCCGACGACGATGCCGATCACGGCGATGGCGGCGACGAACTTCAGATAGTGCACGCCGATGGTCGTCGCCCGGTAGCCGAGCGCCTTCATCAGGCCGATCTGCTCGCGTTCCAGCGCCACCAGCCGGCTCAGGATCATGTTGATCAGGAAGGCGGCGACGAACAGGAAGATCGGCGGCAGCACGCGCGCCATCGCCTGAAGCTGAAGCAGCTCGGCATCGAGGAAGGCGTGGCTCTGCTGGTCCTTGCGGCCGTAGGCGCCGCGCCCGCCATAGCGCTCGAGCAGCGTGTCGATGCGCTCGATGACGTCGGCTTCCGAGGCGCCGCGCAGCAGCTTGACGGAGACCTGCGAGAACGCGCCGTCGAGATCGAAGGCGGCCTCCATCGCCTTGCGCGACATCCAGCCGACGGCGAAGCGCGAATCGTCCGGCATCAGGTCCCACGGCCCGAGCGCGTAGATGTATTCCGGCGACAGGGCGATGCCGACGATCGTCAGCCTGCGCTTGCGGCCCTCCATGATGGCGTGGAAGCTGTCGCCGGGCACGAAACCGTGCGCCTTGGCGAAGGCCTCGTTGACGACGACCTCGTCGGGATGGGCGGGGTCGGGCGTGCGGCCCTGGCGGATATAGAGCCGGTTGAGCACCTGCTCGCCGATCGCTGGCATGGAGACCAGCGCCGCGGTGGCGGGGACCGAGAAGTCCTCGATATCGAGGATCGCGGTCTTGACGATGCGCGTCTCGACGGCGGCGACGCCGGGAATCCGGGCGATCTCGTCGGCCAGCCATTCCGGCGCGCGGGTGGCGTTGGCGAAGACGT
The DNA here is from genome assembly GCF_025397915.1 of Microbaculum marinisediminis. NCBI lineage: Bacteria > Pseudomonadati > Pseudomonadota > Alphaproteobacteria > Hyphomicrobiales > Tepidamorphaceae > Microbaculum > Microbaculum marinisediminis. The sequence continues at coordinate 102,559 of NZ_JALIDZ010000004.1, forward strand.
CGGCGAAGCGGTAGCGCTCGTAATAGGTCTCGCGCGTCTCGTTGAGCGAGCGGTAGGCGCCGACGGCGAGCACCAGCGTGGCGACGCCGGCGGCCATGACCATCGCGATGGCGATCACCTGCGTCTTCAGGCGCCAGAGGTCTCGCAGCAGTTTGCGATCGAGCGCCGCCATGGCTACCAGGTTATCTCGGTGGCGCTGCGGCGGGTCTCGTTGACGTCGATCCGCGCGACCCGGCCGTCGGCGAAATGGACGACACGGTGGGCGATATCGCCGATCGCCACGTTGTGGGTGATGACGGCGGTGGTGGTGCCCAGCTCCGTGTTCACGTGGACGAGCGCTTCCAGAACCCGCACGCCGGTCTTGGAATCGAGCGCGCCGGTCGGCTCGTCGCAGAACAGCACCTCCGGCCGCTTGGCGATCGCCCGGGCGATGGCGACGCGCTGCTGCTCGCCGCCCGACAACTGGGCGGGGAAATGGTCGAGGCGGTCGCCCAGCCCCACCATCTCCAGCGCCTCCTCCGGCCGCATCGGGTCGACGGCGATCTCGGTGACGAGCGAGACGTTCTCGCGCGCGGTCAGGCTCGGCACCAGGTTGTAGAACTGGAACACGAAGCCGACGTTCTCGCGCCGGTACAGGGTCAGCTCGCGCTCCTTGAACGCGGTCAGCTCGGTGCCGCGGAACAGGACGCTGCCCGCCGTGGCGTGATCCAGCCCACCGAGGATGTTGAGCAATGTCGACTTGCCGCTGCCCGACGGGCCGAGCAGGACCAGGAACTCGCCCTCGCGGATATCGAGGTCGACGCCGCGCAGGGCGTGTACCGCGACCTCGCCGGTATGGTAGACCTTGGTCAGATCCTTGACGACGAATACCGGGACGCTGGACTCTGCTTCGTTCACGACGTTTCCTTGCCCGGCGAAAAACCGCGAGGCCCCGGCCCCATCACGCCGGGGATCGAGACAGGAGCCCGCCATGACCGGCATCGACGGGACGGGACACCATACCGCGATTTGTGTCCAGATGGAGGGCGAGTCGCGGCCCTTGGTCCTGGTGGCGACCCAGATGCCGGCATTTTTCCGGTCGATTGCCACGCCTCAACCCGAGGGGTACAAGTCGCCGAAATCCACCCGCAGTCGGACGCCATGACTTCGCGCATTCTCCTGACCGGCGGCAACGGCTTCATCGGCCGCCATGCCCTCGACTCACTCGCCGGCAGCGGCGCGGAGGTGCACGCCACCGTGCGCGGCGAGCCGAGGACCCAGGTTCCCGGCGTCACCTGGCACCGGCTCGACCTGCTCGACCACGCCGCCCGCGCCCGTCTCGTCGAGACGGTGCAACCCGACACGATCGTGCACTTCGCCTGGAACGTCGAGCACGGGACGTTCTGGACCACGCCGGAGAACCTCGACTGGGTCGGCGCCAGCCTCGACCTCGCGCGCCGCGCCGCCGAGACCGGCCTGAAGCGCTTCGTGGGCCTGGGCACCTGCTTCGAATACGCGCCGCAGATGACCGACGACTGCGACGAGCGGACGACGCCGATCGATCCGTTCATGGTCTACGGCACGGCGAAGGACGCGACCCGGCGCGTGCTGGAAGCCTTCGCCCGGCAGACGTCGCTGTCCTGGGCCTGGGGGCGGTTCTTCCTGCTCTACGGGCCCGACGAGACGCCGACGCGGCTGGTGCCGCAGGTCGCCCAGCGGATCATCAAGGGCGAGCCGGCGCCGATCGGCACGCTGGAGCGGCCGCGCGACTTCATGGATTCGCGCGATGCCGGGGCGGCCACCGCGGCGCTGGCGCTGTCGGCGGTCGAGGGGCCGGTGAACATCGCCTCGGGCCACGCCAGCTCGGTGCGCGACGTCGCCGAGACCATCGCCCGGATCGCCGGACGGCCCGAGCTCGTCAAGGTCGGCGCGTTCCCGGACCGCGACGAGCCGGAGCGGATCGTCGCCAATGTCGACCGGCTGACCGGAGAGGTCGGCTTCAAGGCGATCCGGCCGCTGGAACAGGGGCTTGGCGAAGCGCTCGACTGGTGGCGGGCGTCGCTCGCCGACACGTGACCGGACCGTCCGACACGATGCGCCTGGCCGTCGTCCTGCCCCGCAACATGCACTACGCGCCGGACCGGGCGACGTCGATCGACCTGTGCGCGCGCGACTTCGTACTGCATTCGCGCTTTCGCGACGGCATCACCGTGATCGGCGGCAAGGTGAAATGGCCGTTCACCGACGTGCCCTATATCGGCGTCGAGGACATCGACAAGGCGTTCGGGCCGTTCTCGTTCGCGCCCGTGCGCGCGGCGATCGAGCGGGCCAATCCCGACGTCATCCTGGTGCACCAGTATCCGCCGGCCGCGGCCCGCATCCAGGCGGGCCTGCCGCGCATTCCCGTCGTGCTGCAGCGGCACAACATGCAGCCCAGGCGCTGGGTCGGCCACCGGCTGTGGCGCGACCGGTTCTACCGCAACCTCGCCGGCGTCATCTTCGTCTCGGAGGCCGCGCGGGCGAGCTATACCGGACGGGCGTCGTCGGCCGTCGTCTACAACGGCATCGACACGCGCACCTTCGTGCCGGCGGGCGAGAAGGAACCAATCGTCCTGTTCGCCGGGCGCGCGGTGCCGGAAAAGGGCGTCGAGCCATTCGCCGAAGCCGCGACGATGGCGCTGCAGGACCGGCCCGGCTGGCGCGCGGTCCTGGCACTGGGCGGCGGCAAGGCGGCGGAGGCGACGGTGGCGCGGGTGCGGCACCATCTCGGGCCGCTTGGGGCGCGCGCGGAGATCCTCGCCGACCTGCCGCATCCCGATGTCATGGACCTGTTCGCGCGCGCCGCCATCGCCGTGGTGCCGAGCGTCTGGGCCGAGCCGTTCGGGCGCACGGCGCTGGAGGCGATGACGAGCGGGGCAGCGGTGATCACCTCGGGGCGCGGCGGCCTGTCGGAGGTGGTCGGCGACACCGCCATCGTCACGGGATCGGTGGAGCCGGCGGATTTCGCCGCGGCCATCGCCCGGCTGATCGACGACGACGCGGAGCGGCAGCGCCTGCAGGCGGCCGGGCGCGATCGGGCGGTGCATTTCTTCGATATCCGCACCGTCACCGCCAGCTTCGACGACCTGCTTGCGGGTGTCGGCGGCCTCGATCCGGACGCGCACGTTCCCGCCGCGATGCGTGTGCCCGCGGGCGAGGGCCCGCTATGGTGAGGGCCATGACCTATGACGACTTCCGCGCCTCGCTGAGCCTCGACGCTCCGCCGTCCGATCTGCCAGAAACCGTTGCCGCGCTGTGGCATCTGGACAAGGACGACTGGCACGCCGCGCACGAAATCGTGCAGGCGATCGAGAGCCGGGACGCTGCCTGGGTGCACGCCCATCTGCACCGGGTCGAGGGCGACCTTTGGAACGCCGACTACTGGTATCGCCGCGCCGGCAGGGCGCGCCCCGAGGTGTCGCTGGAAGACGAACGCGCGGCGATGATCGCCGAACTGCTGGGCGCCTAGGACCGGCCGAGCAATCCGTCGTAGATCTCGGCATCGCCGACCCTGCCGATCACCGCGCCGTCCTCGACGACGAGAACCGGCAGGCCGGTGACGAGGCGGGCCCGCATCAGGTCGCGCACCGGCGTCTCCGGCGCGCAGGTGCAGACCATGCCCGGCGCCGGCTCTGCCTCGCCGAGGGCGGCCAGGCCGGCATCGCCGCCATCGCGGCGGACCGATCCGTCGGCCGCGAGCGCGAGACCGGCGGCGGCGTCGAGCACGCGGGCGCCGTCACGCGCCTCGCAGTCGGCGATCCGGGTCATCAGCTCGACGGCGCGCAGCACCGACAGCGGGTTCATGTGGGCGACGAAATCGGCGACGTAGTCGTTGGCCGGATCGAGCACGATGTCGTGCGGCGTGCCGAACTGGACGACGCGGCCACCCTCCATGATCGCGATCTTGTTGCCGATCTTTAGCGCCTCGTCGAGATCGTGGCTGACGAATACGATGGTGCGCTTCAGGCGCTGCTGCAACTCCAGCAGCTCGTCCTGCAGGCGCGCGCGGATCAGCGGATCGAGCGCGGAGAACGGCTCGTCCATCAGAAGGATCGGCGCGTCGGTGGCGAACGCGCGGGCGAGGCCGACGCGCTGCTGCATGCCGCCGGACAGCTCGTGCACCTGCTTGCCGCCCCAGGACGACAGGCCGACCAGCTCGAGCTGGGCGGCGACGCGGGCCTTGCGCTCGGCCGCCGGCATGCCGGCGAGCTCGAGGCCGAAGCCGACATTGTCCTCGACCGTGCGCCAGGGCAAGAGGCCGAACTGCTGGAACACCATGGCGACGCGATGCCGGCGCAGGTGCCTGAGTTCGTCGGGCGAGCAGGTGTTCGGATTGACGAAGCGGTCGCCGTCGCGCACCAGCACCTCGCCGCGGATGATCCGGTTGAGGCCGTTGACCGCGCGCAGCAGCGTCGACTTGCCGGAGCCGGACAGGCCCATCAGCACGACGATCTCGCCCTCGCCGACGTCGAGCGTGCAGCCGCAGGCGCCGAGGATCTGGCCCGTCTCGCTCTGGATCTCCTCGCGGCTGCGGCCGGCGTCGATCAGCGGCAGCGCCGTCTCCGGCGCCTTGCCGAAGACGATGTCGACGTCGGTGAAGCGAACTGCGGGTTCCCTCTTCGGTCCCGGCATCGCTCAGCCCCGTCCGCCGGTCGATTCGGTGCGGAAGAAGCGGTCGAGCACGATCGCCACCAGGACGATGGCGACGCCGACCTCGAAGCCGCGGGCGATGTTGACCTGGTTCAGCGCCCGCAGCGTCGGCACGCCGAGCCCGTCGGCGCCGACCAGGGCGGCGATCACCACCATCGACAGTGACAGCATGATGGTCTGGGTCAGCCCGGCCATGATGTTGGGCAGGGCATAGGGCAGCTCGACCTTCCACAGGAGCTGGCGCTTCGTCGCGCCGAAGGCCTCGCCGGCCTCGATCAGCGCCTGCGGCGTCGAGGAAATGCCGAGCTGGGTCAGCCGGATCGGCGCCGGCACCGCGAAGATCACCGTCGCGATCAGGCCGGGCACCATGCCGAGGCCGAACAGGATCAGCGCCGGGATCAGATAGACGAAGGTCGGGATCGTCTGCATCAGGTCGAGGACCGGCCGCAGCCCCTCGTAGAGCCAGGGCCGGTGCGCGGCGGCGACGCCGACGGGAACGCCGACGGCCATGCACACGACGGTCGCCGAGATCACCAGCGCCAGCGTCTCGGTCGTCTCCTCCCAGTAGCCCTGGTTGATCACCAGGAGCATCGCCAGCAGCACGAAGATCGGAAAGGACAGGCTGCGCCGCACCACCCAGGCGAGGGCGACGGTGAAGGCGACGATGACGAGCGGATGCGGCGTCTGCAGGATCCAGAGGATGCCGTCGATCATGTGCTCGAGCACGAGCGCGATGAAATCGAACAGCCAGGCCGCGTTGACCGTCAGCCAGTCGACGAAGGCCTTGGCCCACTGGCCGATGGGAATCTTGTGCTCGACGAGCCATTCCATGCATCGCCCCCCTTCCCGGGTTCGTGTCCCCGGTTCGTGCCGGGTTCGTCTCCGGCTTTGGTCCGGCACGGCGCCGCGCGTCCGTGAACGCAGGGCGCCGTGCCGGATACTAGCGCGATATCCCCCCGGCCGAAGCCTTATCGCGCTTTCGCGTCCGGCGGCTTATCGTTCGGGGCCGCCCGATTTCCGATGTCCGCCCGTCACTTGCCCAGGTGCGCCTTGACGGCTTCCTTGGCGTTGCCGCCCTCGTAGGTGGTCACGCCGTCGACCCAGGCTTCCCACATGGCCGGATTGGCCTTCAGCCAGTCCCTGGCCGCGACGTCGGCTTCCTTGCCGTCGTCGAGGATGGCGCCCATGATCTCGTTTTCCATCGCCAGCGTGAACGTCTGGTTCTGCAGGAGCGCGCCGACGTTCGGGCATTCCTCGACGAAGCCGGCGGCCACGTTTGTGTAGACGGTGGCGCCGCCGAGATCCGGGCCGAAATAGTCGTCGCCGCCCGGCAGGTAGACGAGATCGAAATTGGCGTTCATCGGATGCGGCTCCCAGGCGAGGAAGACGATGTCCTCCTTGCGGGAGACGGCGCGGGCGACCTGCGCGAGCATGCCCTGCTCGGAGGATTCGACGATCTCGAAGCCCTTCAGGTTGAAGGCGTCGCCGTCGATCATGTCGAGGATCAGGCGATTGCCGTCATTGCCCGGCTCGATGCCGTAGATCTTGTTGCCCAGGTCGTCGCGGAAGTCGGCGATATTCTCGAAGGTCGCGAGGCCCTTGTCGAAGGTGTATTGCGGCACGGCCAGCGTGTACTTGGCGCCTTCCAGATTGACGCCGAGGCTGACCACCGTGCCGTCGTCGAGATAGGGCCGGATGTCGGCCTCCATGGTCGGCATCCAGTTGCCGAGGAAGACGTCGACGTCCTTGTTCTTCAGCGAGGCGTAGGTGACGGGCACCGACAGGACCTTGATGTCGGTCTCGTAGCCGAGCGCCTCGAGCACCACCGAGGTGGCCGCGGTGGTCGCGGTGATGTCGGTCCAGCCGACGTCGGAGAAGGTCACGACCTTGCAGGACTCCGGGTCCTTGGCGACGGCGCCCGTGGCGACGACCGCCGCGACGGCGACGCCCCCCAGCACACTGGCCAGCTGGCTTCGAAGACAGACTTTCATGGCGTTTCAAACCTCCCTTTGGTGACAATCGTGATCGCGCGCGACGGCAGCCGGCACCCCCTTCGCCCGCTGCGGCGACCGTGGCGATCGCGGCGATGGAAATACTTTACCAGAGGTTCGGCAGATTATATTAATTGACTAGTCAGTCAACAACCGGGCCGCTGCCCGGAACGAGGTCGCCCGCGATGCCGAAGCTTGGAATGGAGCCGATCCGCCGCCGGGCGCTGATCAGCGCGGCCATCGAGACGATCCACGATCGCGGCTTCTGCGACGTCACGGTCGGGCAGATCGCGCGGCGCGCCGGCGTGTCGTCGGCGCTGGCGCACCACTATTTCGGCTCCAAGGAACACCTGCTGGTCGCCACCATGCGCCACCTGCTGAACGAGCTCGGCGCGGCGATCGGCGAGCGCCTGCGGGACGCGAAGGGCCCGCGCGAGCGCGTCTCGGCTGTGATCGCCGGCAATTTCGCGCCAGACCAGTTCCAGCCGGCCACGATCTCGGCCTGGCTGGCGTTCTACGTCCAGGCGCAGACCGTGGCGGACGCGCATCGGCTGCACCGCATCTACGCGCGCCGGCTGAAGAGCAACCTGGTGCACGGCCTGGCGCTGCTGATCCCGCGCGACCAGGCCATCGACGCGGCGGAAGGGGCGGCCGCGCTGATCGACGGATTGTGGATCCGCTACGCGCTTTCCGAGAACCGGCCGGACCCGGAAGCCGCCATCCGGGTCGTCGAGGACTTCGTGGAATCGCGCATCAGGCAGGTCCGGCAATGAGCGAGGGGCTGACGGCGGATTACGTCATCATCGGTGCCGGCTCGGCCGGCTGCGCGCTGGCCTATCGCCTGAGCGAGGACGGCCGCCATTCGGTGATCGTGCTGGAGAAGGGCGGCAGCGATATCGGCCCGCTGATCCAGATGCCGCTCGCCTTCTCGATCCCGATGAACATGGCCCGCTACGACTGGGGCTACCAGACCGAGCCGGAGCCGCATCTGGGCGGCCGCACGCTGGCGGTGCCGCGCGGCAAGGTGATCGGCGGGTCGTCGTCGATCAACGGCATGGTCTATGTGCGCGGCCACGCCCGCGACTTCGACACCTGGGAAGAGCTGGGCGCGGCCGGCTGGGGCTTCCGGCACGTGCTGCCCTACTTCAAGCGGATGGAGACGAGCCACGGCGGCGAGGCCGGCTGGCGCGGCACCAAGGGGCCGCTGCACGTCACCCGCGGCACGCTGAAGAACCCGCTCTACAGGGCCTTCATCGACGCGGGGCACGAGGCCGGCTATCCGCTGACGGAGGACTACAACGGCTGCCGGCAGGAAGGCTTCGGCGCCATGGAGATGACGGTGTGGCAAGGGCGGCGCTGGTCCGCCGCCAACGCCTATCTCAGGCCGGCGCTGAAGCGCGGCAACGTGCGGCTGATGACCGGCGTCGACGCCGAACGGATCGTCTTCGAGGGGAAGCGCGCCGGCGGCGTCGTCATCCGCCAGGGCGGCACGACACGGACCGTGACGGCGCGGCGCGAGGTGATCGTCGCCGCCTCCTCGATCAACTCGCCGAAGCTCCTGATGCTGTCGGGCATCGGCAGGGCCGACGACCTGCAGGCGCATGGCATCGACGTCGTCGCCGACCGGCCCGGCGTCGGCGCCAACCTGCAGGACCATCTGGAGGTCTACGTGCAGTACGGCTCGCGCCAGCCGATCACGCTGAACAGCCATCTCAACTGGCTCTCGAAGGCGTGGATCGGGGCGAGCTGGCTGTTGCTGCGCCGTGGCCTCGGCGTCTCGAACCAGTTCGAATCCTGCGCCTTCATCCGCTCGGCGGCGGGCGTCGCGTATCCGGACATCCAGTACCATTTCCTGCCCGCCGCGGTGCGCTACGACGGCAAGGCGGCGGTCGACCGGCACGGCTTCCAGGTCCATGTCGGACCGATGCGCTCACGCTCGCGCGGCGCCGTCGCGTTGCGGTCCGGCGACCCCGCGCAGGCCCCGCGCGTGCGGTTCAACTACATGTCGGCGCCCGAGGACTGGGACGAGTTCCGCGCCTGCATCCGCCTGACCCGCGAGATCATGGAACAGCCGGCGATGGCGCCGTTCATCGACGGCGAGATCGCGCCGGGCACCGATGTGCGCGACGACGCCGCCATCGACGACTTCATCCGCGCGCACGTGGAAAGCGCCTATCACCCCTGCGGCACCTGCCGCATGGGCGCGGCGGACGACGAGACGGCCGTGGTCGATCCGCAATGCCGGGTGATCGGCGTCGAGGGCCTGCGCGTCGTCGACTCCTCGATCTTCCCGCAGATCACCAACGGCAATCTCAACGCGCCCTCGATCATGGTCGGCGAGAAGGCCGCCGACCTGATCCTCGGCCGCGACCCGCTGCCGGCGGCGAACCAGGAGCCGTGGATCAATCCGGACTGGCGGACGAGCCAGCGGTAGGCGGGCGATGTCCCGCGTCCGCTCCGAGGGCCGGTCCGCTCACGCCAGCGCGGGATAGCCCACGTCTATCGCCGCCCGTTCCATCTCGACGATCGCGTCATAGGCGCCGTCGTCCAGCACCTCGACGCCGGCGATCAGCAGGGCGCGCCGCGTCGCCGCCGTGGCCGGATCGGCGAGGACGTCGCGCAAGGCCGCGCGGATCGCCTCGACCTCGTCGTCGGTGCGGTCCGCCGCCGTGACGAACGGCAAGGCCGGCGCGGGCGGGCTCCAGGCGACAACCTTGAGCCGCGCGGCGATATCGACGCGGTAGTGCTCGGCGAGCGACCAGCAGACGCAGTCGATCGCCGCGCAATCGGCCTGGCCATCGGCAACGGCGATCATGGAGGAGAGATGGGCGCCGGTCCGCACCGTGCCGGCGAAGAAACGGCTCTCCCGCGCCAGCGTCGCGACCGCCGCGCGGAAGGCGGAATAGCCGGACTGGGAGTCGGGCGCGTTGTAGGCGGCGACGCGGCCGCGCAGATCGACCAGGCCGCGGGCGGGATCGTCGGCGCGCACGACGATGGCGCTGCGGTAGAGGGGGCCTTCGCAGCCATCGGCGATATAGGCCGGCGTCGCGACCAGCCGCACCGTGCCGCGCAAGGCGGTGGCGTAGGGATAGCCGCAGGTCTGGGAGAGCACCAGATCGGGATCGCGCCACTGCGCCTCGCGCGGGCGGGCGTGCTCGAGCCTGTCCGGCGCGGCGATGCCGCGGTCGCGCAAGGCGCGCGCCAGCGCCGCCCACAGGGCGTCGGTCGCCAGACGCAGGTCCGGCCAGTCATACATCGGCAGGGACGCGATCACGCCCGTCAGGCTAACGCCGCATGAAGGGATGGGCCACCGGTTCCTTTCCCTTCAGCAGATGCCGGCGGGCGAGATCGAGATAACCGTCGAAGCCGTAGCCGCCGTTCTCCGCGCGATACCGCGCGCGCTCGGCGCGATAGAGGCGCGGCAGCTCGTACCAGGGCACGCGCGGGCGCTGGTGGTGGACGTAGTGCAGGTTGTTGTTGAGGAACAGAAATGAAAGGAGCGGATTGGCCTCGATGATCGCGGTGCGCTGCGGCACGTCCGGATGGGCGCGGTGCTCGGCATAGGTGCGCAGCATCAGGAGCGACAGGCCCGGCCAGGAAGCGAGCAGCAGATAGGCCCACGGGCTCATGCCGCCGATCACGATCCAGGCCACCACCGGGACGCAGCCGGCGACGTGCATCAGCCACGCCACGAGGACCCTGCGGTCGCCGCGACGGACGGCGCGCAGGTCGTGGCGGATCAAGCCGACGACCGACAACGGCGGGCCAACGATGAGCCGACCCAGAAGCGACGAATTGAGGCGCAAAAGTCGTCTCGTCGCCGGCGCCAGGGCGGCATGGTCCCTCTCCGCCAGATACCAGGATTCCGGGTCGTCGTAGGGGTCGGTCAGCCGGGCATCGTGATGGTGCTTCAGGTGGGTGTCGCGGAAGCGGCGATAGGGAATCAGCAGGCAAAGCGGCGGGAAAACCAGCGCCTCGTTGATCCAGAGCCGGCGGGTGGGATGGCCGTGCAGCGCCTCGTGCCGCAGCGAGGACTGCAGCGCCACGCAACCGGCGGCAAGCGGTACGACCAGCAGTATCGGCAGAGTGTCATGGAACCAGACGACGGCCGCCCACACCACGTAACATCCGAGCAACGCCAGAAAGGTGGGCCATTCGACCGATTTTCGCCGTCTGCGGCGCGCATCTGCGGCAATCGCGACGGAAACCGCCAGTTCTTCGCGTGAAATGTTCCCCATTGCTGGCAGGCTGAATGATTTGCCGGGGTCGGAGCAACGCGAGAATAGTTACATTCCGTTGTCTTTGATGCATAAATATCTGAATTGTTGTGAATTGTCAGCAATACGGTGACCGAAATGGACAAGCGTGACCTCGGCGCGGTGTTCCGCGAACGGTTGAGCGAGGTGATGCGCCGCTACGGCGGCGGGCAGTCGCGCTTCGCCCAGTCGATCGGCCTCGACCGGTCGGCGCTGTCGCAGCTCCTGTCGGGCAAGACCGTGCGCCTGCCGCGCGCGGAAACGCTGGTGGCCATCGCCGAGGCACACGGGGTCAGCCTCGACTGGCTGATGGGGGTGAGCCAGAACGAACGGCTCGCCGCCGAGATCGCCCCGACGCTCGCCATTGAGCTCGGGGCCTCGGGACCGGACGATTCCCGCCTGCAGCAGTGGCGGCGCGAGGCTTCGGGCTACAAGATCCGCTACGTGCCGGCGACCCTGCCCGACCTGCTGCGCACCGAAGACGTGATCCGCTACGAGCTCGGGCGCGCGGCGGACGCGCGCGTCGAGGCCTCGATCGCCGATGCCGATCGCTACCTCGCCTATACGCGCCGCCCGGAGACCGACATGGAAGTGTGCATGCCGGTGCAGCGGCTGACGGGCTTTGCCCGCGGCGAGGGGATCTGGTCGGGGCTGGACCGCGACACCCGCCGCGCGCAGCTCTCCCACATGGCCCATCTTCTCGAGGAGCTCTATCCGACCTTCCGCCTGTTCCTCTACGACGGAAAACGGCTGTTCTCGGCGCCGTTGACGATCTTCGGGCCGCTGCGCGCGGCGTTCTATGTCGGCGACATGTACCTGGTGCTCAACACCACCGAGCATATCCGCGTGCTGATCGACCGGTTCGATGACCTGATCCGCAACGCCGTCATCAATCCGCACGAGGCGGCGGCCCGTGTCCGGCTGATGCTGGACGAGGGGTGAGCGGCACCGCCCGCCCCTCACAGCCTGTGGCGCTGCAGCCAGGCGTGATGGATGGCGCCGGCGGTCATCAGGTCGAGATGGGCGCCGCCACCGTTCTTGTAGACGGTGATCTCGTCGGCCGCGCCGCGGGCGGCCGAGCCGGCGTCGGCGGCTGGGACGAGATCGAACAGATCGCCCTCCACGTCGGATTCCCGAATGGCGCCGGCGGCCAGCGGTATCATCAGCTCGCCGATCTCGTGCAGCGTCGTTTCACGGGCGTCGACGAACAGGCGGCCACGGGCGAAGACATCGTCGTCGGCCTCGCGCATGTCCGGCGTATAGGCGCCGACGAGATCGACGTGGGCGCCGGGCCTCAACAGCGCCCCCCTGATGATCGGCACGCGCGCCATTGTCGCCACCGAGATCACGTCGCCCGCGGCAACGGCGGTATCGATGTCGTCGGCGATCTCGACCGTGCGGCCCGTGTCGACGAGGCGTCCGGCGAGGCCCTCGGCGCGGGCGCGGGTGCGGTTGCCGAGAACGATGCGCCTGATCGATGGACGCACCGAGAGATGGGCGCGCACCAGCGGCTCGGACATCGCGCCGGCGCCGATCATGGCCAGGCAGTCCACATCCGGCCGGGCCAGCAGATCGGCGCCGAGCGCAGAGTCCCCCGCCGTTTTCCATGCCGTGATCGCCGCGCCGTCGATCACGGCGGAGACGGCACCGCGCTCGCCGTCGAACAGCAGGAACTGGCCCTGCACCGCCGGCAGCGGCGGTTGTCGGCCCGGGTTCTCCGGAAATACGGTGACGGCCTTGAGACCGACCGCGCCACCCGGCACCCAGGAGGCCCGTACCAGCAACGCACGATCGGCATCCTTCATCAGCAGATCGTCGATCGCCGGTCGATCGCCGCGATGGCCCGCGCGAAGCGCGTCGATCGCCAGCGTCCAGTCCATCAGTTCGTGCACGGTATCGGAGTCTATGACGATCATGCCGCGGCCACCTTCCTGTCGTTCAATGTCGTTTCAGGCGGCGGCAGGATAGGCGCCCGGATCGCGCCGGGACAAGAGAGACCGGCCGTGGCGTGGACCGATGACGGCATTCGCGCGTCATACGAAATTGTTAAGGTCCAGTCGGGCATAGCGGGGCGACGACTATTCGGGGAGAATCGTAATGACGACACGCCGCCGGCTTCTTTTCGGCATCCTTTACGCGACCACATTCGGCCTGTTTCCAGGTTCGCTCCTGGCCCAGGAAACCGCCGACAAGATTTTCCTCGGCGGCCCGATCCTGACGATGAACGACGCCCAGGCGCGCGCAGAGGCCGTCGCCGTGAAGGACGGCCGCATCCTCGCGGTCGGCGCGGAGGCCGACGTCCTGAGCCACAAGGGTGCGGACACCGAGACGGTCGATCTCGGCGGAAAGACGATGCTGCCCGGCTTCGTGGACGCCCATGGCCACGTCTTCGCCATCGGCATCCAGGCGCTGTCGGCGAACCTGCTGGCCCCGCCGGACGGCAAGGTGACGGATATCCCCAGCCTGCAAGCGACCTTGAATGACTGGGCCGAGGCCAATCCGGAGCGGGTGAAGGCGATCGGCGCGATCGTCGGTTTCGGCTACGACGACAGCCAGCTCGCCGAGCAACGCCATCCGACGCGCGAAGACCTCGACGCGGTGTCGACTGACGTGCCGGTCTACATCATCCATCAGTCTGGACACATCGGCGTGGCCAACTCGAAAGCGCTCGAGGCCGTCGGCTTCAACGCGGATACCAAAGAGATGCCCGGCGGCGTCATCCGGCGCGAGGCGGACGGCGAGCCCGACGGCGTGCTCGAGGAAACGCCGCACTTCTTCGCCCTGACCAAGCTGCTCGGCAACGTCGACGCCAAGGGCTCCGCCCATATCTTCAAGGAAGGCACGAAGCTGATCACCAGCTACGGCTATACGACGGCGCAGGAAGGCCGGTCGATGCCCGGCCAGGTCAAGCTCATGGAGGCCGTCGCCGACCGCGGTGAGCTGGACATCGATGTCGTGTCCTATCCGGACGTTCTCGTCGCCAGGGACCTGATCGCGGAGAAAGCGAGCCGCGAGTACAAGAACAGGTTCCGCGTCGCCGGCGCGAAACTGACGATCGACGGGTCGCCGCAGGGCTTCACCGCCTGGCGCGACCGCCCGTATTACGACCCGCCCGCGCACTACCGCGCCGACTATGCCGGGTATGCGGCGGTCAAGCCGGACGAGACCTTCGACGCCATCGACTGGGCCTTCAAGAACGACATCCAGATCCTCACCCATTCCAACGGCGAAGCGGCGACCGATCAGTTGCTCGCGGCAATCAAGACCGCCGAAGAGAAATACGGTCCGGCCGACCGGCGCCCGGTGCTGATCCACGGCCAGTTCCTGCGCGAGGACCAGATCGATACCGTGAAGGATCTCGACATCTTCCCGTCGCTGTTCCCGATGCACACGTTCTACTGGGGCGACTGGCACCGTGACCGCACGGTCGGCCCGGAGCTGGCCGACAACATCTCGCCGACCGGCTCGGTCCGCAGACGCGGCATGATCTTCTCCAGCCATCACGACGCCCCCGTCGCCTTTCCGGATTCCATGCGCATCCTCGATGCGACGGTGACGCGGCGGTCCCGGTCCGGCGACATCATCGGCCCAGACCAGCGCGTCGACGTGGTCACGGCGTTGAAGGCGATGACGATCTGGCCGGCCTATCAGCACTTCGAGGAAGGCCGGAAGGGCTCCATTGAGGTGGGCAAGCTCGCCGACTTCGTCGTCCTGTCGGACGATCCGACCGCCATCGATCCGGAAACGCTGGATACGCTGACGGTCCAGGAGACGATCAAGGAAGGCCGGACGGTGTACACCAGGCCGCAATAGGCGCGGCCGCCACAACAACACCCGATCGGGGGCTGCGGCGCGGACGACCGTTCGAGCCGACAGCCCCTGCGGGCAATGGACGCATCGCCGTCACCGAGTCATAGTGCGCCGGCCGGGGGCGGCCGGTTTTTTTGGGAGGCACGCATGTCGTTTTTCCAGGTAACGGTCGTTTCACTTCTGACGGCCCTGGTGACGGGGCTAGGTCCCGCAAACGCCCAGGCCCAGCAGACCGAACGGCGGATCGTCGCCGTCGAGGACGCCGACTACTACGGCCACGACTACGCGACCCTGAAGAACGTCACGCTGGAGGCCTGCGAGGCGGCGTGCATCCGCGATACGGCCTGCCAGGCCTTCACCTACAACACGTCCGCCCAGTGGTGCTTCCTGAAGAGCGGCGTCGGCGCACTCAATACCTTCGCCGGCGCGGTCGCCGGCAAGGTGGTCCAGGTCGCGGTCCAGACCGAGGCCATGCCCGCGCCCGATCTTTCGTTCGTACAGGACTGGCTGATCGAGGACGCCGGCCGCTTCGCGACGCGGCTTGCCGCGCGCAAGCCGCAGAACGCCAGTTTCGACATGCTCGTGTCGCGCGGTCAGAGCGCGCTCGCCCAGGGCGACGCGGGCACGGCCGCGCGGGCCTTTCGCGGCGCGGCGGCGCTGAACAGCGACGGCGGCGAAGCCTGGCTCGGCCTTGCCCAGGCGGTGCTGGCGATCGAGCCCGCGGACGACTCCGAGCGCTACCGGCTGCGCGACGAAGCGGTCTCGGCGGCGATCGAGGCGGTGAGGACGTCGAAGGCGACGGCAACGCGCGCCGCCGCCTATGCCGCGCTCGCCGACGCCCTCGAACGGCGCGACCTGCATCGCCCCGCCCTGCAGTCCTACAAGGCAAGCCTGGCGTTGGTCGCCTCGCCCGATGTCCAGGCCGCCTTTGACGCGCTGCATGAGCAGTACGGCTTCCGCGTCGTCGACTACACAGTCGACTCCGACGCGGCCGCGCCTCGGATCTGCGTCCAGTTCTCCGAGGAACTGGAAGCCGGGCGGTTCGACTTCACGCCCTATGTGACGCTCGACGGACAGACCCCGCCGGCGGTCACCGCGTCGGGCGAACAGCTCTGCGTCGATGGCGTCGCGCATGGCGAGCGCTATCAGGTCACCGTACGCGCCGGCATCCCCTCCGTCGTCGACGAGACGCTGGAGAAGGCCTCGACCTTCGACATCTACGTGCGCGACCGCAGCCCCTCGGTGCGCTTCTCGGGCAACGATTTCGTGCTGCCGCGCGTCGGCTCCAAGGGTGTTCCCGCCGTCACCGTCAACACCTCCGAGATCGAGATCGCGCTCTATCGCATCGGCGAGCGCGGCCTGGCTGGCGCCGTCGGCGACGGGCCGTTCCTGCGCCAGCTCGACCAGTGGGACGCCGAACGACTCGCCGAGGATACCGGCGTGAAGATCTGGTCCGGCACCATGGCGGTGAAGAGCGCGCTCAACGACGAGGTGACCACGATCTTCCCCGTCGACGACGCGCTGCCCGAACGCCGGCCCGGCGTCTACGTGATGACGGCGAAGACCACGGACGGCAAGCAGGAGTACTGGGAGCCGCTCGCCACGCAGTGGTTCATCGTCTCCGACATCGGCGTCACGACTCTGCTCGGCAACGACGGATTGCACGTCTTCGCCCGCTCGCTGGAAACGGCGGAGCCGCTCGAAGGCGTCGCCGTGCAGCTGATCGCGCGCAACAACGAACTGCTCGGCGAGGCCGTCACCGACGCGCGCGGCATGGCGGACTTCGGCGCTGGCATGACGCGCGGCACCGGCGGCCTGGCGCCGGGCGTGCTGACCGCGGCGGTGGCGGACACGGACTTCACCTTCGTCGACCTGACGCGTTCCGGCTTCGACCTGTCCGACCGCGGCGTCGCCGGCCGGCCGGCGCCGGGTCCGCTCGACGTGTTCCTGTACACCGAGCGCGGCGTCTATCGCCCGGGTGAGACCGTCTATCTCACCGCGCTCGTTCGCGACGACACCGCCGATGCCGTCTCCGGCCCGCCGCTGACGCTCGTCGTCAAACGCCCTGACGGGGTGGAGGACCGGCGCATCGTCAGCCGCGAGGACTCGCTCGGCGGCCACGTCTTCAACCTGCCGATGATCGGCGCGGCGATGCGCGGCAGCTGGACGGCGGCCGCCTACTCCGATCCGAAGGGCAAGCCGGTCGCCGAGATCGACTTCCTGGTCGAGGACTTCGTGCCCGACCGCATCGAGTTCGACCTGACGACGGCGGCGACGGCGCTGCCGGCCGAACAGCCGATCGACGCCAGCGTCGACGGCCGCTTCCTCTATGGCACTCCGGCCGCCGACCTCAGGCTGGAAGGCGATATCACCGTGTCGCCGACGTCGACGCTGCCGGCCTGGCCGAACTATCGCTTCGGCCTCGACGACGAGGAGGTGACGCCGGTCCGCGAAACCTTGACCGGGCTACCGCGTACCGACGCCGACGGCAAGGCGACCTTCCCGGTCGCCGCCCCCGCGCTGCCGGAGACGACGCGGCCGCTGGAAGCCAAGATTGCCGTGCGCATGCGCGAGGCTGGTGGGCGCGCGGTCGAGCGCGACCTGACGCTGCCGATCACCCAGACCGGCCCGATGGTCGGCGTGCGGCCGCTGTTCTCCGACGACAGCGTGCCGGAGCGGTCGACCGCCAGCTTCGACGTGATCGTGGTCGGCGCCGACGGTGGCCGTGTCGCCGAGACCGGCCTGCGCTGGGAACTGACGCGCATCGAGCGCAGCTTCCAATGGTATCGCGGCGACGGACGCTGGAGCTACGATCCCGTCACCTATTCGACGCGGATCGCCTCGGGTACCGTCGACGCGACGACCGACGGGGCCGCGCGCCTCGCCGCCGATGTCGACTGGGGCCGCTACCGGCTCGAGGTCGCCTCGGCCAGCGCCGCCGGACCGGTGACGTCGATCGAGTTCACCGCCGGCTGGTACGTGGAAACAAGCGAGGCCGACAGCCCCGACACGCTGGAACTCAGCCTCGACAAGCCGTCCTACGCGGTCGGCGACACCGCGACGGTGACCATCGCGTCGCGCTTCGCCGGCAAGGCGATCGTCAACGTGATCGGCGAGACGCTTCTGGAAACGCGCGAAATCGACGTCACAGACTCCGGCACGACCGTCCAGCTCACCGTCGGCGAGGACTGGACGCCCGGCGCCTATGTGACCGCCACCGTGATCCGGCCGATGAACCAGGACGGCACCCACATGCCGGCTCGCGCCATCGGGTTGTCATGGCTCGAGGTCGACACCGTCGAGCGGACGCTCGACGTTGCGCTCGACCTGCCCGAGGTCGCCCGGCCGCGCGAAACCCTGACGGTTCCCGCATCCATCGCGGGCCTCGAGGCCGGCGAACAGGCCTATTTGACGGTTGCCGCCGTCGATGTCGGCATCCTCAACCTCACGAGCTACGAGCCGCCGGCGCCGGAGGACTGGTACTACGGCCAGCGCGCGCTCTCGACCGAGATCCGCGATATCTATGGATCCCTCATCGACGGGCTCAACGGCGAAACCGGCCGGATCCGCTCCGGCGGCGGCGAAGCCGGCAAGGGCCTCGAAGGCTCTCCGCCGACACAGGAGCCGGTGTCGCTGTTCTCCGGCATCGTCACCGCGGATGCCGACGGCAAGGCGACCGTGTCCTTCGACATCCCCGAGTTCAACGGAACGCTGCGGGTGATGGCGGTTGCCTGGTCGAAGGACGAGGTGGGCCACGGCGTCAAGGACGTCATCGTCCGCGACCCGGTGGTGATGGTTTCGAGCCTGCCGCGCTTCCTGGCGCCCGGGGACGATTCGCGCCTGCGCCTTGACATCGACAACGCCGACGGGCCGGGCGGGTCGTGGCGTCTCGAGGTCGCGTCGGCCGGCGTCGTGACCGCGGGAACACCCGAACCGGCGACCATGTTCAATCTGGCCGAGAAGGCGCGCACCGCTGTGACGGTGCCGCTCGCCGCCTCGCGGATCGGGCAGGACCGGCTGACCGTCTCGCTTGTTCACGAGAGCGGACTGACAATCTCGCAGAACCTCAACATCGGGGTTCGCGGCGGCGAACCGCCGGTCGTGGAGCGGCGTGTCGTGTCGCTCGAGCCGGGCAAGTCGCTGACGCTCGACGGCGCGCTCGTCGCCGACCGAGTGGCTGGCAGCGGGTTCGTCAACCTCTCGATCACGCAGGCCGGCGCGCTCGACGTGCCGTCGATCCTGGCGGCGCTGGACCGTTATCCCTATGGCTGCGCGGAACAGATCACGAGCCGCGGCATGCCGCTGCTCTACCTCTCCTCGGTCGCCGGCGAACTCGGCCTGAGCACCGAGCCGGAACTGCGCGAGCGGGTAGAAAAGGCGATCGCAGGGGTGCTCGCCAAGCAGTCGGGCTCCGGCAGCTTCGGCCTGTGGGGTCCCGGCCAGGGCGACCTGTGGCTGGACGCCTATGTCACCGAGTTCCTGACGCGGGCACGGGAAGCGGGCTACTCGGTTCCCGATCTCGCCTTCACCCAGGCGCTCGACAGCCTGTCGAACACGCTCGCCTATACCGACAACATCGAGGACCAGGGGTCGTCGATCGCCTACGCGCTCTACGTGCTGGCGCGCAACAAGCGGGCGGCGATCTCGGACCTGCGCTACTATGTCGACACGCAGCTCGACCGGTTCTCCTCGCCGCTCGCCCAGGCGCAGCTCGGCGCAGCGCTTGCCTTCTACGGCGAGAACGGCCGCGCGCGGAACGCCTTCGACGCGGCACTCGGCGTCCTGGAGGCGAACGCGGATTCCGACGGCTACCGCACCGACTACGGGTCGCGTCTGCGCGACGGCGCGGCGACGCTGACGCTGATCGCGGAGAGCGGCATCGATCCCGAACCGATGCCCGCGTTGATCCGCATCGTCGATGCCGAGCGGGCCGGCCGCCGCTACACCTCGACGCAGGAAGACGGCTGGATGCTGATGGCCGCGCATGCGCTGCTCGCCGAAACCGCCTCCCTTGAGCTCGAGGAAGACGGCGTCGCCGTCGACGGCAACCTGATGCGCCGCTACTCGGGCGAGCGCCTCGACGGCCAGCCCGTCACCGTCACCAACAGGGGCGACCGGGCCATCGACGCGGTGATCACCGTGTCCGGCGTTCCGCTCGCTCCGCGCGGCGCCGAAGCGAACGGCTTCACCATCTCGCGGACCTACTACGACCTCGACGGCAACGCGGTGCCGGTCGGATCGGTCGCCCAGAACACGCGTCTCGTCGTCGTCCTCGACGTCACCGAGCAGAACGCGTGGCCAAGCAGGGTGCTGGTCGTCGACATGCTGCCGGCGGGCTTCGAGATCGACAATCCGAACCTCGTCAACAGCGCCGATCTGTCGGCCTTCTCATGGCTGCCGGAGGACGTCAATCCGGCGCATGTGGAGTTCCGCGACGACCGGTTCGTCGCCGCCTTCGCCGAGGATTCGCGGTCCGAGCGCGGCTACAAGCTGGCCTATGTGGTGCGGGCCGTATCGCCCGGCGCGTTCGTTCATCCTCCGGCCTATGTCGAGGACATGTATCGGCCGTATCTGAACGCGCGCGGCGAGGGCGGACGGATCGAGGTGCTCGGAGCGCGGCCGTAGGCGGGGCCGGATCGCTGCACCGGATAGTGCCGGGTGCGTCGCGTGGCCGGGCCTGACCCGGCCCCCATGGGGTCGGACGACTGGCAGCCACGTCTGCGGACGACATGCGGATGAAGGATCGGCAGAACCAGGAGATATCGGCGCCGCAAAGGACACGGCGCCGCGATATCGTCAGATCGGTTGCCGGCGCGGTCTTCGCGGTCGCGCTGGTTGGTGCCATCGTGGGCGTCGGCGGATTCCTCACCTCCCGCGACGGCGCTGCCGTCATCGAGCGCGCCCGCGCGATCGACGTGTCGCGCGAACTGACCGACCGCGACGGCACGCTGCTCAATCCCTTCGCCATCGAGGACGGCCGCTGGCGCCTGAAGGCGGATCTCGCCTCCGTCGATCCGCGTTTCGTTCAGATGCTGGTCGCCTACGAGGACAAGCGCTTTCGCGACCATGCCGGCGTCGACCCGCTGGCGCTCGGCCGCGCCGCCTGGCAGCTCGCGACCAACGGACGGATCGTCTCCGGCGGCTCGACGCTGACGATGCAGGTCGCCCGGCTGCTCAGTCCGCGCGGAGAGCGCAGCCTCGGCGCCAAGCTCAGGCAGATGCGCGACGCGATCCGTCTCGACCTCGCCTTCAGCAAGGACGAACTGCTCAGGCTCTATCTCACGCTCGCGCCCTACGGCGGCAATCTCGAAGGCGTGCGCGCGGCCTCCCTGGCGTATTTCGGACACGAGCCGCGCAAGTTCAGCCTCGCCGAGGCCGCGCTGCTTGTGGCGCTGCCGCAGTCACCGGAAGCGCGCCGCCCGGATCGCGATCCGCAGGCCGCGCGGGCGGCCCGCGACCGCGTGCTCGACCGGCTGGTGACGGCCGGCGCGATCCAGGCCGACGAGCTTCAGCCCGCGCTTGTCGTTCGCATTCCTGCCGCGCGGCAGGACATGCCGAACCTCGCCCCGCATCTCGCCAGGCTGGTCTCGACCCAGACACCGGACGCGCCGGGCTGGCAGGTCAGTCTCGATGCGCGCCTGCAGGCCGACCTCGAAGCGCTGGCCCAGGACAGCGCGACGGCTCTCGGGCCGGTCCAGTCGGTGGCGATCCTGGTGGCCGATCACGGGACCGGCGAGGTGCTGGCCGAGGTCGGGTCGGCCGATTTCTTCGATGAACGCCGCGCCGGACAGGTCGACATGGTGCGCGCGATCCGCTCGCCCGGCTCGACGCTGAAGCCGCTCATCTACGGCCTCGCCTTCGAGGCGGGTCTAGCCCATCCCGAGACGCTGATCGACGACCGACCGACGAACTTCGGCGGCTACCGGCCGCGCAATTTCGATTTCGGCTATCAGGGCACGGTCAGCGTGCGCGAGGCGCTCGAGATGTCGCTCAACGTGCCGGCGGTCCGTCTCCTCGAAGCGGTCGGGCCGACGCGGCTGGTGGCGCGGCTGAAGCGCGCCGGCGCCGACCCGGTGCTGCCGCGCGGCGACAAGCCCGGCCTGCCGATCGGGCTCGGCGGCGTGGGACTGAGCCTCGACCAGCTCGTCACGCTATTCGCGGGCCTCGCCGAGGGCGGCGCCCCGGTCTCCCTGCATCGCACGCTCGAATCGCCGGCACGCGCATCCGGCGAGTTCCTCGATGCGCGGGCGGCCTGGCAGGTCGGCGACATCCTCGAAGGCACGCCGCCGCCGGCCGGCCACGCCTCGGGCGGCTTCGCCTACAAGACGGGAACCTCCTACGGCTATCGCGACGCCTGGTCGGTCGGCTACGACGGGCGGCACGTGATCGGCGTCTGGGTCGGCCGGCCGAACGGCGCGCCGATTGCCGGCCTGTCGGGGCGCATCACCGCCGCGCCGATCCTGTTCGACGCCTTCGAGCGGCTCGGCCCGAAGCGCGTGCCGCTTCCCTCCCCGCCGAAGGGGACGCTCATCTCGCGCGCGGCGGACCTGCCGCCGGCGCTGAGACGCTTCGCACCCGGCGAGACATTGACGGGCGGAGCGACGCGCGAGCCGCCGCCATCGATCGTATTCCCGCCGAATGGTGCCCGGGTCGCGCTGGAGGAGGATGGCGAAGGCCACCTCCGCCCGCTTGTGGTCAAGCTCGATGGCGGACGGCCGCCGTTCCAGTGGTTCGCCAACGGCGCTCCGATCGACGGCGCGGACCGGCGGCGCAACGCGACCTGGCAGCCGGACGGGCGCGGATTCTCGACGGTTTCGGTGATCGACGCGGACGGCCGCTCGGCCAGCGTGACGGTGTTCGTCGAGTGACGGCGGCAACTGCCGGTACGGATCGTTAAGGTTTACGCGAAACTCAGTCCCGGTCTTAACCAACCTTTGAAGGCGGCCGTGGTCGAATGCATCCAACGAATTGGGACGTCAACAGGCCACTTCCATGTCCGCGAATGCAGGCTCCGCCGCGCGCGTCAACGAGACGCCCGTCAGCGAAATCCCGGTCCCGCTGGTTCTCGACCTCGACCGCAGCCTGATCCGCTGCGACATGCTGCACGAGACGGCGCTGGCTTTCCTGCGGCGCAACCCGCTGGGCGTGTTCAAGCTGATGCGCTGGCTGATGCAGGGCCGTGCCGCGCTCAAGCGCAAGCTCGCGGAAGCCGTCACCGTCGATGTCGATTCCCTGCCGGTGAACCATGAGCTGGCCGACTATGCCGCCGCCGAGAAGGCCAAGGGGCGAACGGTCGTGCTCGCCACCGCCTCCGACCGGTTCGTCGCCACCCGGATCGCCAAGCGCTTCGCCTTCATCGACCGCGTCGTCGCCTCGGACGGCGTGACCAACCTGAAGGGCGCGGCCAAGGCCGAGACGCTCTGCAAGCTGTTCCCCGACGGCTTCGCCTATGCGGGCGACTCCGCGGCCGACCTCGCGGTGTGGAAGAGGGCGGCTTCGGTCGTCGTCGTCGAGGCGAGCCCCGCGGTCGCGCGCAAGGCGGCGCGCCTCGGGCCCGTCGAAGCCTCTTTCCCGCGTCCGAGTGTCACCCGCGCGATGGTGAAATCGGCGCGGCTGCACCAATGGGCCAAGAACGCGCTGGTGTTCGCACCGCTTGTGCTCGGCGGCCAGTTCGCCAATCCCGCCGCCTGGGCCAATGCCGCGCTCGCCTTCGTGGCGATCGGCGTGCTCGCCTCCACCACCTATCTTTTAAACGACCTGTTCGACCTGCCCGACGACCGCAAGCACTGGTCGAAACGCAAACGTCCACTGGCGAGCGGGCGGCTGCCGGTCGTCACCGCGGTCGCGGCGCTGCCGGTCGGCTTCGCCGTGGCATTCGCGCTGGCCGCATTGGTCGGCATGAAGGCCGTCGGCGTGCTCGCGGTCTATCTCGTCGTCACCGTCGCCTATTCGATGCAGCTGAAGCGTCAGCCGATCGTCGACGCGTTCACCTTGGCCGTCCTGTTCACGCTGCGGCTCGGCCTCGGCGTCGTCGCCGCGAGTGTCGTGGTTTCGCCCTGGCTGATGGTCTTCTCGATGTTCCTGTTCGCCTCGCTGTCGTTCGCCAAGCGGCACACGGAAGCGGAGCGGATGGCCACCCTCGGGGAATTGCGCATCGCCGGCCGCGGTTATCTGTCCAGCGACGGGCCGCTGATCCTGTCGATGGGTGTCTCCAGCGGTCTCGGCGCGGTCATGATCATGGTGCTCTACCTGATCAACGACGCCTTCCCCGGCGGGCTCTACGCCAATCCGGTGTGGCTGTGGGCATTCCCGCCGATCCTGTTCCTGTGGATCGGGCGCATCTGGCTCCTGTGCCAGCGCGGCGAGCTCAACGACGATCCGGTCGCCTTCGCGGTGCGCGACCGTACCTCGATCCTGCTGGGCCTCGGCATCGTCGCCGCCTTCCTGGCCGGCTGGTACGGGATCGGCGCATGATCCGTTTCATCGCCGGCTCGCAGGTCTTCCGCTTCCTGCTGCTGGGCGGGCTGGCGGCGGCGATCAACTGGCTGGTGCGATTCCCGCTGTCGCTGGTCCTGCCGTTCTCCTGGGCGATCCTCGTCGCCTACGCGATCGGCATGACGGCGGGCTTCACGCTCTATCGGGCCTACGTGTTCCCCGGCTCCGACCGGGCGATCG
Source organism: Microbaculum marinisediminis (assembly GCF_025397915.1). Lineage (NCBI taxonomy): Bacteria > Pseudomonadati > Pseudomonadota > Alphaproteobacteria > Hyphomicrobiales > Tepidamorphaceae > Microbaculum > Microbaculum marinisediminis. The sequence continues at coordinate 126,959 of NZ_JALIDZ010000004.1, forward strand.
GGCCGCAGGTCGCGATCTTTCTCGCCGTCAACCTCATGGGCGCGGTGATCGTATGGAGCGTGGCGATGGCGCTGGTCGAACGGCTGTTCCCGGCGATCGGCTACACGTTCATGCCGCTCGCCACCGGCCACGGCATCGCCATCGGCGTCGGCGCGGCGGCCAACTTCGTGGGCCACAAGTTCCTGACCTTCCGGATCAGCCACGCCGCCAGGGCGCCGTCGGCCTGACGAACTCCGTCTTTCTGGTCACACCTTTCTTGGCGCCATCCTTCGAGACGCGGCTTCGCCGCTCCTCAGGATGAGGACAGGTGGGTGTGGTCGCGGCGGCGACCCGGGAAAACCTCACGGGTGAGGAGGGCTCAATAAGCCCGAAGCCGAGGCCCCAAACGACCGCGTCACCCGCCCGTCGTCAGCGCCAGCATGACCATCGTCACGACATTGAGCCCGATCGCGTAGGTGACCAGCACCTGCAGCGCCGGGCGCAGGCGATCGGTCAGCGCGAAGGCGAGGATCACGAACAGGATCGGCAGCCAGTCCAGCGCGTAGCGCTGGACGTTGTACTGGGAGAAGCCGTTCGAGTGATAGAACAGCATCGGCACGGCCATCACCGCGATCATCACAAGGCCGATCACCACGGCGCGGCGCATCGGCGCGAAGACGGCAAGCAGCACGAACGGGCTTGCGGCGAGCAGAGAGGTGCCCGCCGAGTCCATCGCTTCGGGCACCGTCAGGGTCTCACCGCCGAACTGCAGGTGGAAGCCCTGGACGAACAGGTACAGCGCGTTGAACAGCACGTAGGCCGAGCTGAACAGGCCGTATTCGTCGATCCGGCGCGTCGACATGGTCTCGGCACCGGCAGAGGGTGGCATCATGTAGCCGTAGCCGGTGTCGGTCGGGCTGCCGAAGCGGACATAGTTGTAGGCGAAATAGATCAGCACGGCGGCGGCGACAGGCAGGCCGAGCGCGAGCGCCCGGCGCCAGTGCGGCCAGCGGAACGAGATCAGCGGCTCCTCGGAGCGCAATGCCAGCGCGAACAGGAACGGCAGCATAAAGATCGACATCTGACGGCTGAGAAACGCCACGCCGATGGCGACGCCGGCCAGGACCAGGCTGCCGCCGCGCACGGTCTCATGGATCGCGACGGCGATGCCCAGGAAGGCGACCGTCTGGGCGAAGAACCAGACGCCGTCGCCGCGGATCGTGACGTAATAGAGCGGCGTTGCGAAGGCGAGGGCGAGGACAAGCCAGACGGCGGTTTCGCGGTCGAGTCCCAGATGACCGAGGATCCGCCACCAAAGGGCGAGCGAGATCCCCGTCAAAAGCATCGCCAGCAGTATGAAGCCGGAAAATCCAGGTCCGAACAGCGCGACGAAGGGCATGACCAGAACCGCGGGGGCCGGCGGGAAGATCACCCACATCCTGTCGGCGTAGATCGCGCAGTCCTCGTCGAAACAGCCGCTGACGTCGAGCCGACCATTGAGGAAAGCCTCGGCGAGCAGCGCGTAGGTATTGGCTTCGCCCGCCTCGCCGAGGGCGCGCATGGCAAGCCCGGCGACCAGCAGGGCCGCCATCAGCGCGGCGAAAGCCAACAGTACCAGGCCGCGACGGCGCAGAAGGCCGTCGCCCGCGGATTTCAGATCGGTGATCGCGCTCATGGGAAAACCGCCATAGAAGTCTGCCTGATCGCCCGGACCTTACCGGTGCCGGGTTACCAAGCGTTTGAGATCTTCCGCGGGGCAGTTCAGTAGCCGGGCAGCACCAGCACGGTCGGCTGCACAGGCAGGGAATCGCGCGACAGCGTGACGGACGGCGTGTCGCTCAGCACCACCTCGTAGTGGTCTCCCATGCGGGTGAGGAAACGGTTCAGCGTCGTCGGCCCGAAATAGTGCATAGGGATCACCAGCGGCACCTGCAGCTTCTGCAGGGTCTCGATCATGCCCTCGACATCGAGGGTATAGCTGCCGTCGACCGGGGCGAGCACCACGTCGATACGGCCGAGCGCCTTCAGATGATCGTCGGTCAGGACGTGGTGGAGATGGCCGAGATGCAGGATGCAAAGGCCCGCCACCTCGAAGACGAACATGGAATTGGCGTCCCGGGTGACGCCGGCCGCGCCGCCACGGATATTGGTGGTGACGTTCCTGAGCCAGACGTCGTCGACGGTCAACTCCCACTTCGCCGGCTCGCCGTCCTGGCCCCAGCCGGGCAGCAGGTGTTCGATGCCCGGATCGGGACTGTAGGAGCGATGCGAGGAATGGGCGATGTTCATGGTGGCGATGCGCGGGGTCACCGGCGGACGTACGCCGTCGTTGTAATCCGTGGCGATGGTCACGCCGGCGGGGCTTTCGATGAAGAACGTGGAATGGCCGACATAGGTAAGCCGCACCGTGCTTTCGCCCTGCTCGGTGCCCTGCGCCAGCCGGAGCGCGGCGGGAACGACCGGCAGCGCCTCGAAGGCGATCAGGCGCGGACAGCGTTCCGGCTCCGTGTCCTGTGCGAGCGCCCCGGAAACGGCACCCGAGAGAATCACGAACGCGGCGAACCCCTTCGCGACGAAACCCAGCGCGAACATCGCGCGCTCCCTGTCGGTTGGCCCGGTACCCGCCGCAGTGTCTCACGCGATCTTCGCCCGGGCCATCCCGGCATGGTGAAATTCCCGTGATCCCTGGGGTTTCAGGCACTGTTGCCGCAGTGCCACGCATCCCGGTTCAAAGACGGATTGCCATTTTCTCAACCTTAACTCGCCCTTAAGCGGCCGAAATTAGCTTGCCATTTGCGTGCGGATGCAGCCGGCTGATGTTCGGTAGTGCGTTTCGGCCGGCAGCACCCGCACCATACCGTTCCCTCTGAAAAGCGAACGGGTATCGGGCGTACTCGACCCTACTGAACTGCCGTGCCCGTCGGGGCGCGATCGACAGGACGCGCATGAGCCCCTACGACCTCAGACTGAGCCCCGAAGACCGGCCCGGCGGACCGACCCATCGGTCGAAGCCGAAGTCGTCGAAAAAATCCGGGAAGGCTCCGGCATCCACCCGCCGCGCCAAGCCGCGCAAGGCCAAAAAGACCAAGCGCGCCGCGGCCCGCGGCGGCATAGGCCGCACGATCGGCCGGATGGCCTACTGGACCGCGGTGCTTGGCGTCTGGGGTCTGATCGCCGTGATGGGCGTCGTCGGTTATTTCGCGATGACCCTGCCGCCGCCGGAGGAACTGGCGGTGCCGGACCGCCCGGCCAACGTCATGGTGGTCGCCGCCGACGGCACGGTCCTTGGCAATCGCGGCGAGACCGGCGGCGAGGCGGTGCGCCTGTTCGAACTGCCGCCCTATCTGCCACAGGCGGTGATGGCGATCGAGGACCGCCGCTTCTATTCCCATTTCGGCGTGGACCCGATCGGGCTCGCCCGCGCGGCCGTCACAAACTTCACCGCCGGCGGCGTGGTGCAGGGCGGCTCGACGCTGACCCAGCAGCTCGCCAAGAACCTGTTCCTGAAGCCCGAGCGCACCATCCGCCGCAAGGTGCAGGAGGTGCTGCTGGCGCTGTGGCTCGAGCACAAGTTCTCGAAGGACCAGATCCTCGAGATGTACCTGAACCGCGTCTATCTGGGCGCCGGCGCCACCGGCGTGGAGGCCGCGGCGCGGACCTATTACGGCAAATCGGCGCGCGAAGTGACGGTTTCCGAAGCCGCGACCATCGCCGGCCTGCTCAAGGCGCCGTCGCGCTATGCGCCGACCAGCAATCCCGATCTTGCCGAACAACGGGCCCAGACCGTGCTGAGCGCCATGGTCGAGGCCGGCTACCTCACCGACGACGAAGCCAAGCTCGCGCTGATCAGTCCGGCCGAGGTGAAGCCGCGCACGCCGGGCGAATCCGCCGGCTACGTCGCCGACTGGATATGGGAACAGGTGCCCTCGTTCATCGGTGAGCTGCGCGGGGACGTGGTCGTCGACACCACCATCGACATGCGCATGCAGGAAGCCGCCGAGGCCGCGCTCGTCAAGGTGATCGACGAGCATGGCAAGGAGAAGGGCGTCTCGGAAGGCGCGCTGGTCGCCATGGACACCAGCGGCGCCGTGCGCGCCATCATCGGCGGCCGCAACTACACGAAAAGCCAGTTCAACCGCGCGGTGAAGGCGAAGCGCCAGTCCGGCTCCTCGTTCAAGACATTCGTCTATGCCGCCGCGATCGAGGCGGGCCTCTCGCCCGACACGTTGCGCACCGACGGACCGATTTCCTTCGGCAACTGGTCTCCGGGCAACTACAACGGCAAGTATCGCGGTCCGATCACCCTCACCGAGGCTCTCAAGGACTCGATCAACACGGTCGCCGTCAGGCTGACGTCGGAGGTCGGGGTCGACAAGGTCATCGACGTCGCCCACAGGATGGGCATCCGCTCGGACATCCCGGAAAACATGTCGATCGCGCTCGGCACCTCGGACGTCACGCCGCTGGAGCTGGTCGGCGCCTATGTGCCACTCGCCTCGGGCGGCTACGGGGCCGTGCCCTACGTGATCCGCCGCATCCGCACCGCCGACGGCAAGGTCCTCTACGAGCGCAACGGCGACGGTCCCGGCCAGGTCCTGTCGTCGGAGACGGTCGGCGCCATGAACTACATGCTGAAGCAAACCGTCGAGAACGGGACCGGACGGCGCGCGGGCTTCGATGCCTGGCCGGCGGCCGGCAAGACCGGCACCAGCCAGGAATACAAGAACGCCTGGTTCATCGGCTACACCGCCTATCTGGTCACCGGCGTCTGGCTCGGCAACGACGACGGCAAGCCGACCAAGAGGGTGACCGGCGGCAACCTGCCGGCAACGGTCTGGCACGACTTCATGGCCGATGCGCACGAAGGGCTCGCCATGGCCGACCTGCCCGGCGAGTACATCCCCGGCACCGGCACGCAGTACGCCGTCGACGAGACGCTGCCGTGGCTGCAGGGCAACCCGGGTCCTCAAGGCCCGACCTACGATCCGAGCAGGCCGGTGCAGGCGCAAGCGCCCCAGCAGGGCGGTGGCGGCGGCCTGTTCGGCCAGAACGGCTTCTTCAAGAAACTGTTCGGCGGTTAGCCGGGCCGGCTACTCGCCCGCGCGCGCGGCCGCGCGAACCTTCCAGCCGCCCAGATACACGGCCGCCGCGGCAAGACCGAGGGCAGCCAGGGCGACGGCGAGCGGCATCGCCTGGTTGGCGAACAACCCGGCGTCCAGGATGCCGGCGACGAGCACGCCGGCGAGCGCGGAAAAGGTCATCTGGCAGACCCCCATCAGCGAGGACGCCGCGCCGGCATTGCCCGGAAACGGCATCAGCGCGCCGGCCATCGACTGGGCCAGCGCGGCGCCCACGCCGGCAAACACGACCGTCGACATGCCGACGACCGAATAGACCCCGCCGACATCGGCAATCACGACCGCGAGCGTGGCGACGCCGCCGAGCGCCATCAGGGTGATGCCGACGGCGATGCCGGCGTCGATGCCGAAACGGCCCGTGACGTGGCGACCGGCGATCGTGCCGCCGATGTAACCGAGACTGCACAGGCCGAAGGAGACGCCGAATCCGATCGGCGACAGGCCGTAGAGGCCCTGCAGGATGAAGGACGACACCGAGATGAAGACGAAGATGCAGCCGTAGCTCAGGCAGACCAGCGACACGTAGACGAGGAAGCGCGCATCGCGGATCAGTCGGCCGAAGATGCGGATCATCCCGAGCGGCGTCGACGGCGCACCGCTGTCGGGTCGCGTCTCCGGCAGGCGCAGGGCGACGGCGGCGAACAGGATGAGGCCGATCGCGGCTGCCACGATGAACGTCGAGCGCCAGCCGAAGGTGATTTCGAGCACACCGCCGATCGCCGGGGCGACGGTCGGGACGATGCCCATGATCGAGGCCATCATCGCCAGCTCCTGGCCGGCCCGGCGGCCCGAATAGAGGTCGCGGGCGATCGCGCGAGCAAGCACGATCGGGCCGGAGGCGCCGAGCGCCTGGGCGAAACGCGCCGCGATCAACAGCGGCATCGACTGGGCGATCGCACAGAGAACGGTGGCGAGGACGAAGATCGACAGCCCGACGAGGAGCGCCGGGCGGCGACCGTAACGGTCCGACAGCGGGCCGTAGAAGATCTGCGTCGAGGCGAAGCCGATCAGAAAGGCCGACAGGGTGAGCTGCCCTTCCGTCGGCGTCGAGCCGAGCTCGGTCGTCAGCGACGGCAGCGACGGCAGATACATGTCGGTCGACAGCGGGCCCAGCGCGGTGAGCAGGCCGAGCAGGGCCGTAAGCGCGATCGTGTCGGGCCTGAACGTCATCGGACTCTACTCGCTGCGGACCGTATCAACGGGGCTCGTCGATCACGGAATTCGACAAGGTGCCGATCTCGGGAACGGCGACGGCGACGACATCGCCGGGCGTGAGCCAGCGCGGCGGATCGAAGCGGGCGCCGGCGCCGGTCGGCGTGCCCGTCAGGATCATGTCGCCGGGCTTCAGGGTCGCGAACGTGGTGATGTATTCGATCAGGCGGGCGAACGAATACATCATGTTTGCGGTGGTATCGTCCTGACGCAGTTCGCCGTTGACGGTGGTGGTGAGGTGCAGGGGCGCGGCCAGATCGATCGCGTCGGACGTCACCATCCACGGGCCGATCGCACCGGTGCGGTCGAAGTTCTTGCCCTGGGTGACGTTGAACTTGGCGTGGCGCGTCCAGTCGCGGATCGTGCCTTCGTTGGCAAGCGTCGCGCCGGCGACATGGGAGAGCGCCCTGTCGGCCGGGATGCGGCGCCCGGCCCTGCCTATCACCAGCACGATCTCGCCCTCGTAGTCGAGCTGATCGGAGACAGGGGGACGCTCGATCGGCGTGCCGTGGCCGACGAACGAATTGGGGAAGCGCACGAACATGCTCGGATAGGACTTCTCCTCCGCCCCGTCCTTGTACTCGGCGTTGCGATTGGCGTAGTTGACGCCGATGCAGAGGATCTTCTCGGGATCGGTGACGGGCGGCAGCAGCGTGACCGCGTCGAGCGCCAGATCCGGCGTGGCGCCCTCGAGGGCGGCGTGGGCCTTGTCGAGGGCGTCGGCTTCGAGCAGCGCACGAACCGTGGGAAACGCCGAAAGCCGCGCGGCCAGGTCGACGATGCCGCCATTGACGACGGCCCCCCAGGACATCCGTCCACCGGACGAGAAACTGACGATACGCATGACGGTCTCCAGATCGGTCCGGCGTACGGGCTGCGGCCGAGACCTCCGCTCGGGTCTGCGAGGCCTTCCCGGACACGCTTAGGAAACCGGCCCGCCCGCGTCAATTCGGTTTGCGAACAAACGATTTTGCCCGGCAGGGCGGTTTCCATACTCCACGCGGCGCTGCCGCCGGTGTATACACGGCCCGGAATTCGGAAGCGCCGACCACGTGAACCGGAGCGCACAATGGCCAAGCTGCTCGTCCCCGCCGCCACCCCCATCGACGCCGACAGGCGGATCGATCTGGAACGACTCGCCGCCCACTGCCATGCTTTGCTGGCCGACGGCGCCGACGCCATCGCCCTGTTCGGCACGACCGGCGAGGCCACCTCGTTCTCGGCGCCCGAACGGATGGCGACATTGGAAGGGCTGATCGCGGCGGGCATCCCCGCGGACAGGATCATGCCGGGCACGGGCTGCCCGGCGGTGACAGAAACGATCGCGCTGTCGCGCCACGCCTTCGAGCAGGGCTGCGAAACGGTGATGACGCTGCCGCCCTACTACTACAAGGCGGTCAGCGAGGACGGCGTCTTCGACGCGATGGCCTGGCTGGTCGAAGAGCTGAAGCCCCTTCATCCGCGCATCATCCTCTACCACATCCCGCCGGTCGCCCAGGTCGGCTTTCCGGTACCGCTCGTGCGGCGGCTGGCCGACGCCTTCCCCGGCATCATCGTCGGGGTCAAGGATTCGTCTGGAGACTTCGCCAACACCGAGGCGCTGCTTGCGGCCTGCCCCGACCTCGACATCTATCCGGGATCGGAGACCTTTCTGCTGCCGGGCCTGCGGAAGGGCGGGGCGGGCTGCATCACCGCGACCGGCAATCTCAACGCCAGGGCGATCCGCGCCGTCATCGACGAAACCGATCCCGGGCGCGCCGACGACCGCCACGCGGAAATCGTCGCCTATCGCAAGACCGTCGAGGCACGACCGCTGATCGCGGCAATCAAGGCCGTGCTGGCGGATCGCTACGGCGCGCCCTCGTGGCGCGCGGTGCGGCCGCCGCTGAGGGCGCTGCCGGACGACCAGATCAAGCCACTGCTGGAGGATCTGGAGAGGCTGTCGTCATAGCCGACATCGCGCACCGGCTGCTTTGGGAGGAAGCATGAAGAAGCAGGACAAAGTAATCATCACCTGCGCCGTCACCGGCTCGATCCACACGCCGACGATGACGCCGCACCTGCCGGTCACGCCCGGCGAGATCGCCGAGGCCTCGATCGGCGCGGCGGAGGCCGGCGCCTCGATCATCCACCTGCACGCGCGCGACCCGCAGGACGGCAAGCCGACGCCGGATCCCGACGTGTTCATGCAGTTTCTGCCGCGCATCAAGCAGTCCACCGACGCGGTGATCAACATCACCACCGGCGGCGGCCACGGCATGACCGTCCAGGAGCGCCTCGCCGCGCCCCTGCGCGCCAGGCCCGAGATGTGCTCGCTCAACATGGGGTCGATGAATTTCGGCCTGTATCCGATGCTCGACCGCTATCCCGACTTCGAGCACGCCTGGGAGCGGCAGCATCTCGAGAACTCGCGCGACTACATTTTCCGCAACACCTTCAAGGACATCGAATACATCCTGAAGGAGCTCGGCGACGCCCACGGCACCCGTTTCGAGTTCGAGTGCTACGATGTCGGCCACCTCTACAATCTCGCCCACTTCCTCGACCGCAAGCTCGTCAAGCCGCCGCTGTTCGTGCAGACGATCTTCGGCATCCTCGGCGGCATCGCCGCGGATCCGGAGAACGTGATGCATATGCGCCGGATCGCCGACAAGCTGTTCGGCGACGAGTGGTGCTGGTCGATCCTGGCGGCGGGCCGCAACCAGCTGCCGTTCTGCTCGATGGCCGCGACGATGGGCGCCAACGTCCGCGTCGGTCTCGAGGACTCGATCTATCTCGGCAAGGGCACGCTCGCCGAGACCAACGCCGCGCAGGTCGCCAAGATCCGCCGCATCATGGAGGATCTGTCGCTTCAGATCGCCACGCCGGAAGAGGCCCGCGTCATGTTGGATCTCAAGGGCGCCGATAGGGTCGGGTTCTAGGGTATTCCCCAGCTCACGCGGCCGGATTTGGGAACTTTCGGCCGTAGGTCGCGTTGTCCGGGCGGCCGCGTGGACGTCGGCGCGGACGTCTGTGCGTGTCCAGCTCCGTCACCCGCGGGCTCGCGCGCCGGGCATAGGAGCAAATGGGGCATAGGAGTAATTTAAGCCCGTTCGGCTATAATCACCGCCAATGCAGCGGCAAGGAACAAGGGAGTGTCGTCATGAGTGCCCAGAAGGCCAGCGCCGGCAGCAAATCGGCTTCGAGCGAATCGGTTGCCGAAAACTGGGATCGGCTGACCGACCGGCTCGCGCGGCTGCGCGAGGATCTATCCGAGATCAATTCCGCCGCCGGCGACCTCGCCAGGGCCGGCGCCGGTGAAGGCCGGGATCGCATTCTCAATGAGATCGACGAGCTGTCGCGCCGGGTCAACACGCTTGCCGAGGATCTCAGCGCGCGCGGCCACGATAGCGTTCGCCACGCCGGCGAACGCGCCAGCGCGATCGGCCACGAGCTGGAGAGCACGATCAATCGCAATCCGCTGACGGCCGTCCTGATTGCGGTCGGCCTCGGCTTCCTGATCGGCATGGCCTCGCGGGGCCGGAACTAGTGCCGATCGCCAGTCTGGTCAGGATGGCGACATCGACGGCCGTGGACATGGCCGCCGATGCCGCCCGTCCCGTGGTGCGCGATGCCGTCCGGCGCGCCGTGTTCCTCGGGATCGCCCTGGTCCTGTTCGCCGGCGTCATCGTGTTCGCGGAACTCGCATTCTATTTGTGGCTGCGCACCCAGACGGCACCGTATATCGCCGCCCTGATCGTCGCCGGCGTCACGCTGATCCTGACGCTGATCGCCCTCCTGATCGCGGTTTCCGGCGGTTCGCACAGGCATGGCCGTCCGGCGCGCACCTCGGATCAGGGTCGCGCGGCAGCAGGCTCGTCAAACCGCAATGCCAACGACGACATCGCACGGCTGGCGGCGGAGGCCGAGGCAGTCGGCGCGATTTTCGGCAAGGACGCAAAGGGTTACGAGCTGGTGCTCGGCGCCTTCGTCGTCGGCATGATGATGGGGCGGGGCAAGTAGCCCCCGGCCGTTCGGCCACCCGGGAAATCGCCTGACCGTCCTTGCAAGCCTAAAGTCGGTCCGTTCGCCTCTCAGCGGCTGTCCATGGCGATTTCGATGTGCCGGACCGCCCGTTGCAGGGCGGGAAGGAAGCGTTCGACCATGTCGTCGGCGGAGACGCGCGCGGCCTGCGCGGAGATGTTGATGGCGATGTTGGAGCGCGCGTTGCGGTTCCTTACCGGCACCGAGATCGAGCGCAGGCCGAGTTCTAGCTCTTCCGATACGATGGCATAGCCCCGGTCCTGCACCTCGTCGATGCGTTGGCGCAGAGCGGTCCGCGTGGTCAGGGTGTGCGGCGTGAGCGGCGTTAGCTTGGCCTTGCTCAGGTAGATCTCCAGTTCGCGCGGCTGCATCAGCGACAGAAGCGCCTGGCCCATCGACGTGGCGTGGGCCGGCAGGCGCGTGCCCAATCCCAGGCCGATGGTCATGATCCGGTGGCGGGCCGGCGCGCGGGCGACATAGATGATGTCCGTGCCGTCCATCATCGCCGCGGACGCGGATTCGTCAAACTGCTCCGACAGGCCGCGAAGCACATCCTGCACGATCTCCAGCTCACTCGCAGACGAGACGTAGGACTGCGCCAGCTCCAGGATCGCCGGCGTGAGCTCGTAATGCTTGCCGTCGCTCCTGGCCAGGCCGGTTTCGCACAGGGTGATCAGGAACCGGCGGGCGGCGGCGCGCGTCAGGCCGGTGCGGGCGGCGACATCGGTTATCGTCTGATGGCGATGACCGGCGTCGAAGCTGCGGATAACGGCGATCCCCCGCACGAGGGACTGAACGGTTTCGTCACGGACGGCCACGGCGCCTCCCATAAGTTCGGATGACGAACATATTATCGATATGCGAACTCGGCCGTTGACGCAACGGGTCGTCGGAAGCTCAAATCAGTTTGGCCATGTCGGCCGGAAAACTCGAGGGAAGATCCGTGGCTGCAATCACGTCTCTGTCCGAGGCGATACGAACAAACGTCCGTGACGGCGACAGCGTCGCGATGGAAGGCTTCACCCACCTGATCCCCTACGCGGCGGGACACGAGATCATCAGGCAGGGGCGCAAGCGCCTGACGCTGTACCGGATGACGCCGGACCTGATCTACGACCAGCTGATCGGAATGGGATGCGCCGACAAGCTGGTCTTCTCCTGGGGCGGCAATCCCGGCGTCGGCTCGCTGCATCGCCTGCGCGACGCGGTGGAGAACGGCTGGCCGCATCGCCTCCAGATCGAGGAGCACAGCCACGCGGCGATGGCGAACGCCTATGACGCAGGGGCGGCGAACCTGCCGTTCGCGGTGTTCCGCGGCTATGTCGGCACCGACCTGCCGAAGGTGAACCCGACGATCCGGCATGTCACCTGCCCCTATACCGGCGAGGAGCTCGCGACCGTTCCCGCGATCCGGCCCGATGTCGCCATCGTCCACGCGCTGAAGGCCGACCGGGAGGGCAACGTCCTGTTCGAGGGCATCGTCGGGGTGCAGAAGGAAGCCGTCCTGGCGGCGAAGCGTTCGGTCGTCACGGTCGAGGAAGTCGTCGACGATTTCGGCGATATCTCCCCCAATTCCGTGATCCTGCCGCGTTGGGCGGTCACGGCGATCGCCGAAGTGCCGGGTGGCGCCCATCCGTCCTATGCGCACGGCTACTACAAGCGCGACAATGCGTACTACAAGGCATGGGATCCAATCGCGCGCGATCGCGATACATTCCTTGCCTGGATGAAGGACAACGTTCTCGACAAGGGGCCCGAAGCCTATGCCCGCTACGCGGCCGACGGATCCACGGCACGGGGAGCCTGAACGATGGATCATACCGCGAACGAGATGATGACGATCGCCGCGGCACGGCCTCTGCGGAACGAGGACGTCTGCTTCGTGGGCATCGGCGCGCCGTCGGCGGCCTGCAACCTGGCCCGGCTGACCCATGCCCCGAACATCACGCTGATCTACGAATCCGGCACGATCGGCACGCGGCCGGACGTGCTGCCGCTGTCGATCGGCGACGGCGAACTGTGCGACACCGCGCTGACGACGGTCTCCGTGCCGGAGATGTTCCGCTACTGGCTGCAGGGCGGCCACATCACGCTCGGCTTCCTGGGCGGCGCGCAGATAGACCGCTTCGCCAACCTGAACACGACCGTGGTCGGGCCCTACGACGCACCGAAGGTTCGCCTGCCCGGCGGCGGCGGCGCGCCGGAGATCGCCGGCCACTGCGGCGAAATCTTCATCACCATGGCGCTGTCTCCGCGCGGCTTCGTCGATCACCTCGCGTTCATCACCTCGATGGGCCACGGCGAGGGCGGCGACCATCGCCAGCGCCTGGGCCTGAAGACCAAGGGTCCGACCAAGGTGATCACCGACATGTGCATCCTGGAGCCCGCCCCGGAGACGAAGGAACTGACCGTCGTCTCGATCCATCCGGGCGTCGCCAGGGACCAGATTACAGAGGCGTGCGGCTGGCCGATCCGCTTTGCGGAGACGGCTGTCGAAACGCCCGCCCCGACGGCAGAGGAACTGGAAACGCTGCGCGCGCTTCAGGAGCGCACGCGCCGCGCCCACGCCGCCTGACAGGCGTCCGGCCCGATATCGCCGGGGAACGATATCGGCCGCAACGAGGAGGAGCAGCAACCGATGAGCGACGCACCAGGATACCGCCTCATCACGCCGGACAGCGCGCCCGCGCATCCATTTCCGGACTATCGGTCGAACCCGCTGCGCGTGCCGAAGCGACCGTTGATGATCCTTCCGCACACGCTGAGCGAGATCACCGGCCCGGTCTACGGCCACGAGGGCGTCAGGCCGGAGGAGGCCGATCTCACCCGTCAGCACGGTGGGGAGCCGCTCGGCGAGCGGATCATCGTGCACGGTCGCGTCCTCGACGAGGACGGCCGCCCGGTGCGCAACAGCCTGGTCGAGATCTGGCAGGCCAACGCGGCCGGCCGCTATATCCACCAGCGTGACCAGCATCCCGCACCGATCGATCCGAACTTCACCGGCGCGGGCCGGTGCGTGACCGACGATGACGGCTATTACCGCTTCGTCACCGTCAGGCCGGGCGCCTATCCCTGGCGCAATCACCACAACGCCTGGCGACCCGCGCACATCCATTTCTCGCTGTTCGGGACGAGCTTCATGCAGCGTCTGGTGACGCAGATGTATTTCCCCGGCGACCCGCTGTTCCCGTTCGACCCGATCTTCAATTCGGTCACCGACGAACGGGCGCGGCAACGGATGATCTCGAGCTTCGACCTCGACGCCACCCAGCCGGAATGGGCGCTCGCGTTCAAGTTCGACATCGTGCTTCGTGGCCGCGAAGCCACACCGATGGAGGACTGACCATGTCGAAGACGACACCGTCGCAGACGGTCGGGCCGTTCTTCCATTTCGGCCTGACCGACACCTACGAGGCCGACGATCTGGCCGGAACCGAGTCCGAGGGCGAGCGCATCGTCATCGAAGGCCACGTCCTGGACGGGGACGGCGAGCCCGTGCCGGACTGCATGATCGAGATCTGGCAGGCCAACGCGGCCGGCAAATACGACCATCCCGAAGACGATCAGGACAAGCCGATCGATCCCGGGTTCCGCGGCTTCGGCCGCGTGGCCACCGATCCCGAAGGCCGCTTCCATTTCCGCACGGTGAGGCCGGGTCCGGTATCAGGCCGCGGCAACGCGCTGCAGGCTCCGCATATCCTGGTGCAGGTCTACGCCCGCGGATTGCTGAAGCAGCTCGTCACCCGGATCTATCTGGAAGGCGAACCGCTCAACGACACCGATCCGCTCCTCAACGTGATCGAGGACGCGGCGGCGCGGCACAGCCTGATCGCCAAGAACAAGGGCGACGGCCACTATCACTGGGACATCATCCTGCAGGGCGGGAACGAGACGCAGTTCTTCGAGGCGTAGGCGTCAGCCGAACAGGCGGACCAGCAGCGGCACGATCACCGCCGTCGCCAGCGCGTTGAGGCCCATGGCGATGCCGGCGAAGGCGCCGGCAAGCTCGCTGACCTGGAAGGCCCGTGCCGTGCCGATCCCGTGGGAGGCGACGCCGACGGCGAAGCCGCGCGCGGCGTAATCCTTCAGCCCCAACAGATTGAGCAGCGGCGTCGCGGTCATCGCGCCGATGATACCGGTCAGGATGACGAGCACGGCGGTCAGCGACGGCAGGCCGCCGATTTTCTCGGCGATGCCCATGGCGATCGGCGTCGTCACCGATTTCGGCGCCAGCGACAGCACGCTTTCGCGACTGGCGCCCAGCATCGCCGCGATGCCGACCGCACTGACGACAGCCGTGAGCGAACCGGCTAGGAGGGCGGCCGCCATCGGCAGGACGGCGCGCTTCACGCGTTTCCATTGCGAAAACAGGGGCACGGCCAGCGCCACCGTCGCGGGGCCGAGCAGGAAATGCACGAACTGGGCGCCGTCGAAATAGACGTCGTAGGCCGTGCCACTGACCAGCAGCACCGCGACGAGAAGAACGATGGCGACGGCGACGGGCTGTACCACCGGGTTGCGGCCGAGCCGGCCGAACAGCGTGACGCCGATCAGATAGGCGACAAGCGTCGCCGTCAGCCACAGGAGTGGAGTGGCGGACAGATAGACCCAGACGTCGCCGAGGGGCCCGGTCATCGGGGACCCTCGTCCTCGGGCGCATCGGCATCGGCGCCACCGACCATCCTCGCCACGCCGACGAAGACCAGCGCGGACACGGCGATCGTCGCCCAGGTCGACAGCAGGAGAGCGGCGAGCAGCGCCAGCCATTCCGTACCGATGCGCTCGAAATGCAGCATGACGCCGACGCCGGCCGGCACGAACAGCAGCGAGAGGTGCGACAGCAGGCCGGTCGCCGTTTCGCGCAGATCCTGCGGGATGCGACCTGTGACGCCGATACCGGCCAGAAGGATCACCAGTCCCAATACGGGGCCGGGAACAGGCAGGCCGGTCAGCCAGACGAGGACCTCCCCGGCGAGCTGGCAGGAGAGCAGGATGGTGAGGGCGGCGATCATGGCCCCGCCCCCAGCATCGGACTACACGTCCAGGTTCGACACGTTCAGGGCATTTTCCTGGATGAAGCGCTTGCGCGGCTCGACGACGTCGCCCATCAGCTCGGTGAAGATCTCGTCGGCGTCGGTCGCCTCGCGCACCTTGACCTGCAGGAGCGTACGGGCGTTGACGTCGAGCGTCGTCTCCCAGAGCTGATCCGGGTTCATCTCGCCGAGGCCCTTGTAGCGTTGCAGCGTGAGCCCCTTCGAACCAGCCGTCATAATCGCCTTGAACAGCGCCGTAGGCCCGCGGATCTCGCTCTCGGCGTCCTTGCGGCGGAAGACGGCCGCCTTGCCGAACACTTCCTGGAGGAAGCCGGTGTGGGCGTCGAGCCTTCGGGCGTCGGCCGAATTCAGCAGCGCCAGGTCGATAAAGGAGGCTTCCTTGACACCGCGGACCTCGCGTTCGAAGCGATAGCCGCCATCCTCGGTCGGAATGCCTATCCAGCCCTGCTCGGTCTCGTCGGAGAGAAGGTCGAGCCGGCGCGCGACATAGGCCGCGGCTTGCTGGCGCTCTTCCTCCGACTTCGCGGTGTCGGCGTTGAGGATGCCGGCGATGGCGGCCTGTTCGACCGTGGTACGGTGGTAGCGGCCGTGCAAACCTTCAACAGTCTTGGCGAGCGAACGCGCTTCGTCGACCGCCGCGCGCAGATCCGCGCCCGACCGCACCTCTCCGCTCGCCAGAGTCAGCGAGGCGTCGTCCAGGCCGCTGCCGATCAGATAGTCCTCGAGCGCGCGCTCGTCCTTCAGGTACTGCTCGGACTGGCCACGCTTGACCTTGTAGAGCGGCGGCTGTGCGATGAACAGATGGCCGTTCTCGATGATCTGCGGCATCTGCCGGTAGAAGAAGGTCAGCAGCAGCGTGCGGATATGGGCGCCGTCGACGTCGGCGTCCGTCATGATGATGATCTTGTGGTAGCGCAGCTTGGCGATGTCGAAGTCCTCGCCGATGCCGGTGCCGAGCGCGGTGATCAGCATGCCGACCTGGTCGGACGACAGCATCTTGTCGAAACGGGCGCGCTCGACGTTGAGGATCTTGCCGCGCAGGGGCAGCACCGCCTGGTTGGCGCGGTTGCGGCCCTGTTTGGCGGAGCCGCCGGCCGAGTCACCCTCGACGATGAACAGCTCGGACTTTGCCGGATCGCGCTCCTGGCAATCGGCGAGCTTGCCGGGCAGGTTGGCAATCTCGAGCGCCCCCTTGCGACGTGTCAGCTCGCGCGCCTTGCGCGCGGCCTCGCGGGCGGCAGCGGCCTCGACCACCTTGGACACGATCGTCTTGGCATCGGCGGGATGTTCCTCGAACCAGGTGCCCAGGGCCTCGTTGATGACGTTCTCGACGACCGGGCGCACCTCCGAGGAGACCAGCTTGTCCTTGGTCTGGCTCGAGAATTTCGGATCGGGAACCTTCACCGACAAGACGCAGGTCAGGCCTTCGCGGCAATCGTCGCCGGTCGGCGAAACCTTTTCCTTGCGCAACAGCCCGGAGGAATCCGCATAGCCCGTGACCTGGCGGGTCAGCGCGGCGCGGAGGCCGGCCAGATGCGTACCGCCGTCACGCTGCGGGATGTTGTTGGTGAAGCACAGCACGTTCTCGTGGTAGCTGTCGTTCCACCACATCGCCGCCTCCGCCACGATCCCGTCGCGCTCGCCACGAACGACGATCGGCGCTCCGATGAGCGGCGACTTGGCGCGATCGAGCCAGCGCACGAACTCCTCGATGCCGCCTTCGTAGAACATCTCCTCGCGCTTCGGCTCGACGCCGCGATTGTCGACGAGCGCGACGGTAACGCCGGAATTGAGGAACGCGAGCTCGCGCAGGCGATGCTCGAGCGTGTGCCAGTCGAACTCGGTCATCGTGAAGGTGGCCGGGCTCGGCAGGAAGGTGACCTCGGTGCCGCTCATGCCGTCGGCGTCGCCGACCACGGCCAGCGGCGCCTCGGCGGTGCCGTCGCGAAACACGATCACGTGCTCCTTGCCGCCGCGCCAGATACGCAGCGTCAGCTTGGACGACAGGGCGTTGACGACGGACACGCCGACGCCATGCAGGCCGCCGGAGACCTTGTAGGAATTCTGGTCGAACTTCCCGCCGGCGTGCAGCTGGGTCATGATGACTTCCGCAGCGGAAACGCCTTCCTCGTGCATCTCGGTGGGAATGCCGCGGCCATTGTCGCGGATCGTCGCGGACCCGTCCGGATTGAGGATCACGTCGACGCGGTCACAGTGCCCCGCCAACGCCTCGTCGATGGCGTTGTCGACGGCCTCGTAGATCATGTGGTGCAGGCCGGACCCGTCATCGGTGTCGCCGATATACATGCCCGGACGCTTGCGGACAGCCTCCAAACCCTTGAGAACCTTGATGGATTCGGCGCCGTAATCGGAACTGCGCTCAGTTCCGGGCTCGTTTTCCTGCATTCTTTGTTCCGTGTTCCTGTTCGGGGCGCTGTGCTTCAGTCGGCCTGAGCCGCGAGGCGCACCGGAAGGTGATTTAGAATCAATGACATCCTAGCATTTCGGGGGGTCGTTTGCCGAGCCCCGCCGGATGAAATTCGCTGATTGATATATGGGGATTCAGGCGGATTTCGGCAAACCCCCGGAACGCATATCGACGGGTTACGAGCGAGTCGCGATCGCTGCCGCCGCGCCCATCATGGTGACGCCGGCGACCCGGTTGAGGATGCGGCGGGCGGCCGGGCTCTCGAACAGCAGCCGGGCACGCGCGGCCAGCGCGGCGTAGCCGCCGATAACACCGAGCAGAACCACCGCCACGACCGCCGACAGCTCAACGAATCCCAGCGCCGTCAGGCCACCCAGATCGATGATGGTCGGCAGCAGGGCAAGGTAGAACAGGATCACCTTGGGGTTGCCGAGCGTGACGAACAGGCCGGCGAGGAAAGCCCCGGACCGCCGCCCGCCGCGGACCGGCAGCGCCCCGGCTTCCGGGCGGGCGAGAAACAGACGGATCGCCAGATAGACCAGATAGGCCGCGCCCGCCCAGCGGATCAGCGTGAACAGGCCACCGAAGGTCGCCGCGATGACGCCGAGGCCGAGAGCGGCAGAGGACAGATAGACGAGATCGCCTGCGATCAGGCCGAGGACCATAGGCACGGTCGGACGAAAGCCGGCACCGAGGGCGCGGGCGATCACGGCGGCGACGCCGGGCCCGGGAATGGCCGCGGCAAGCGCAAGCGCCGCGGCGAAGGTGAGAAGGCTCGTCCAGTCCATGACGACCTTGCTACAGCAAAATCCGTAGCCGGAGAAGCGCCACGGTGCCGTGGCGGGGTCGCGATGCCCCTATACCCCATGGAGGCAACCCCGGTCCCGGTCGGGAACCGGGGCGCCGTCGCCGCCCTGTCGGCGACGCCATCAGCCGCGCACGACACGCGCCGGCGGCCTATAGCGGACATCGCGGCTAGATTGCCGACAAGGCGCCGTTGGCGACCTCGAACCCCTGGGAGTCGGCGGCGATATCCGTGAACAGCGCGCGATCGGTGCCCGTCATCCAGGCCTGGGAGCCGAGCGCGAGGATCTCGGCGAACAGGGCGGCGCGCCGCATGTCGTCGAGATGGGCGGCGACCTCGTCAAGGAGAAGCAGCGGGGCGACACCACCGGAGGCCTCCCGCACCAGACGGGCGTGGGCGAGGATCAGGGCGATCAGCAGGCCCTTCTGCTCGCCGGTGGAGGCAAGCGCCGCGGGAACGTTGCGGGCGCGGTGGGCAACGGCGAGGTCGCAGCGGTGCGGACCGAGCAGCGTGCGGCCGGCCGCGGCGTCGCGGCGGCGGGCACCTTGCAGCGCCGCCCGGTATTCTGCTTCGACATCGACGGCGGCACGGCCGTCGAGGGTGGCCTCGAAGTCCCCCACGATGGCGATATCGGGATCGGGAAAGACGCCGCCGGCGCGTTCGTTCAGGGCGTCGGTCAGCCTTGCCATCGCCTGGGCGCGCGCGGTAGCGACCGCCACGGCGAGCTCGGCCATCGCCTGCTCGATCCCGTCGAGCCAGCGCGCGTCGGGACGCTGGTCCTCGAGGAGACGGTTGCGCTGGCGCATCGCCTTTTCGAAGTCGCCGACGCGGGAAGCGTGCCCCGGATCGAGCGTCAGAACCAGACGATCGAGGAAGCGGCGCCGGTCGGATGCCGGGCCGGTGAACAGGCCGTCCATCGACGGGGTGAGCCAGAGGGCGCGAACGAGCTCGGCAAGCGTGCCGACAGCGGGCGCGGGCTCATGATTGACGCGGGCGACACGGCCACTGTCGCCACGACGATAGCCGGTGCCGATGTCGATCTCGCCGGGTTCATCGGGACCGATGGGACGCGAAATCGTCGCGGCGACCGCGAACGCCTCGGCGCCCAAGCGGATCACGCTGTCGAGTTGGGCGCCGCGCATCCCGCGGCCGGCCGTCAGGTAGGATACGGCTTCGAGCAAATTGGTCTTGCCGGCCCCGTTGGCGCCGGTCAGCACGACGGGGCGAGGATCGAGGTCGAGCCGCAGATGCGCGTAGTTGCGGAAATCGGTGAGCGTCAGGCGGACGACCGCAACCCGGTCGCGGCCCGAACCGCTATCGGCTTCGCCCAAGGAGAATCCGGACGTCGAAAAACCTGAACTCGGCAGGGCCGGTGCCCTCTCTTCTGCCCGTTTCGGCGGGCGCTCCGGCGCTTGGCGTCAGGCCGCGCGCGCTTTTCGCCCGAAACGCGATGCGTTTCCTGCGCGATGCGGACCGCGCCTCACACCCGCATGGGCATCAGCACATAAAGCGACGACCGGTCGTCCTCGTCACAGATCAGCGTCGGCGAACCGGGATCGGCCAACTCGAAGCGGGCCTCGCCGGATTCGAGCTGCGAGGTGATGTCGAGCAGATAGCGGGCGTTGAAGCCGATTTCGATGGCATCCGCCGAATAGCCGACGGAAATCTCCTCGGTGGCGCTGCCCGAATCGGGGTTGTTGACGGTCAGCACCAGGCGCTCGTCGCCGATCGCGAGCTTGACCGCGCGGCCGCGCTCGCTCGACACGGTCGACACGAGGTCGACCGCCCGGGCGAACGACTCGCGGTCGACCTTCATGATCTTGTCGTTGCCGGTCGGAATCACGCGCCCGTAGTCGGGGAAGGTGCCGTCGATCAGCTTGGACGTCAGCACAATCTGGCCGATGGTGAACCGGATCTTGTTGGCCGACAACTCGATGCCGACCGTCTCTTCCGGGTCCTCCAGAAGCCGCTGCAGCTCCTGCACGGTCTTGCGCGGCACGATGATGCCCGGCATGCCGTCGGATCCGTCCGGCGCCTCGGTCTGGACACGGGCAAGGCGATGGCCATCGGTCGCCACCGCGCGCAGCATCAGGCCTTCGCCGTCGTCGACGGTGTGCAGGTAGATGCCGTTCAGATAGTAGCGCGTCTCCTCCTGGGAGATGGCGAACTGGGTCTTGTCGATCAGCCGCTTCAGCGCCGACGCCGGCACGACGAAGCGATGGCTGAAATCGCCGGCGGTGATGTCCGGGAAGTCGGATTCCGGCAGCGTCTGGAGCGAGAAGCGCGCATGGCCGGCCGACAAGACGATCGTGCTCGAATCCGGCCCCGATTCCAGCGCCACCTGCGCGCCGTCGGGAAGCTTGCGGACGATGTCGTAGACGACATGGGCCGGCACGGTGGTGGCGCCAGCCTGCGAGACGTCCGCGGCCGCCGTCTCGACCACCTCGATATCGAGATCGGTGGCCTTGAGCTGCAACGCGGCGCCGTCGCCTCGGATCAGCACGTTCGAAAGAATCGGTATCGTGTTGCGCCGCTCCACGACGCGGTGCACGTGACCGAGCGACTTTAGGAACGCGGCGCGTTCGAGCGTGACACGCATGATCAGGAATCCTGTCGTCTCGCCAACCGATCGGGAAACCGGCCGGCGTGTTCACCCCATGCCCCTACGGGGAAAGGGAAGTGAACTTGCCCAGAATGCGCGGCTTTTGCAAGAGCCGGAGAGGTAAAGGGAGGGCTTCAGCCCTCCCCGTCCTCGATCCGCCGCCTGAGCGACTCGATATCGCGGGCAAGCGACTGGTCGCGACCGATCAGGCCTTCGATCTTGCGGACCGCGTGCAGGACCGTTGTGTGGTCCCTGTTGCCGAAGCGGCGGCCGATTTCCGGCAGGGATCTCGGCGTCAGGACCTTGGCGAGATACATGGCGATCTGCCGCGGCACCACGATGGCGCGGGTGCGCCGGCTGGATACCAGATCGGAGCGGCTGACCTGATAGTGGACGGCGACGACCCGCTGGATGTCCTCGATACGGATCTGCGGACGCTCCTGGGCGGCGACGAGATCGCGGATCGCCCGCTCGGCGAGCTCGACCGTGATCGGCAACCCGGCAAAGCAGCTGTAAGCGGCCAGCCGGTTGAGCGCGCCTTCGAGCTCGCGGCCATTCGAGGCGACGTTGCGCGCCACGAAATCGAGCACGTCGACAGGCAGCTCGATCTTCTGGCCGCGCTCGGCCAGCGTGGTGACGCGGGCCTCGAGAATCTGACGCCGCAGCGGCAGCTCCTGATTGCCGATGCCGGCGACGAGCCCGCCGCCAAGGCGCGAGCGGGTCCGGTCGTCGAAACCGTCCAGCTCGGAGGGCGGCCGGTCGGCGACGATGACAACCTGACGGCAGCCCTCGATCAGCGCGTTCATGGTGTGGCCGAACTCGCGATGGGTGGCCTTGCCCTGCAGGAACTGCAGGTCGTCGATCAGCAGCAAGTCGATCGAGCGCAGCTTTTCCTTGAAGCCAATGGCCGAGTCCGAACGCAGCGCCGTGACGAAGCGGAACACGAACTGGTCGGCGGACATATAGAGGATACGGCGCCCGGGATTGGCCTCCGCGGCCTTCCAGGCGATGGCATGGAGCAGGTGCGTCTTGCCGCGACCGACGCCACCGTGGATGAACAGCGGATTGAACATCGACCCTTCGGCGCCGGACGCTGCGACGGCCAACGCCGTGTCGTGCGCGATCTTGTTGGAGACACCGACCGCGAAGGAACCGAACTGGAAGCGCGGATCGAGCGGGGCGCTCTCCAGCGCGCTCTCTGCGGCGGCCGAAACGGCGCCGAGCCGGGCCCCGGCGGCCTCGACGGGGCGCTCCTCCTTGGGCCGGCGCACCAGCGCGGGCATCGCCGGCTTTTCGCCGGGCTGAACGGTCTCCACGCCGCGCACCCGAATGTCGATGCGCTCGATGCCACCGTTCTCCGCGCGCCACAGCGCAAGCAGACGGTTGCCGTAGTTGGTTCTGATCCACATGCGCAGGAAGGGGGTGGGAACCGAAAGCACCACGGTCATGCCGGACAGCTCGACGAACGCCAGCCCCCGGAACCAGCTCCGGTAGATGTCTTCGCCGAACTCGGCGCGTAAACGCTGGACTATGCGCCCCCAGGAATCACCATGATCGCCGCTGCCCTTGCCCACAGTCCGCCCCTCGTCGCCGTTGTTGGATCCGTCCGCCCCCTCGAGAGCGACGCTGCCGGCATGCGCTGCCGGATGGTCGAACTCATCGACCTCCTGACGGCGCGCTGAGGCGCCACGTCCTCGCAAGTCCATCTTCCTTCCTTTCTCCAACCACACCCCAGAAATCGGGACCCTGTTATCCGAACGCCGGGCGTCCTCAGGATTGAACCCAAGGCAAACCCGAAGCCTTCCAGCCTTCTACGGCCCCGCGGTGCCGAGTTCCGTCGAGACGTCCCTCGAAACCGTCCGCCACATTGAAGCAGTTGCGGTAGCCGGCGGCCGTCATCGCCGCGGCAGCCGCCGCACTGCGACCGCCGGACCGGCACAGGAAATACAGTGCCGTGTCCTCACCAGCTCCGCGCCCGCCGAGCGCGCCGCGAAGCTGGGCAACGAATTCCGCGTTCCTCAGCATGCCGGGGTAACGCTGCCATTCGAGCAGGAGCGCTTCCTTCCCGATCGACGAAAGATCGGGGACACCGACAAACATCCACTCGGCCTGGCTGCGCACGTCGATGAGGAGCGCATCATGATCCTCGGAAAGCCTGCGCCAGACTTCGCTGGCCGGCACATCCGCCTGGTAACCGCCAACCGACATCCACACACAGCCCCGCATTCCACCGGAGAGGCAATCACGCCCCCGGCCTCGAACCACACTACCGATTTCAAGCAATACCCGTTCGGCGGATCGCCGGACGGGCCGATATCAGGCTAAAAACACGCCTGTTCCGCCCACACACTTGCTAGGCACAAATACTATCTCAACCGAAAGTATAGACACGACAAAAGCTCTCCGCCGCTTGTTTACCAAGCCCTTAATTCTTGCCAAAAAGGTTGAGTACTCTACGGCCGCCCCGATGACTTGGACTTTACACAGGGGGCCCGATAAGGGCAACCGCTGCGGCGTCAAAAATCTGCGGCATAGACGACGCATTCCCGCATGGCGCGCCACTGCGCCGAGACCAACCAACTGACGAGTCAGCGAAAACCGGACCGCCGTTACTTCGCGGCCACTACCGGAAAATTTGCCATCGCGCCCGTACCCGGCCATCGTTCCGCCACCCGGGCCTCAGCGGGAATCCGGCCCTGCCGACCGTCGTGTCGCCAAGCCCTTGAAATATCAACAGAACGACTGCGCGAAATGACGATGCCCGCTCTGCCACAATGCGCACGACGTGCGTTCCGCCATAAGGCATTGAAAAACCGGCCATCCTTGCGCCAGAGGCAATTGCCGACGCCAAATCCTGCCGCGCCGGCCGCATCTGGACAAAGAAAAAGGCCCGGCGATCGGCCGGGCCTCTCGATCCCACTGACCGCAGTGTCGGCGACGGCCTATCAGGCCGGCAGCGCCTTAACCCGGGCAGAAAGCCGCGACACCTTCCGGGACGCGGTATTGGCATGCATCACGCCCTTCTGGGCAGCGCGCATCAACTCCGGCTCGGCGGCGCGGAGCGCCTCGGTCGCCTTGGTGCGGTCGCCGGCGGCGATCGCCGCTTCGACCTGCTTAACGAACGTGCGCACGCGGCTCTTGCGCGTCTTGTTGATGGCCGTCCGTCGCGCGATCTTGCGCGCCGCCTTCTTGGCCGACGGGGTATTCGCCATAAAGCATCTCCGAAACTGGCCGGCTCGGGGTCTAGTCCCGCCACGCCGCGCCAAAAACACCAAAGGCGGCAGGCACGCAATCCCACCGCACGTCGGCGGGTGTATAAACGGTTCCCCTTCGCCCCGTCAACCGGGCTCAACGGTTGCGGAAGTTCGGGCTGCGCTTGTCGATGAAAGCCTGCATGCCCTCGCTCTGGTCCTCGGTGGCAAACAGCGAATGGAAGACCCGCCGCTCGAAGCGGACCCCCTCCGACATCGTGGTCTCGTAGGCGCGGTCGACCGACTCCTTGATCATCATCACGGCGGGAAGGGACATGTCGGCGATCTTGGCCGCCACATCCATTGCCGTGTCGACCAGCTCGTCGGCCGGTACGATGCGACTCACCAGCCCCGAGCGCTCCGCCTCAGCGGCATCCATCATCCGGCCGGTCAGGCACATGTCCATCGCCTTCGACTTGCCGACGAAGCGCGTCAGCCGCTGCGTGCCGCCGGCGCCGGGCATGACACCGAGATTGATCTCGGGCTGGCCGAACTTGGCGGTATCGGCGGCAATGATGAAGTCGCACATCATGGCGAGCTCGCAGCCGCCGCCGAGCGCGTAGCCGGCCACCGCCGCGATGATCGGCTTGCGGTTGCGCGAGACGCGCTCCCAGGGGGTTATCAGGTCGGTCAGGTAGGCTGTGACCGACGTGTAGGGCTGCATCTCCTTGATGTCGGCGCCGGCGGCGAAGGCCTTCTCGCTGCCGGTCAGGACGATGCAGCCGATGTTCTCGTCGGCCTCGAAGCTATCGAGCGCGGCGTTCAGATCGACGAACAGGCCGGAGCTCAGCGCGTTGAGGGCCTTGGGCCGATTGAGCGTAATCAGCGCGACGCGGCCGCGCGTCTCGACCAGGATGTTCTCGTAGGCCATTTTCACTCCCCGGGCTGACGTTGCGTTCGGGCGATAGCGCTACAGGAGCGCCAGCCCGTCTGCAACCCGACCGCTGGTCGCAGGCGAGGATCGCACGCTCAGCGCTGACAGCGGGGGCAGTAAAAGGTCGAGCGGCCGGACTGGACGATGCGCCTGACGGTGCCGGTGCAACCCGGCGTCCGGCAGGGCTCGCCCTCGCGATCGTAGACGCGGAAGGTGTGCTGGAAATAGCCGAGCGAACCGTCGGTATGGACGTAGTCACGCAGGCTCGAGCCGCCGGCTGCGATCGCTTCGGCGATGACATCGCGGATCGCCACAACCAGTCGCTCGGCGCGGGGCCCGGGCTTCTTCCTGGGGCGCGCGGAGGATAGTGTGCCGGCCGGGCGGGTCGGCGACAGGCCGGAGCGATGCAGCGCCTCGCACACATATATATTGCCGAGGCCGGCGATGATGCGCTGGTCGAGCAACGCCGCCTTGAGCGGCGTCACCTTGCCGCGGAAGGCGGTCTCCAGGTAGGCCGCATCAAGCGTATTGCCGACCGGCTCGACGCCGAGATTCCTGAACAGGGCGTGTTCCGTCAGTTCGGCCCGCGGGATCAGCGACATGAAGCCGAAGCGGCGCGGATCGTTGTAGGTGATCCGCGTTCCGCTCGACATATGAAAGACGACATGGTCGTGCGCGGTCGCCTTGGACCGGGCATGGTGGAAGGCGCCGGGCGTCGCCTCGTCTCCTTCCGCCTCGATGCGGAACGAACCGGACATGCCGAGATGCATGACCAGCACCTCGCCGTCGTCGAGATCGGCCAGCAGGTATTTCGCCCGCCGGCCCAGACCGACAACCGTCCGGCCCCTGAGGCGCGCGCCAAACGCCATGGGAAAGGGAAAGCGCAAGTCCGGGCGGCGCACCTCTATGTCGTCGATGCGCGCGGCGCTCATCGCCGGCTCCAGGCCGCGGCGCACTGTCTCGACCTCGGGCAGTTCGGGCATGGTCTTCTGTTCGCAGGATTTTCAGTAACCGATCAGGGTCGCGAAGATAGCGCGCGGCAAGGCCTTGCGCTATGGTCCGCGCCATGACGAGGCGAGGCACAGACGCGAGCATGGCCCGCGATACGCATTTCGGGTTCGAATCCGTCCGCGAGGACGAGAAGCAGGGCAAGGTCGACGCGGTGTTCGACCGGGTCGCCCGGCGCTATGACCTGATGAACGACATGATGTCCGGGGGCCTGCACAGGCTCTGGAAGGACGCGATGATCGCCTGGCTCAATCCGCCCAGGGGCGGCGCGGGCTGGTCGGTCCTCGACGTCGCCGGCGGCACCGGAGACATCGCCTTCCGCATCGCCGAGGCGGCGCCGGCCGCCGAAATCACCGTCCTCGACATCAATCCGAACATGCTGGACGTGGGCGCGGCGCGGGCTGAGAAGCGCGGGCTCGCCGATCGCCTCACGTTCGTGGAAGGCAACGCCGAGGATACGGGCCTGCCTGCTTCGAGCTTCGATGCCTATACGATCGCCTTCGGCATCCGCAACGTGACGCACATCGACCTGGCCCTCAAGGAGGCCTACCGGGTGCTGAAGCCCGGCGGGCGGTTCCTGTGCCTCGAGTTCAGCCAGGTCGAGATGCCGATGCTCGACAAGATCTACGACCTGTATTCGTTCAATGCGATCCCCGCCATGGGCAGGATCGTGGCGGGTGATGCGGACTCCTATCGCTATCTGGTCGAGTCGATCCGCCGCTTCCCCGACCGCGAAACCTTCGCCGACATGATCCGCGAGGTCGGTTTCGAGCGGGTGCAGTGGCGGGCGCTCTCGGGCGGCATCACCGTGCTGCATTCCGGCTGGCGGATCTAAGGGTCGCGTCCGGTGTTTTCTTCAATCGTGCATCTGAGCCGGCTCGCCCGGGCGGGTTGGGCCCTGACCCGCGAGGGCGCCTTCGCGCTGGTGGATCCGACCGACCTGCCCGCCGGACCGGCGATGGCGATCCGGCTGGGACGCCTCCTCGGGGCCGTCGTCGGACGGCGCAATCCGCAGGACGCCCGCCTGGCCGCAGCCTTCTCGCGCCTGGGACCGAGCTGGATCAAGCTTGGCCAGTTCCTGGCGACCCGGCGCGACCTGGTCGGCGACGCGATCGCCAGCGACCTGTCGCAGCTTCAGGATCGTCTGCCGCCCTTTTCTGACGCGGTTGCCCGCAACGCGATCAAAGCGGCGCTCGGCCGTCCGGTCGAGGACGCCTTCGACGAGTTCGGCCCGCCCGTCGCTGCCGCGTCCATCGCCCAGGTGCACAAGGCGCAAGCCGACGAGGGCAGCCTCGCGGTCAAGGTGCTGCGACCGGGCATCGAAAGGCGATTCCGCCGCGATCTCGATACCTTCTTCTTCGCCGCGCACACCATCGAGCGCATCGACCCCGAAGCCCGGCGGCTGCGCCCGGTCGATACGGTCGAGATCCTCGACCGCTCGGTGACGATTGAGATGGACCTCAGGATGGAGGCCGCCGCGATCTCGGAGATTGCGGAGAACACCGCCGAGGATCCGGGGTTCCGCGTGCCGAAGGTCGACTGGAGCCGCAGCGCCAAGCGGGTGATGACGCTCGAATGGATCGACGGCATCCCGATCGCCGACCGCGACGCGCTGGAGGAGGCCGGTCACGACCTGAAGCGCCTCGGTGCGCTGGTCATGCAGTCGTTCCTGCGCCATGCCCTGCGCGACGGCTTCTTCCATGCCGACATGCATCCGGGCAACCTGTTCATCGACGACGAGGGCAATCTGGTTGCCGTCGACTTCGGCATCATGGGCCGGCTCGGGCCGAAGGAGCGGCGCTTCCTGGCGGAGATCCTCTGGGGCTTCATCCGCCGCGACTATCACCGAACGGCGGAGGTGCACTTCGAGGCGGGCTACGTGCCCGACATCCATTCCGTCGACGATTTCGCCCAGGCGTTGCGCGCGATCGGCGAACCGCTGCGCGACCGCACCGCCTCCGAGATATCGATGGCGCGGCTGCTGACACAACTGTTCGAGGTGACCGAGCTGTTCGACATGAAGACACGGCCGGAGCTGCTGCTGTTGCAGAAGACGATGGTCGTGGTCGAGGGTGTGGCCCGCCATCTCGATCCCGAGCTCGACATGTGGACGACCTCGGAGCCGATCGTCGGCGAATGGATCCGCAAGAATCTGGGGCCTGAGGGCGCGCTGCATTCGGCCGCGGAGGGAGCCGGCAACCTAGGTCGCCTGCTGCTGGCCGCGCCGGAGTTGCTGGTGCGTGGGGAGCGGATTGCCGCCGGTCTCGCGACAATGGCGCGCGACGGCTTCCATCTCGACCGGGAAAGCGTCGAGGCGATCGCGGCGGCGGAAGCGCGGCGTACCCGCTCCGGACGGGTGGCGCTCTGGATTTCGGCCCTGTCCTTGGCAACGATTGCCGCGGCGTTGTGGTGGTGACGCCGCCATGGAAGGTTGGGCGCCCGGTCGGTAGACTGTACCCGACGGACCCAAACGCAGCGGGAAACGGATGAAACGCATCCTTCTCATCGTCGGCGGCGGCATCGCCGCCTACAAGTGCCTCGAACTCGTGCGCCGGGCGCGCGACAGAGGCATCGCCGTGCGTTGCGTGATGACGGACGCCGCACAGCAGTTCGTGACGCCGCTGTCGTTTGCGAGCCTGTCGGCCGACACCGTCTATACCGACCTGTTCTCCCTCAACGAGGAATCCGAGATCGGCCATATCCGCCTGTCGCGCGAGGCCGATCTCGTGGTGGTGGCGCCCGCGACCGCCGACCTTCTGGCGAAGCTCGCCAACGGCATCGCCGATAACCTCGCCGGCGCGGTGCTGCTGGCCACCGACAAGCCGGTGCTCGTCGCGCCCGCCATGAACCCGCGCATGTGGTCGCATCCGGCAACACGGCGCAATGTCGAGCGGCTCAGGGACGACGGCCTTCGTTTCGTCGGACCGAACCGCGGCGAGATGGCGGAATCGGGCGAGGCGGGCGAAGGCCGGATGGCCGAGCCCGCAGAGATCCTGGCGGCGATCGAAGCCATGCTGAGCGCCGACAAGCCGCTTGCCGGCAAACGGGTGATCGTCACGTCCGGGCCGACCCACGAGCCGATCGACCCGGTGCGCTACCTCGCCAACCGCTCCTCGGGAAAGCAGGGTCATGCCATTGCCGCGGCGGCGGCCGCCGCCGGGGCGCAGGTGACGCTCGTCAGCGGTCCGGTCTCGATTCCCGATCCGCAGGGCGTGACGACGATCCATGTGGAGACGGCTCGCGAGATGCTCGCCGCCGTCGAGGAGACGCTTCCCGCCGATATCGCCATCTGCGCCGCCGCCGTCGCCGACTGGCGGCCGGACAGCGAGGGCGCCCAGAAGATGAAGAAAGAGGGCAACAAACAGGCGCCCGAACTTTCGCTGGTCGAGAACCCGGATATCCTGCGGACCCTCGCGCAGCACCACACGTTGCGGCCGACGCTGGTCGTCGGGTTCGCGGCGGAGACCGAGACGGTGGTCGACCACGCCAGGGCGAAGCTCGAGCGCAAGGGCTGCGACCTGATCGTCGCCAACGACGTCTCGCACGCCACCGGCATCATGGGCGGCGACCACAATACGGTGCATCTGGTCTCGCCGGCCGACGTGGAGAGCTGGGAAGACATGCCGAAAACCGAAGTCGCCGCGCGGCTCGTCGCGCGCATCGCCGAGATCCTGAAGGCGCACCGCTAGAATGACCGTCACCGTCCGTATCAAGCGCCTGGCGCACGGCGCCGATCTTCCACTACCCGCCTACGAGACAGACGGCGCCGCCGGCCTCGACCTGCGCGCGGCGATCGCGACGCCGATGATCCTGGCACCCGGCGGCCGCGCCCTGGTGCCGACAGGGCTCGTCTTCGAACTGCCCGGCGGCCACGAGGGGCAGGTCAGGCCGCGGTCCGGGCTTGCCGCGAAGCACGGCGTCACCGTGCTCAACACACCCGGCACGATCGACAGCGACTATCGCGGCGAAGTGAAGGTGATCCTGATCAATCTCGGCGCCGAGCCGTTCGCGATAGAGTCGGGCAGCCGCATCGCCCAGCTTGTTGTCGCGCCGGTGACCCGTGCGATGCTGGTGGAAGCCGATGCCTTGAGCGACAGCGCCCGCGGCGAAGGCGGCTTCGGCTCGACGGGACGCTGATCCGGGCAGGAATGCGTTTTCGCCGAAGGCGCAATCGGCCGGCCGTCGAGAATTGGTTTTCTCTGAATCGTTCGTTTTCTAGGACTGCATTCCGCAGTACCGGTCAAATTGGAATGCGCAGGGCCTCGCGGGGAGACTGTGGGGCGACTACGTTGAGGACCGGTCCAACGAGTAAGCGGCGGCAGCCGCATCAAGACGCCAACGGAGCACATTCATGAGCCAGGCCACCGCCCCCAAGCAGGACCTCGACCGCCAGCCCGGTCGCGGCCGCATCTACGACTCCATCACCGACACCATCGGCGACACCCCGCTGGTACGGCTGGACAAGCTGGCCAAGGCGAAGGGCGTAAAGGCCAACCTGCTGGCGAAGCTCGAATTCTTCAACCCGATCGCCAGCGTCAAGGACCGTATCGGCGTCTCGATGGTCGATGCGCTTGAGGCCGAGGGCAAGATCGACAAGGACACCGTGCTGATCGAGCCGACCTCCGGCAACACCGGCATCGCGCTCGCCTTCGTCGCGGCCGCGCGCGGCTACCGGCTGATCCTGGTGATGCCCGAGACGATGTCGATCGAGCGGCGCAAGATGTTCGCCTTCCTCGGCGCCGAACTGGAGCTGACCGAAGGGCCGAAAGGCATGAAGGGCGCGATCGCGCGTGCCGAGGAGTTGCACAAGGAGATTCCCAATTCGGTGATCCCGCAGCAGTTCCAGAATCCCGCGAACCCGGCGATCCACCGCAAGACGACGGCCGAGGAGATCTGGAACGATACCAACGGCGAGATCGACGTGTTCGTTTCCGGCATCGGCACCGGCGGCACCATCACCGGCGTCGGCCAGGTGTTGAAGCCGCGCAAGCCGGACCTGCACATCGTCGCCGTCGAGCCCGAGGCGAGCCCCGTCCTGTCCGGCGGCGAGCCCGGCCCGCACAAGATCCAGGGCATCGGCGCGGGCTTCATCCCCGACGTCCTCGACCGCGACGTGATCGACGAGGTCGTCCAGGTTTCGAACGAGGAAGCCGTCGAGACCGCGCGCGAAGTCGCCCGGACCGAAGGCATTCCGGTCGGGATCTCGTCGGGCGCCGCCGTCGCCGCAGCACTCAAGGTGGCCTCACGCCCGGAAATGGACGGCAAGAACGTGGTGATCATCATCCCGTCGTTCGCCGAGCGATACCTCTCGACGGTGCTGTTCGAGGACCTCTGATTCGAGCATTCCGCGAACCCGTTCGCCGGCGGCAACCCCGCATTGCCGCCGGCGGATGGAATACTTGGTTCGACGGTTTTTTTGGCCTATCGTTTTCGCCAGGGACGGAGGCGAAGGAGGCTGCGCCATGAGTTCGAGCGCGCGAATTGGCCTTGTTCTGGCGCTACTGTCCAGTGTCGTTACGGCTGAGGCCGGCGACATCTCGGAGCATCGCATCCTCGGTTTCTCGCCCAACGGCAGTGTCTTCGCGTTCGAGGAATTCGGGGTTCAGGATGGCTCCGGCTTCCCCTATGCCAATATCTACGTCGTCGATACGAATACGGATTCCTGGGTGCCGGGATCGCCGGTGCGCGTGCGCATCGACGAGGAGACGGCACCGCTCTCGATGGCGCGCGCGCAGGCCCGTCAGCAGGCCGCGCCGATACTCGAACAGTTCGCGGTGGAAGACCGGGCGCTGACGCTTGCCGCCAATCCGCTCGGCGAACTGGGCGCCGATCCGGTCAGCGTCGATTTCGGCCAGCCGTTTCCCGCCAACCCGCTTCGCGACATCGACCGGCGCTACAATGCCAGCCTCGATATCTATGATGCCGAGACTCCCGGCGAGGCCTGCGAGACCTATATCGGCGACAAACCGAAGGGCTTTCGCCTGACGCTCAGGAACCTCGCGACCGGCGTCGAGACGGTGCTGCACGAAGACGTGCAGATCCCGCAATCGCGCGGCTGCCCGATCACCTACCGGATCGACGCGGTGACCGTGCCCGACGGCTACCCGGCGGATAAGGTCGCCGTCGTCATGAGCATATTCCAGCCGGGCTTCGAGGGACCGCAGCGCCGGTTTCTTGCCGTCACCGGAGACCTGCCGCGATAGACAGTTCAGGAGGCCAATCCCAGCCGATGCTCGTGCCGACGAAACTCAGTGATGAAGAACTGGAGCGCTATGCGCGGCACATCGTGCTTGCCGAGATCGGCGGGCCGGGCCAGCAGAAGCTGAAGCGTGCGCGCGTCCTGATCATCGGCGCCGGCGGCCTCGGGGCACCGCTCCTGCTGTATCTCGCCGCCGCCGGCGTCGGCACGCTGGGCATCGTCGACGACGACACGGTGGCCCTGTCGAACCTGCAGCGGCAGGTGATCCACGACACGGACGCGATCGGAGCAGCCAAGGTCGACAGCGCGGCGGCGGCGATCAAGCGCATCAACCCGCATGTCGAGGTGGAGACCTACCCGCTCAGGATCACGCCCGACAACGCACCGGGGCTCGTCTGCGGTTTCGACATCGTTGCCGACGGATCCGACAATTTCGCCACGCGGTATGCGGCGGCGGATGCCTGCGCGGCGTGGCGGCGGCCGCTGGTTTCCGCGGCAGTCGGTCGATTCGACGGCTCGGTCACGACCCTGAAGCCCTACGAGATCGGCAAGGACGACCGTCCCAATCCGAGCTATCGCGACCTTTTCCCCGCGCCGCCGCCGGACGGCATGCTGCCGACCTGCGCGGAAGCCGGAATCCTCGGCGCGCTGCCAGGTGTCATCGGATCGATTATGGCGCTGGAAGTGATCAAGCTGATCGCCGGTGTCGGCGAGCCGTTGATCGGCCGGCTCATGCTGTTCGACGGCATGTCCATGCGCGTCGAGACGATCGGATACAGCGCCGGCTAGCGCCGTACCCGATCGCCGGGATCCTGTTCAGGACTAGATCAGTAGTAGCCCGGCGGGCATTCGACGACGATGCGGTTCCCGTAACGGTCGCGGGCATAGCAATAGCCCGGACGATTGGCGACGGCACCGATGATGGCACCGGTCGCACCGCCAATGGCGGCACCGACCGCGGCGCTCGACGCCGAACCGCCGATGATCGCGCCGGCGACCGCGCCGGTTCCCGCACCGATCGCACCACCGGTGAGCGCACCGCGCTCCTGGGGCGTGGTCTGGCAGGCGGCGAGCAGAGCCGTCGACAGGACGATGGCAGGCAGTTTCCACATGAATTCGTTCTCCTCTTCGCTGCCATGCGATGATGAAGGCCACTTACTAAATAAAGAGACAAGCGGCAGATTGGTTCCGAAAAGCAGCGGGATTGGGGCGGGGACAGTCCCGGTTGCGCCGCAATCAGGACTTGAAACGGGTTACGACGCGCGCGTTGAAATCCGGCGCGCAACAGACAGATTGTAGTCGCGGATCCAGCCCGGAATCAATACTGCGTCGATCACCCACCACAGCGCCCAGAGGGCCCAGAACGCCCAGCCGATCAGGATCCACATGGTCAGCCAGCCGAGACCCCACAGTAGGAACTGAAGAATGCCCGACAGAACACGGGCGGAATACAGCCGATGCGCGCCGAGGAAACCGAGAAAGAACCACAGGATGTAGGCTAGCACTGCCGATTTCGACAGGGCGTCGTATTCCATCATCTGGCGGGACTGACTCGTGTCGGTCATGACTGTCCTGATCGGTTCACTGTGCTCGCCGTAATGTGCGTGCTCGGGTGCGCCGGCGCAAGGTCAACCGCCCGACGGCGCAGCCTTGCCGCAGATGTGGTCGACGGTGGCGGCGGCGAAGGACTCGAGCATTTCGCGGCTTTCGCCAAGGCGCGAGCGGATCGCGATGTAACCAACGACCGAGGCGACCATCCGGCCAAGCGTCGCGCAGTCCGTATCGGCAGGCAACTCGCCGTCGCTGACGGCTTTCGCGATCCGTTTCTCAAGCATCCGATCGAACCCGCGAAATGTCTCGGCAAGCAGCTGCCGAATGTCCGGGTCCGTCGCCGCCTCAGGCACAGCGGTCGAAATCATGAAGCAGCCGCGCGGCTGACCGTCCTCCGGGAAATAGATTGCGAGATAGAACGCGAAAAGCCGCGTCAGAGCCTCTCGAAGCGGGGCATCGGGGGCAAGCGCCAGCCGGACTTCGTCCCGCATCTGCTCCCGATAGCGTTCCAGCACGGTCCGGTAGAAGGCCCGCTTGTCGCCGAAGGCGCCGTAGAGGCTCGGCCGGTTCATCCGCGTTGCCGCGCTCAGCTCGTCGAGGGATGTCGCCGCAAAGCCCTGCACCCAGAAAACGTCCCGCGCCCGGGCCAGCGCCTTGTCGGGATCGTATGCGCGCGGCCGTCCGCGCTTTGCGGTCTTATTTTGTACCATTTCGCAAACAATCCTTGCCGCCGCCTATTTTCGTGCGATACGGTACAAATATCAAATCACGGAGGATCGCCCCCATGGATCTGTACTTTTCGCCGCTCGCCTGCTCGCTCGCCACCCGTATCGCCCTCTACGAATCCGGTACGCCCGCCAACTATATCCGCGTCGACCGTCTCTCGAAAAAGGTCGAGGACGGTTCCGACTATTACGCCGTGAACCCGATGGGGCAGGTTCCGATGCTGCGTACGGATTCCGGCGAGCAGCTGACCGAGACCTCCGCCATCCTGCAATATGTCGCCGATCTCGACGAGGACGCCGGCCTGGCACCGAAATCCGGACTGGACCGCTACCGCCTGCAGCAGTGGCTGAACTTCATCACCACCGAGCTGCACAAGGCAGTCTTCTATCCGCTGTTCTCGCCGGACAGCAACGACGGCGCGAAAGCCTTCGCGCTCCAGATCGCCGACAAACGGTTCGACTACGCGGACAAATACCTTTCCGGCCGGGCGTTCCTGCTCGATCGATTCACGGTGGCCGACGCCTATCTCACCACAGTTCTGGGCTGGACGCGGGCGGTCGGCATCGATCTCGACCGATGGCCAGCGCTCAAGGCCTACGCCTCGCGGATGCGCGCGCGTCCGGCGGTCGCCCGGGCGCTTGCCGAGGAGTACCCGCTCTACGAGGCACAGGCGGCCGGGCAGGGAACGGCGTAATCATTCGGGCAGATGGCAAACCGCCTCGATGCGGTTTCCGTCGGGATCGCACAGGAACGCCGCATAGTAGCTGTCGTGATAGTGCCGCCTCAGGCCCGGCGCGCCCTCGTCACGGCCGCCGGCGGCCAGCCCCGCGGCGTGGAACGCATCGACGTCGGCGCGGCTCCTGGCCTTGAACGCCCAATGGCGTCCCTGGATCCGGCCGGCATCGCCGACGCGGATCGACAGGTAGGTTCTGTCGGGATGGTCCGCGCTGGCGCGCTCGCCGTAGCCGAGCCGGTTCGGCCCGCGGACGACCTTGGGAATGCCCAGGGCGCCGAAAGCCGCATCGTAGAAGCGTTCGGCCCGATCGATATTCGAGACGGTTACGGAGACGTGGTCGAGCATGGCCGCGCCTCCACCCGGCTATAGCATCGAGGGCAGAACGCGGTCCGGCGGCCGGTGGCCGTCGGCGAAGGTCTTGATATTGATGATGACCTTCTCGCCCATGTCGACGCGGCCTTCGATCGTCGCCGAGCCCATGTGCGGCAGAAGCAGCACCTTGTCCGACTTGGCAAGCTTCGGATTGACCGAGGGCTCGTGCTCGAACACGTCGAGGCCGGCACCGGCGAGCTCGTCGGCCTCCAGCATCCGTGCCAGCGCATTCTCGTCGATCACCTCGCCACGCGCCGTGTTGACGATATAGGCCTCCGGGCGCAGCAGCTTGAGCCGGCGCGCCGACAGAAGATGGTATGTCGCCGGCGTGTGCGGGCAATGGACCGAGATCACGTCCATGCGGGCGAGCATCTGGTCGAGGCTGTCCCAGTAGGTCGCCTCCAGCTCTTCCTCGACCGCCGTGGGGACGCGGCGGCGGTTGTGGTAGTGGATCTGCATGCCGAAGGCGCGCGCGCGCCGGGCCACGGCCTGTCCGATCCGGCCCATGCCGACAATGCCGAGCCGCTTGCCGTTAATGCGATGGCCGAGCATCCAGGTCGGCGACCACCCCTTCCACTCGCCCGTCTCCATGACCCGGATACCGTCCGCCAACCTGCGCGGCACGGCGAGAATCAGCGCCATCGTCATGTCGGCCGTGTCCTCGGTGAGGACACCGGGCGTATTGGTGACGGAAATGCCGCGCTTCGTGGCGGTTTCCACGTCGATATTGTCGACGCCGTTACCGTAGTTGGCGACGAGTTTCAGCCGCGGTCCGGCCTGGGTGAGCACTGCGGCGTCGATGCGATCGGTAACCGTCGGCACAAGCACGTCGGCGTCGCGCACCGCCTCGATCAGTTCGGCCTGGCTCATCGGCCGGTCGTCGAGATTGAGGCGGGCATCGAACAATTCGCGCATCCGCGTCTCGACAACGTCCGGCAGCTTGCGCGTGACGATGACGTGCGGTCGCGTCTTTGGCATGGGCGACGATCTCCCTCTCGATGCTCATTTTCTCCCGGCGCCCCGGTTCACCGGTCGTTTACCACGAAGGTGATAGGGATCGGTCCGGGGATTCGGGCGGACTTCGCGGACTCTCTAGCAGACGGTCCGGCAAACACAAAGCAGATCGGCGCGGCGTCCTGTCCCGTTGACTTCGAATTGGCGTGATTTATGTGCATACGCCTCGGCGCCGAGGTTGCCATCGGGGCGCTGAGGATGCCATCGGAACAAATATGATCGCCTTACCGGTTCGTCAGCGCCTTGCGGTCGCGTGCCTCTTCGGAATCCTGAGCTTCGCGGTCCCGCACGCCCATGCGGCGGCGCAGGCGGGCGCAGGCGCGCCATCCGGCGCCCAGGCCGCGACCACCCAGACCGGCCCGAGTGGGCTGCCGCTTCCACGCTTCGTCAGCCTGAAGTCCGACCGGATCAACGTGCGCGCGGGACCCGGACAGGATCACCGTGTCGCCTGGATCTTCGCAAAGGCCGGGCTTCCTGTCGAAATCATCGCCGAATACGAGAACTGGCGACGAATCCGCGACAGCGAGGGGGCGGAGGGCTGGATTTTCCACTCTCTGCTATCTGGACGGCGCACAGCCGTGGTCGCGCCGTGGTCGGAGGAAGACACGCTGGCGCTGCGGCGCAATCCCGGCCAGAACGGCGGCCTGGCCGCACTCGTCGAGCCTAAGGTTCTGGTCGACCTCAACAAATGCGACGGCACGTGGTGCCGCGTCACGGTGAACGGCGTCTCCGGCTGGATCTCGCAAGAAATGCTGTGGGGCGTCTACCCCAGGGAAATCGTCGAATAGGCGGAATACCGGCGCGCGTTCAGCGCTTGCGCGCCTGCTTCACCCGAACGACGACATCGATATGGGTGATTTCCGTGCCTTCGGGGGTGTCCGGCAGGCCCGTCACCGCGATGCTGCCACCGGCGATGTCGATCAGCCGGTTTTCGTCCTCGAGATAGAAGTGATGATGATCGCGGGTGTTGGTGTCGAAATAGGACTTCGCACCGTCGACCGCGACCTCGCGCAGCAGACCTGCATGGGTGAACTGATGCAGCGTGTTGTAGACGGTTGCGAGGGACACGGGTACGGAGGCGCGAATGGCCTGTTCATGCAGCATTTCCGCCGTCACGTGGCGGTCGACGCCGTCGAAAAGCAGCGCGCCCAGCGACAGGCGCTGGCGCGTCGGGCGCAGGCCGGCCCCGCGCAACAGCTCGGTGACGTCGCGCTCGCGCTTCAGAGTGCCCGCGCGCGTGCCGTCAAACGGTCTTCCGTTCATCATGAAGATGATCCGACAATTCGTTGCATTCGCTACCAATATACGTAAGGCGCCTAGTAACGGCAAGCGCCGGAACGCTTCGGGAATAATGGTCTTTCGCGCCCTTTCGAGGCCGAAGAAGCTATGTTAGTTAAGCCTCCGGCGTTCGGGGACAATCCAGACGACGTCGCTGCCGTTCGGCGCAAACGGAATGGCATTCAGAAAAAAGAGTGAGGCGAATGACCGAACGGCGGTCCAGTTACGAATATGACGACCTGCTCGCCTGCGGGCGGGGCGAACTTTTCGGTCCCGGCAACGCGCAGCTGCCGCTGCCGCCGATGCTGATGTTCGACCGCATCTCGTCCATTTCAGAGGACGGCGGCGAGCACGGCAAGGGCGCGGTTCGCGCCGAGCTCGATATCAGGCCCGACCTGTGGTTCTTCCCATGCCATTTCAAGGGCGATCCGGTGATGCCGGGCTGCCTCGGGCTCGACGCGATGTGGCAGATGGTCGGCTTCTTCCTCGGCTGGTCCGGGGCGCCGGGCCGCGGCCGCGCGCTGTCGACGGGAAGCGTCAAGTTCTCCGGCATGGTCCTGCCGACCAACAAGGTCGTCGAGTACGGCGTCGACCTGAAGCGGGTGATCCGCCGCAGGCTTACGCTCGGGATCGCCGACGGCTGGGTCAAGGCGGACGGCGAGACGGTGTTCGAGGCGCTCGATTTGCGGGTCGGCCTGTTCACCACGGAGTCGGAAAGCGCGGCGTCGTAATCCGGCGGCGGAAAATCGCCTGATTTCGGCACTAGTCGCACACGCGATACAAGATTGTTCTTTCAAGAGGCTGCCATGAGACGCGTAGTTGTCACCGGCATGGGGATCGTCTCGAGCATCGGCAACACCACCCAGGAAGTGGTTGCGTCGCTGCGCGAGGCCAAGTCTGGGATCGTCAAGGCTGACGATTACGAGCGGCTCGGTTTCCGGTCCCGTATCCACGGCGCGCCGACGCTCGATCCGTCCGAACTCGTCGATCGCCGGGCCATGCGCTTCCACGGCGCAGGCACCGCCTGGAACCACGTCGCGATGGACCAGGCGATCCGCGATTCCGGCCTCGAGGACAGCGAGATCAGCAACGAGCGCACCGGCATCATCATGGGCTCGGGCGGCCCGTCGACGCGCACGCTGATCGAAGCCGCCGATATCGCGCGCGAAAAAGGCCCGAAGCGCATCGGGCCGTTCGCCGTGCCGAAGGCGATGTCGTCGACCGCATCGGCGACGTTGGCCACCTGGTTCAAGATCAAGGGCGTCAACTACTCGATCTCCTCGGCCTGTGCGACATCGTCGCACTGCATCGGCAACGCCGCCGAAATGATCCAGTGGGGCAAGCAGGACGTCATGTTCGCCGGCGGCTGCGAGGAGCTCGAATGGTCGCTGTCGATGCTGTTCGACGCGATGGGCGCCATGTCGTCGAAGTACAACGACACGCCGCAGACAGCGTCGCGGGCCTATGACGTCAATCGCGACGGCTTCGTCATCGCCGGCGGCGCCGGCGTGCTGGTCCTCGAGGAGCTGGAACACGCCAAGGCGCGCGGGGCCCGGATCTACGCCGAGCTTGCCGGCTACGGCGCCACCTCGGACGGCTACGACATGGTCGCCCCCTCCGGCGAGGGCGGTGAGCGCTGCATGCGCATGGCGATGGCCGATCTCAAGGAGCCGGTCGACTACATCAACCCGCATGCGACCTCGACGCCCGCGGGCGACGGACCCGAGATCACCGCGATCCGCAACATCTTCGGATCGGGCGACAAGTGCCCGCCGATCTCCGCCACCAAGTCGCTGACCGGCCATTCGCTGGGTGCGGCCGGCGTCCAGGAATCCATCTATTCGCTCCTGATGATGAACAACGGCTTCATGTGCGAATCGGCGAATATCGAGGAGCTCGATCCGGATTTTGCGGACATGCCGATCCTTCGCGAGCGACGCGACAACGCGGAAATCAATACCGTGCTGTCGAACAGCTTCGGGTTCGGTGGAACCAACGCAACCCTCGTGTTCCGCCGTCTCGACGGCTGAGAAAGCACCAAGAACCAGAGCCGGAAAGGCAGGATTACAGATGAGCGACGGGCTGTTGGCCGGCAAGCGCGGCCTGATCATGGGAGTGGCGAACGACCACTCCATTGCCTGGGGCATCGCGACGGCGCTGGCCGGCCAGGGTGCCGAGCTCGCCTTCACCTATCAGGGCGACGCCTTCGGACGGCGGGTCCGCCCGCTGGCGGAGTCCGTCGGCGCCAATCTGGTGCTGCCGTGCGACGTCGAGGATGTGGCGACCGTCGACGCGGTCTTCTCCGAGCTGCAGACGGCTTGGGGCAGCCTCGACTTCGTGGTTCATGCCGTCGCGTTTTCCGACAAGGCGCAGCTCAAGGGCCGCTACGCCGACACGACGCGCGAGAATTTCGTGCGCACGATGGTGATTTCCTGCTTCTCCTTCACCGAGATCGCCAAACGCGCCGCGGCGATGATGCCGGACGGCGGATCGCTGCTGACGCTCACCTATGCGGGGTCTACCCGCGTGATGCCGAACTACAACGTGATGGGCGTCGCGAAGGCCGCGCTGGAGGCGAGCGTACGCTACCTGGCCGCCGACTATGGCCCGCAGGGCGTCCGCGTCAACGCGATCTCGGCCGGCCCGGTGCGCACGCTGGCCGGCGCGGGCATCACCGACGCGCGGCGGATGTACAACTTCCACAAGACACACGCGCCGCTGCGGCGGGCGACGACCATCGAGGACGTCGGCGGATCGGCGCTCTATCTGCTGTCGCCGCTGTCGGCCGGGGTGACCGGCGAGGTCCATTTCGTCGATTCCGGTTTCCACGTGGTTTCCATGCCCAAGCCGGAAGACATGAAGGCCGATCTCGGCAATGGCGACGGGGAAAACCTGAAAGCCGCCGAGTAAGGCGGCCCCTTCCCCGAACGCGACGGCCTCGACTGCTCAATCCGCGATCCAGACGATCCCGGTCTGTTCGCTACGAACTGAGGCCGAAACACCCGACGTCCTGTCCGGGATGGCATCGTCCCGCGTTCGTCCCGTCCCGGTCGTCCTGCGACCGGGAGGCGACGGCATTGCGGCCGCTTCGTTTGGCATCGTAGAGGGCCCTGTCGGCGCGACGCATCAGCGCTTCTATATCGGCGTCGTCGCACTGCGCCGCGCTGACCCCGAAGCTGGCCGTTATCGCGGCGCCGCCGAGCAGGGGCATCGGCAACGAGATCATGCGTTGGCGCAACTGCTCGGCTATGGCCACGGCGTCGTCAAGCGGCGTGTCGGGCAGCATGATCGCGAACTCCTCGCCACCGATGCGCGCCAGGGAGTCGCGTCTGCGCAGCGCGGATGCCAGTAGGTCCGCAACCAGCTTCAGAACCTCGTCGCCGGCGGCATGGCCGTGGGTGTCGTTGATCCCCTTGAACCGGTCTATGTCGAGGATGACCAGCGACAGCGCCTCGCCGCTTCGGCGCGTGTCGTCGAGATCGCGAAG
The DNA here is from genome assembly GCF_025397915.1 of Microbaculum marinisediminis. Taxonomy (NCBI): domain Bacteria; kingdom Pseudomonadati; phylum Pseudomonadota; class Alphaproteobacteria; order Hyphomicrobiales; family Tepidamorphaceae; genus Microbaculum; species Microbaculum marinisediminis. The sequence goes on from NZ_JALIDZ010000004.1 coordinate 168,696, forward strand.
ACCGCGCCGCAGGAAGCGCCGGCGGTTGGCCACACCGGTCAGGGGATCGGTTTCGGCGCGGTGCAGGAGGTCGGCGCGAACCATCTCCGCCGACACGATGGTACGGCCGATCTCGCGCATGAGCCGGCCGGGCTCGTCGTCGTAGTATCCCGGGAGCAGAGGCAGGCACCGATCGCGGCGATAGGCGTTCAACGCGTCGAGCGACAGACGCACCGGCTTCAGGGCCAGTCGCAGGCCGAGGAACATGAGGCCGATGCCGACGGCGTCGCCGACAAGCGCGGCGGCGAAGATGGTCGGCGTTTCGATCGGCCGGTCGTCCAGATATGCAACCAGACCGAGACTCGCGAACAGCGGCACGCTCAGCGCGACCGCACAGACGAGCAGCAGCCGGCCGAGATAGGTTCCAGGCCAGGAGAGGCTGTTCAGAAACCGGTAGAATCCCAATTCGCGCGGGCCATTCCGGTCAGCACCCAGTTGCGACGCAGGCATCGCAATCCCCTCGCAAACAGACCACGCGAACATCGCGGCGATCGTCACAACCTAATGGTGCGAGCCGTTTCGGGGTTCTGAAGAAATTGCCGAGATTTTTATGGAAGACGCCAACCGATTGAGCCGGCTTAAAAAGAAACGGCCCCGTGGTTATCCACAGGGCCGTTCCAAGCAGTAATCCGAGGGTCGGAGATCAGGCCGCCTGGCCCGCATCGTCCTCTTCGCCGGTTTCCTGATTGACGACCTTCATCGACAGGCGGACCTTGCCGCGCTCGTCGAGGCCGACCAGCTTGACGTAGACCTCGTCGCCTTCCTTGACCACGTCCGTGACCTTCTCCGGACGGCCCTTGGAGAGCTGGGAGATGTGGACGAGGCCGTCGCGCGGACCGAAGAAGTTCACGAAGGCGCCGAAGTCGACGACCTTCACGACCTTGCCGCGATAGATGGCGCCGACTTCCGGCTCGGCCACGATCGACTTGATCCAGTCGAGCGCTGCCTTGATGGCCTTGGCGTCGGCCGAGGCGACCTTGATGGTGCCGTCGTCCTCGACATTGATCTTGGCGCCGGTCTTCTCGACGATCTCACGGATCACCTTGCCGCCGGAGCCGATCACGTCGCGGATCTTGTCGACGGGGATGGTGATGACCTCGATGCGCGGGGCGTGCTCACCGAGCTCCGGCCGCGCCTGGGTGATGGCCTTCGACATCTCGCCGAGGATGTGCATGCGGCCACCCTTGGCCTGGTCGAGGGCGACCTGCATGATCTCCTCGGTGATGCCGGCGATCTTGATGTCCATCTGCAGCGAGGTGATGCCCGCGTCGGTGCCGGCCACCTTGAAGTCCATGTCGCCGAGATGATCCTCGTCGCCGAGAATATCGGACAGGACCGCGTAACGGCCGCCTTCCTCGAGGATCAGGCCCATAGCGATACCGGCGACCGGCCGCTTGAGCGGAACGCCGGCGTCCATCAGCGCCAGCGAGGTGCCGCAGACGGTGGCCATGGAGGACGAGCCGTTCGACTCGGTGATCTCCGAGACGGCGCGCAGGGTGTAGGGGAACTCGGTATGGTCCGGCAGGATCGGATGGATCGCCCGCCAGGCGAGCTTGCCGTGGCCGATCTCGCGGCGGCCGGCGCCGCCCATGCGGCCGGTCTCGCCGACCGAGTAGGGCGGGAAGTTGTAGTGGAGCAGGAACCGCTCCTTGTAGGTGCCGGACAGCGAGTCGACGAACTGCTCGTCCTCGCCCGTGCCGAGCGTGGCGACAACCAGAGCCTGGGTCTCACCGCGAGTGAACAGCGCCGAGCCGTGGGTGCGCGGCAACAGGCCGACCTCGGCGACGATGGGGCGAACCGTCTTCAGGTCGCGGCCGTCGATGCGATGGCTCGTCTCGATGATCGAGCCGCGCACGATCTTCTTCTCGAGCTTCTTGAAGACGTCGGCGACCTTCTGCTTGTCATGGCCCTCGCCGTCGGCGGCGTCATCGGGGCAGAGCGTCGCCATGACCATGTCCTTGACGGCGGCCACGGCGTCCTGGCGCTCGGTTTTGGCCGCGATCTTGTAGGCGGCGCTGAGGCCCTGGCCAGCGATCTCGGCGACCTTCGCCTCGAGGTCGGAATGATCGGCGGCGGCGAAGTCGCGCGGCTCCTTGGCGGCGCGCTCGGCGAGGCGGATGATTGCCTCGATCACGGGCTGGAAGCCCTTGTGGCCGTGCATGACGGCGCCGAGCATGACGTCCTCGGGCAGTTCCTGGGCCTCGGACTCGACCATCAGAACGGCGTCGCCGGTACCGGCCACGACCAGATCGAGCGTCGATTCCGGCATCTCGTCGAGCTGAGGGTTGAGAACGTACTCGCCGTTGATGTAGCCGACGCGGGCCGCGCCGATCGGGCCCATGAACGGAGCGCCCGACAGCGTCAGGGCGGCAGAGGCAGCAACCATCGCCACCATGTCGGGATCGTTCTCGAGGTCGTGCGACAGGACGGTCGCGATGACCTGGGTGTCACAACGGAAGCCTTCGACGAACAGCGGGCGGATCGGCCGGTCGATCAGGCGGGAGACCAGTGTCTCCTTCTCGGTCGGGCGACCTTCGCGCTTGAAGTAGCCGCCAGGGATCTTGCCGGCCGCGTAGTACTTTTCCTGGTAGTGGACGGTCAGCGGCAGGAAGTCGATGCCGGGCTTGGGCTCCTTGGCGGCGACGACCGTGGCGAGTACGGTGGTGTCGCCATACTTGGCGAAAACCGCGCCGTCGGCCTGACGGGCCATCTTGCCGGTCTCCAGGACCAGCGTGCGGCCGCCCCATTCAATTTCTTCGCGATGGATATCAAACATACCTATGTGCCTCATGGCTCGTGGGATGCAGGGCGAGCCATGGGCAAGATGGCGAGGCGCTTCGTGCCCGAAAACGTCCGGAGGTGAAGCGTCCGGCTATCCTCCCCATGGCCACCAAGCCTCCGGGGTGGTGCGCGGCGGCCTGAAGCCGCCGCGAAAAAGAACGTCAGCGGCGGATGCCGAGACGCTCGATGAGTTCCCGATAGCGTGCCTCGTCCTTCGCCTTCACGTAGTCGAGGAGCCGGCGGCGCTGCGAAACGAGCTTCAGGAGCCCGCGCCGGGAATGGTTGTCCTTCTTGTGCGTCTTGAAATGCTCGGTCAGGTTGGAAATGCGCTCCGTGAGGATCGCAACCTGGACCTCGGGCGAGCCGGTGTCGGCGGAGCCCTTGGCGTATTCCTTGATCAGTTCCTGCTTGCGTTCGGCAGTAATCGACATAGCGACATCGTCTCCAAATCGTTGCGCCCGGTTCCTATCCGGGCAGGTTGAACACGCGCTTCGGGTGCAACTCGCCGCGGTCCGCCTCGACGAGCGCGACAAGCTGTCCTTGCGTCGTCGCGTAAACCAGACCGCTCAGCACGGGTGCATCCCGCCCGCGCAGCAACACCGCTTGTCCATTCCTGAGGCGGGTTGCGTCCGTCCGGCTGATGGCCAGCGCCGGGATGTCGTCCAGCGCGGTCTCGACCGGTCGTAGGAAATCAGTCAGAGTCTCCCCGCAGGGTTCATCTGAGCCGGGGGCTCTATCGCACAACTCCTGTAATTTATCCAGAGGAATCATGTCCTCCTCGTCGAAGGGTCCGACGGCGAGGCGGCGCAGCGCGACGATGTGGCCGCGGCTGCCGAGCATGCGGCCGAGATCGCGGGCGATCGCCCGCACATAGGTGCCCTTGCCGCATTCGCATTCGAATTCGGTCTCGTCGTTGGCCGTCGGGCCGACGCGATCCAGCCGGAGGATCTCGACCTGGCGCGCCTTCAACTCGACCGCCTCGCCCTCGCGGGCGAGGTCATAGGCGCGCTCACCGGCGACCTTGATCGCGGAGTAGCGCGGAGGGACCTGCTCGATTATCCCGACAAAACCCGGCAAAGCCGCATCGATCTCGGCATCCGACGGCCGGACATCCGAGGTTTCGATAGCTTTTCCTTCAGAATCGTCGGTATCGGTCTCCACGCCCCACCGCACGGTGAACCGGTAGACCTTCAGCCCGTCGACGACGTAGGGCACGGTCTTGGTCGCCTCGCCGAAGGCAACCGGAAGGCAACCGGACGCGAGCGGATCGAGGGTGCCGGCGTGGCCGGCCTTGCGGGTGCCGAACAGACGTTTCAGCCGCGATACGGCCTGGGTCGACGTCAAGCCGACCGGCTTATCGAGGATCAGCCAGCCGTGGACGTTGGATTCGCGCCTGCGCCGTCCCATCAGACGATCGCCCCCATCAGTCGGCATCCTCGTCGTCGGGCCTTTCGAGATCGCGCGCGACCTCGGGGCTGCGCAGCAGCTGGTCGATGCGGTCGCCTTCCTCGAAGCTGCGGTCGATCTCGAAGCGCAGGTCGGGCATGTATTTCAGCGTCACCTTGCGGGCGAGTTCGCCGCGCAGGAATTTCTTGTTGCGCTCCAGCGCCTTGACGACTTCGTCGACATGCTGGCCGCCGAGCGGCATGACGTAGCAGATCGCATGGCGCAGATCGGGCGTCACCCGCACTTCCGGCACGGTGACGACGGCTGTCTCCAGCAGCGGGTCGGAGATGTCGCCGCGTTGGAGGACCTGCGCCAGCGCATGGCGCAGCATCTCGCCGACGCGCAGTTGGCGCTGGCTCGGTCCGTGACCGGCGGCGTGAGATTGGCGGCGGCTCATCGGCGCCCCTCCGCGTCCGGCGAAAAGACTATCGCAACGCGCCGACGCAACGGCGCGGGAGCCGGGCGGAAGGCCCGGCGACTGCCTGATGTCATCACGTAATCCTCGACGGTTCGGCGCGGGCTTGGACCGCGCCGGACTCATCTAGCGTTCGATCACAGCGTGCGCTGGATCTCTTCGACGTTGTAGCACTCGATGACGTCGCCCTGACGCATGTCCTGGTAGTTCTCGAAGGCCATGCCGCATTCCTGACCGGCCCTGACCTCGCGGACCTCGTCCTTGAAGCGCTTGAGCGTCGACAGCTTGCCCTCGTGGATGACGACATCGTCGCGGATCAGGCGGACGCTGGCACCACGCTGCACGACACCGTCGGTGACGCGGCAGCCGGCGACCTTGCCGACCTTGGAGATGTTGAACACCTCGAGGATCTCCGCGTTGCCGAGCATCTCCTCGCGCAGGGTCGGCGACAGCAGACCCGACATCGCCGCCTTCACGTCGTCCACCAGGTGGTAGATGACGTTGTAGTAACGGATCTCGACCCCGTCGCGCTCGGCCGCCTCGCGGGCCTGCCGGTTGGCACGGACGTTGAAGGCGAGAATGACCGCGTTGGAGGCGGCCGCCAGCGTCACGTCGGATTCGGTGATGCCGCCGACACCGGACGACAGAACCCGGGCGCCGACTTCGTCGGTGCCGAGCTTGTCGAGGGCGGCGACGATCGCTTCCGAGGACCCCTGCACGTCGGCCTTGAGCACCAGCGGGAACTCGGCGCGGCCCTGCTCCTTGAGCTGGGACATCATCTGTTCCAGCGAGGTTTTGGCACCGCCGCCGCGCGCCTGCAGGCGCTCGCGCTTCTTGCGCTGGCGATAATCACTGATCTCGCGGGCACGCGCGTCCGAGTCGACGACGGCGAAGCGATCGCCGGCTTCCGGCGTGCCGTCGAGACCGAGCACCTCGACCGGCGTCGCGGGGCCGGCGGACTGGATGCTGCGGCCGTGGTCGTCGACCAGGGCGCGCACCTTGCCGGGTTCGGCGCCGCACACGAGAATATCGCCGACATTCAGGGTGCCACGCTGGACCAGCACGGTCGCGACCGGGCCGCGGCCCTTGTCGAGCTTCGCCTCGATGACGATGCCCTCGGCGGGACGGTCCGGATTGGCCGTGAGCTCCAGAACCTCGGCCTGAAGCTGGATCGCCTCGAGCAGCTTCTCGAGGTTCAGGTGCTTGAGTGCCGAAACCTCGACCTCGAGCGTGTCGCCGCCCATCGATTCGACGACGATGTCCTGGCGCAGGAGATCGTTGCGCACACGGCTCGGGTCGGCTTCCGGCTTGTCGATCTTGTTGATCGCCACGATGATCGGCACTTCCGCCGCGCGGGCGTGATTGATCGCCTCGACCGTCTGCGGCATGACGCCGTCATCGGCGGCGACGACCAGCACGACGAGGTCGGTGACCTTGGCGCCGCGGGCACGCATCGAGGTGAAGGCCTCGTGGCCCGGCGTGTCGATGAAGGTGATGACCTGGCCGTCGGGCGCCTTGGCCTGATAGGCGCCGATATGCTGCGTGATGCCGCCGGCCTCGCCGGAGACCACGTTGGCCTCGCGGATCGCGTCGAGCAGCGAGGTCTTGCCGTGGTCGACGTGGCCCATGATGGTGACCACCGGCGGACGCGGCTTCAGGTCGGCGGGATCGTCGTCCGCGCCGTACAGGCCTTCCTCGACATCGGCTTCGGAGACGCGCTTGACCGTGTGGCCCATCTCGGTGGCGATGATTTCGGCGGTATCGGCGTCGATGACGTCGTTGATCTTGAGCATCTGGCCCTGCTGCATGAGCAGCTTGATCACGTCGACGGCGCGCTCGGCCATGCGATTGGCGAGCTCCTGGATGGTGATCGTCTCGGGCAGGACCACCTCGCGCGCGATCTTCTCGCCGAGCTCGCGCGGCCCGGCGGCACGCTTCTCGCGCTCGCGGCGGCGGCGCATCGCGGCCATGGAGCGGCTGCGCTCGTTCTCGTCGAGGGCGTTCGAAATGGTGAGACGGCCACGCCGACGTTCCTCGCCGCGGCGTACCGGCTTCTGCTCGGCCACCTTGCGCTTGGCCTTGGCGGCCTCGGCGGCCTCCTCGGCAGCTCGGGCTTCGCGCGTGGGCGCGGCCGACGCCGCCGCAGGCGCCGCCGACGCGGGTGCCGCCGCGGGCGCGGCAGCAGCTTCCGGCGCGCGCTTCGCTTCTTCCTGCTCGGCCTGCTCGCGCGCGGCTTCCTCGGCTTTGCGCCGCTCGTCTTCCTCGAGCTGGCGCTTCTCCGCTTCCTCGCGTTCCTTCTTCAGACGCTCCTCTTCGACGGCACGGCGCTTGGCTTCGCTCTCGGCGACGCGGCGCTCCTCCTCCTCGCGCACCTTCGCCTCGGCGAGCGCAAGGGCGCGGGCGTCCTTCTCCTCATTGGTCAGCGTGCGCAGCACGACACCGCCGCGCGCAGCCTCGGCCGGCGCAGGCTTCGGTGCGGGCGCCCTCTCGGGCTTCGGCTTGGGCGCTTCCTGAACCGGTGCGGGTTCGGGAGCCTGCGCTTCCGCCTCGCCGCCAACGATGGTGCGGCGCTTCTTCTTCTCGACAAGAACCGGCTTCGATCGGCCACGCGGAAAGTTCTGCCTGACCGTGCCCGACTCGACCGTGCGGCGCAGGCTGAGCGTCTTGCGCCCGCCAAGCGTCAGCGTCTTGTCGTCCGGCTGCTTCGTGTCGCTCATTCGGTCCTTCCTGCGAATTCGTCCGGTGACAGGTCCGCCGCCCCTTCGACTTCGCCAAAATAGCGGTCTACAAGGCGGCAACGCGCGATCACCGCGCCACTGGCGCCGCCCTTCTCAAGGGCAGCATGTATCACATTCCCACGGCCTAAGGCCAAACTCATTTCCGCCGAGGTGAATGCCCGGCATCGATAGGGCGCCTCAGCACCGGCCCTGGCCCCCGCGTACGCCGCCTGGTCGAGCTTGCGCACGCCGTCTGCGGCGGCGTCGGAGGCGTGCAGCACGAGTGCCGCGCGGCCGCCCCGCAGCATCGCGTCGACTTCGGCGAACCCGACCGCCAGCCGACCAGCCTTTCGCTCAAGGCCCAACCGGCCGAGCGCCAGGTCCTTCGCCTGCTTCCCGACGCTATCCGCGAGGTCGTCGGTCGTCCGCGACTCCGCCCGGAACGCCCGGGAAAACAGCTTCTTGCGCGCGGCCTCGGCAACCGCCCCACGATCCGCCGTCACCCATACGCCGCGGCCGGGAAGCCTGCGACGCAGATCGGGAACGACCGACCCATCCGGCCCGCGCGCGAACCGTATCAGATCATCGACCGGCAGCGACCGACGCGTGACGATACAACGGCGCTGCGGCGCCCGGTCCCGCGGGCCCGCGTCGGTGGCATCGGCGGCGACGTCGTCGACCGCCGTGTCCGCTTCGCGCGCATCAAGCCGATTCGCCAGTGTTATCCTCCTCGGCCGCCACCTCGGCGCCCTCCTCGGCCGGCTCTTCCTGCATCGCTGCAAGATCGGCCTCGGAGACCCAGCCCGCCTTGAGACGGGCGGCCATGATCATCGCCTCGGCTTCCTCGCGCGACAGGTCGAAACCATCAAGGAAACCGGCGAAGCGCTTGCTCTCGCCGTCGACGCGCTCGAACCAGCCGGTAAGGTCGTCGGTGGCGCAGCCGGCCAGATCGTCGACCGTCTTGACGTCGTTCTCGCCGAGCGAAACCAGCATCGCGGTCGACACGCCCGGCACCTCGGCCAGCGCATCCTCGACGCCGAGCTCGCGGCGCTTGGCCGTCAGCTCTTCCTCGAGACGCTGCAGATATTCCTTGGCGCGAAGCTGGATTTCCTCGGCCGTCTCCTCGTCGAAGCCCTCGATGCCGGCGACTTCGTCGATCGGCACGTAGGCGACTTCGTCGACGCTGGAGAAGCCCTCCGAAACCAGGAGCTGGGCGACGACCTCGTCGACGTCGAGCGCGTCCATGAACATTTCGGTACGCTCGGCGAACTCCTTCTGCCGGCGCTCCGACTCCTCCTGCTCGGTCAGGATGTCGATATCCCAGCCGGTGAGCTGCGAGGCGAGGCGGACGTTCTGGCCGCGACGGCCGATGGCCAGCGAAAGCTGGTCGTCGGGCACCACCACCTCGATGCGCTCGGCGTCCTCGTCGAGCACCACCTTGACCACCTCGGCGGGCTGCAATGCGTTGACGATGAAGCTCGCGGCGTCCGGCGACCACGGAATGATATCGATCTTCTCGCCCTGCAACTCGTTGACGACGGCCTGGACACGGCTGCCGCGCATGCCGACGCAGGCGCCGACCGGATCGATCGAGGAGTCGTTCGAGATCACGGCGATCTTGGCGCGCGATCCGGGATCGCGGGCGACCGATTTGATCTCGATGATGCCGTCGTAGATTTCCGGCACTTCCTGACCGAACAGCTTCGCCATGAACTGCGGATGGGTGCGCGACAGGAAGATCTGCGGCCCGCGCTGCTCCGAACGCACGTCGTAGACATAGGCGCGGACGCGGTCACCGGGGCGGTAGGTCTCGCGCGGGATCAGCTCGTCGCGGCGGATGATCGCCTCGGCGCGACCGAGGTCGACGATGACGTTGCCATATTCCACGCGCTTGACGACGCCGTTGACGACATCGCCGATGCGATCCTTGTACTCGTCGTACTGACGCTCGCGCTCGGCCTCGCGCACCTTCTGCACGATGACCTGCTTGGCCGACTGGGCGGCGATGCGTCCGAAGTCGAGCGGCGGAAGCGGCTCGGACATGAAGTCGCCGACCTGGGCGGCCGGATTGCGCTCGCGCGCGTCCTCGACCGAGATCTCGGCGGAGGGGTTCTCGAGCGTCTCGACCACCTCACGCAGGCGCGTCAGCCGGATCTCGCCGGTCTTCGGGTTGATCTCGGCCTTGATGTTGGTCTCGCTGCCGTAGCGCGAGCGGGCTGCTTTCTGGATCGCGTCTTCCATCGCCGAAATGACGATCTGGCGATCGATCACCTTTTCGCGCGCCACCGCGTCCGCGATCTGCAGAAGCTCGAGCCTGTTGGCACTAACAGCCGTCGCCATTTGGTTCTCCGTTGCTATTGCTCGGCGCTGTCGCGCCGGCGCGCCTTTTCGCCCTTCAGGGCCTCGGCAATCAATGAATCCGTCAGCACCAGCCGCGCCTCGGCGATATCGTCGATCGGGATCGCCACGAGCGCCGGACCGGTCTCGTCCTTGCCCTTCTCGAGAAGCTCTACCTGGATAGCGCCGTCGTCGATACCGACGAGGCGGCCACGGAACCGCTTGCGGCCGTCGACGGCAACGGCGAGCTCGATTTTGGCCTCGTGCCCCTTCCAGCGCTCGAAGTCGCGCCGGCGCACCAGCGGCCTGTCGATTCCGGGCGAGGAGACCTCCAGGTGGTAGGCCCGGTCGACCGGGTCCTCGACATCCAGCACCGGCGACAGGGCGCGCGAGAAATCGGCGCAGTCGTCGACCGTCATCTCGCCATCGGGGCGCTCGGCCATCACCTGCACGGTGCAGCCGTCCCGTCCGCTGACCTTGACGCGCACCAGATCGAAGCCGAGATCGGCGGCGACCGGTTCGGCGATCGCGGCAACCCGCGCGGCAAGGCCGGTCTCGCGCACGATGCGCGGATCTTCCCCGACCTCCGGCCCGTTTCCGGGCGCCTCGGTATCGTTCGCCGGATTCGCCTGCATGGACGCTCTGTCAAAGCCCTCGACTACGAGGCCGGTAGCACCTAAAGGAGCGGGCCCCCGAAGGACCCACTCTCAATCCGTCACCGACATCATGAGATTGGAATTACCCAAGTAAATATACGTGTGGCGGCATCTGCGCAAGGGTTACGCGGCGAATCATCCTTGCTGCGGCCTTCGGATCAGACCCGGCGGAATGTCAGATAGCACGGGAATCGGCCGGCCTTGACGGCCTTTTCCTCGTAGCGAGTCCCCGGCCAGGGCTGCCAGGGATTGCGCCAGTCGTCGCCGCGTTCGGCGGTCCACACGAAATCGTCGCGCTTCGCCAGCAGCCGCAGGGACCGGTCGGCGTAGTCGTCGATATCGGTGGCGAACCGCAGCTCGGCGCCGCACTTCATCACGCGGGCCAGCGCATCGAGGTTCCCGCCCGACAGGAAGCGGCGCTTGCGGTGGCGGCGCTTCGGCCAGGGATCGGGGTAGAGCAGCCAGACGCAATCGAGCGAACCGGCCGGCAGCCAGTCGATCACCTGACGGGCATCGTCGTCGTGGACGCGGATGTTGTCGAGGCCGCGCTCCTCGATCTCGACGAGCAGCTTGGCAACGCCGTTGACGAAGGGCTCGCAGCCGATGAAGCCGACGTCGCGGTTCTCGTCGGCACGGAAGCCCAGATGCTCGCCGCCGCCGAAGCCGATCTCCAGATGGACGGCCTCGACGGGCGCGGGAAACAGCGCGCGCGGGTCGGCCGGGCAGGGCCCGTCGAGCGGCAGCGCCAGGCGCGGCAGCAGCGTCTCGAGCAGTCCCGCCTGGCGGGGCCGCAGCTTGTGTCCCTTATGCCGGCCGTAAAGCAGCCGGCGTGCGCGATCTTCAGGCAAATGCGCTCTTGAGCTCGTCGGCGAGATCGACCTTCTCCCAGGAGAACCCGCCATCGGGCTCGGGCTCGCGGCCGAAATGGCCGTAGGCGGCGGTGCGCGCGTAGATCGGCCGGTCGAGCCTGAGGTGTTCGCGAATGCCGCGCGGCGACAGATCCATGACCTCGGAGAGCACCGTCTCGAGCCTGGCCTCGTCCACCTGGCCGGTGCCATGCAGATCGACATAAAGCGACAGCGGCTTGGAAACGCCGATCGCATAGGAGACCTGGATGGTGCACCGGTCGGCGAGACCGGCGGCCACCACGTTCTTGGCGAGATAGCGGCAGGCATAGGCGGCGGAGCGGTCGACCTTGGTCGGGTCCTTGCCGGAGAAGGCGCCGCCGCCGTGCGGGGCCGCGCCGCCATAGGTGTCGACGATGATCTTGCGTCCGGTCAGACCGCAGTCGCCGTCGGGACCGCCGATGACGAACCGGCCGGTCGGATTGACGTAGAATTCCGCCTCCGGGCACATCCAGCCGTCGGGCAGGACGTCGAGCACGAAAGGACGGACGATCTCGCGGACCGCCTCGGTGGACAGCGATTCGCCATGCTGGGTCGACACGACGATCGACGTGGCGCCGACGGGTTTGCCGCCGGCGTAGCGCAGCGTGACCTGGCTCTTGGCGTCGGGCTCCAGACCGGGCTGGGCGCCGGAATGGCGGGCGTCCGCCATCGCCTTCAGAATGTTGTGAGCGTAGTAGATCGGCGCGGGCATGAGCGCGGGGGTCTCGCGGCAGGCATAGCCGAACATGATGCCCTGATCGCCGGCTCCCTCGTCCTTGTTGCCGGCGGCATCGACGCCCTGGGCGATGTCGGAGGACTGCGAGTGGACATAGACCTCGACGGCGGCGTCGCGCCAGTGGAAACCGTTCTGCTCGTAGCCGATCTGCTTGACCGCCTCGCGGGCGATCTCCTCGAGATGGCTGTGGGTAATGGTGTCGGGACCGCGGACCTCGCCGGCGAGCACGATGCGGTTCGTGGTGACCATGGTCTCGACGGCGACGCGCGCGTCCGGCTGGGCGCCTAGATAGGCGTCCACGACGGCGTCCGAGATCCGGTCACAGACCTTGTCGGGATGGCCTTCGGATACGGATTCGCTCGTGAAAAGATAGTCGCTGCGCGCCACGGCCTGCCGGCTCCCTGTTATCGATACGGGACACACTCCGGGGAACGGTCCGCCCCCCGGCGACCGGTTTGTGACAGCCCGCCCCGATCCCGTCAAGCAAGACGGGGGAGCAGCGAGGAACGCCTAGTCGGTGTCGGTCGAAATCGCCTGAACCAGCTCGACGACCTTGCGACGCACCCGCGGATCGGAGATCCGCAGGAAGGCCTTGTTGAGCTGCAGCCCTTCGGCGGAGGAGATGAAGTCCACCACATAGCGCTCGGACTGGGTTTCCGAAAAGCCCTGATCCTCGGGGTTCTGGCCGGGGATGTCCTCGAAGAAGAACGAGACCGGCACACCGAGAACCTGCGCGATCCGATACAGCCGGCTGGAGCCGATGCGGTTGGTCCCCTTTTCGTATTTCTGGACCTGCTGGAAGGTGATGCCGAGCTGCTCGCCCAGCTTCTCCTGGCTCATGCCGATCAGGACGCGACGCAGGCGGACGCGGCTGCCGACATGGACGTCGATAGGGTTGGGTGCCTTACGATTCATCAGATCTTGTCTTTAGGACGGACGCGTTTGCCGCGCCGTCTGGTTTGGATCAAGACGCCGCCTTCGTTGGGTGGCGCCGGTTGCAAGTGCCACAGTCGGCGCACATTGCGCCAAGGGTGAACCGAGGTCAAATGACCGACCATCCAGCCTGCGGCAACAACGACCTTATAACGGATTCCCAGTCATTGTTAGCCGGTTTTGCGGCGCAGCACACCTAATGTGAACAACCCGATCAGGCCGAGTAGAATCCAGTTCCCGTAGGTAAGGAACGGCGTCGGCGGCAACGCCTCGGGCAATTTCGAATCGATGACGCCACGTACGTTCAGGCCCAGCCGCTTGACGAACCGGCCATACGGATCGATGACGGCGGAGATGCCCGTGTTCGCCGCCCGGACCACCGGCAAGCCTTCCTCGACGGCGCGTACCCGCGCCTGACGCAGATGCTGCCAGGGACCGGGGCTGTCGCCGAACCAGGCGTCGTTGGTCACGTTCAGAATCCATCCGGGGCGCTCGTCCATGGAAACGAACGCACGGGGGAAAATGATCTCGTAGCAGACGAGCGGCAGGAACGACGGCGCACCGGGAACCGACAGGAGCTTCGGCCCGGGACCGGCCGAAAATCCGCCGACGACCTGCGTCAGCTGCCGGAAGCCGTAGGACTCGAGGAGGGCCTGAAACGGCAGGAACTCTCCGAAGGGCACAAGCCAGGCCTTGTCGTAGACGTCGGTGATCTCGCCGGCATCGTCGATGGTCATGACGGCGTTGTAGATCCGGTAGCCTTCGGGCCGGGAGGCGTCGCGGACGAGGCGCTGCATGCCGGTGACGAGCGTCGTGCCCGGCGGCAGCAGGGCGGCGATCGCCGGCAGGGCCGCCGGCTCGGAATCGAAGACGAAAGGCAGCGCGGATTCCGGCCAGATCAGAAGATCGGCGCTCGATACCCCGACCGCCTCCGGAGAGGCCGCCATGTCGCTCAGAGCGAGATAGTCGGTGAAGATGTTGTTGCGGTTCTCGGGCTTCCACTTGTCGGCCTGGCGGATCGCCGGCTGCACGATCCGCAATTCAAGGTCCGGAACCATCGCGGTGCCGGCCTGTGCCAGACGCAGGGCCCCGAAGCCGGCCAGCCCGCCGAGCACGGCGAGGCCGAGCACCGGCATGGCGATGCGGGCCGTGCGCGAACCGGCGCCGGACAGGGCGGCGGGGCTCGCGAAGACGAAGGCGGCAAGGGCGGTCAGTCCATAGGCGCCGAAGACGGCGGCGGCCTGCATCATCATCGGCGTGACCGTCAGGGCATAGCCGAAGGTGTTCCAGGGAAAGCCGGAGAGTATGTGACCGCGGGCGAACTCGGCGAGCGTCACGCCGAGCGCCAGCGCGAAGACGCGGCGGGGGCCGGCGCTCCAGAAGAGGCGGGCGACGAGGGTGGCGGCGGCGGCGAACAGCGCGAGGCCGGCGGGAAGCGCGGCGACGGCGAACGGCAGCATCCAGCCGAACACGTCGGCGTCGACGAGGAAGGCGTAGCCGACCCACCACAGACCGGCGAGGAAATAGCCGAAGCCGAAACACCAGCCGATCAGCGCGGCGGCAGCCAGCCCCCGGATCCGGCCACGGCCCAGGGTCCCGTCGATCAGCCAGACGAGAACGGGGAACGTGACGAACAATACCGGGAAGGCGTCGAAAGGCGGCATCGCCAGGGCGGAGGCGGCGCCGGCGACGAAGGCGAGCAGCAGGCGGCGCCATCCCCACAGCACGACGACGCGGCTGGCGATTGCATCGAGCATGGTGGATCGCGCCTCCGCTAGTGGTCAGGCGGCATCCGAACGATCGCCGTCCGGACGCCCGGCGTCGGTGCGCTCCTTGTCGGTCCGTTCGCGCCGGGTGCTTCGGACCGTCCCCGCGGCTCGCCTGTGTATGCGCACGCGCTTGATGCGGCGGGGATCGGCATCGAGGATCTCGAACTCGTAGCCGCCGGGGAAACTGACCAGCTCGCCACGAACGGGGACATGACCCGCCCGATCGAAGACCAGACCGCCGAGCGTGTCGATGTCCTCGACCAGATCGCCGATCTCGATCTCCTCGCCGAGCAATTTGCTGACCTCCTCGATCGGCGCGCGCGCATCGGCGATGAAGCCGCCGTCGTCGGTGGGCACGATCATCGGCGCCGTCTCCTCGTCGTGCTCGTCCTCGATCTCGCCGACGATTTCCTCGACCAGATCCTCGATCGAGACGAGACCGTCGGTGCCGCCGTATTCATCGACGACAATGGCCATGTGGATGCGAGTCGCCTGCATCTTCACCAGCAGATCGACGGCGGGCATCGAGGGCGGAACGTAGAGCACCTGGCGGACGAGCTCGGCCTCGGCCAGCGACGTCTTGAGCGGAATGCGGCTCATGTCCAGATCGCCGGACTTCCCGGCCTCGTCCGCGGAGGCACCGTCCTGCGACAGCAGCGCCCGTTCCGTCATCCAGCCGAGCAGATCCTTAATGTGAATCATGCCGCACG
This sequence comes from Microbaculum marinisediminis, assembly GCF_025397915.1. Taxonomy (NCBI): domain Bacteria; kingdom Pseudomonadati; phylum Pseudomonadota; class Alphaproteobacteria; order Hyphomicrobiales; family Tepidamorphaceae; genus Microbaculum; species Microbaculum marinisediminis. The sequence goes on from NZ_JALIDZ010000004.1 coordinate 184,122, forward strand.
GCTCGTCGAGGGTCTCCTTGTAGACCGGCAGGCGCGAATGGCCGGCGTCCCGGAATTCCCTGATGAGCTCGGCGATCGGGACATCGGTCTCAACCGCGTCGATGTCGGCGCGCGGCACCATCACGTCGTCGACGCGCAGATCCCGCAGCCCGAGCACATTGCGCAGCATCGACCGTTCCTTGGCGGAGAACGGGTCGGTGGCGACGCCATCGGCTTCGTCGAGCGCGCCGGCGAGGCTTTCGCGCAGCGACGACGAGGTCTGGCGATGGCCGAACAGATGTTTCAGCTTCCGGATAAGGGTTTCGCCGCCGGAGTGGCTACTACTGGCGGGTTCTTCGGGGCTGGGAGTCGGTTCGTCAGGCATCGGAGGGTTCAACGGGGTTCGCTGTCGGCGATAGCGGGTTCGGCATAAGGATCGTCGATACCGAGGTCGGCGAGGATCGCCGTCTCGAGGCATTCCATGCACTCGGCGTCATCGTCTGATTCGTGATCATAGCCCATTAGGTGCAGAATGCCGTGAATCACCAGATGGGCAAAGTGATCGCCGACCGGCTTGCCATCGGCGTCCGCCTCGCGGCGCAGCGTCTCGATCGCCAGGATCACGTCGCCGATATGGGTGTCGGCGCCGCCGGTTTCACCGGAGGGAAACGACAGAACGTTCGTCGGCTTGTCCTTGCCGCGAAAGCGCCGGTTCAGATCGCGAACCATCGCATCGTCGGCAAGCGCCAGCGCGACGGTTCCTTCGGCGTCGCCGACCCTGGCGGTCAGCGCCTTGACGACGGCATCGATCCGTTCGGCGACGCCGACATCGCTCCAGTTGCCGGCTTCTTCGGCGATCTCGATTCGCAGGTCGGCCGGCAATCCGGGTCGGGAGGCTGGATCAGGCACCATCGCCATCATGTCCGCGTGACGCCGGCCGGGCATCCTCGGCAGCCGCCGGCTTGGCCTCGGCCGCCTCGTAGGCGCGGACAATCCGCGCCACCAGCGGATTGCGCACCACATCGGCCTCGCCGAAGGCGATCTGACCGATGCCGTCGACGCCCTTGAGCAAAGACGTCGCCTCGGACAGTCCGGAGCGCTGCCCGGGCGGCAGATCGACCTGGCTGGGATCGCCGGTGACGATCATCTTCGAGCCGTCGCCGAGACGGGTCAGGAACATCTTCATCTGCATCGGCGTGCAGTTCTGCGCCTCGTCGAGGATGACGGCGGCGTGCGAGAGGGTGCGGCCGCGCATGAAGGCGAGCGGGGCGATCTCGATGACGCCGGTCTGCATGCCCTTCTCCACCTTTTCCGGCGGCATCAGGTCGTAGAGCGCGTCATAGAGCGGACGCAGATAGGGATCGACCTTCTCGCGCATGTCGCCGGGCAGGAAACCGAGCCGCTCGCCGGCCTCGACCGCCGGCCGCGACAGGATAAGCCGGTCGATCTGGCCGCGCTCGATCATCGAAGCGGCATAGGCGACGGCGAGATAGGTCTTGCCGGTTCCCGCCGGGCCCATGGCGAAGACGAGGTCGTTCTCGGCCAGCGCGCGCAGATAGAGATCCTGACGCGGCGTACGCGCGGTGACCGTGCGCTTGCGCGTGGACACCTGGGCGAGGGCCGAAAGGCCCGGCAGATTGTCCTGGTGATCGGGAAGCGCGGTCGCCACGCGGATCGCGCCGTCGACGTCGCCCAGCGTTATCTGCTGGCCGCGCACCAGACGCTGGTACAGGCTGTCGAGAACCTCGGCCGCGTCGGCGCAGGCCTCCGGGGCGCCACGCAGGGTGACGTGATTGCCGCGCGCGCTCGTCTCGACGCCGAGCCGCTGTTCGATCAGGGCGAGGTTCTGGTCGTACTGGCCGTAGAGGTCGCTGGCGAGCCGGTTGTCCTCGAACGTCATGACCCGTTCGGTGACAGCCGCCGCCGCAGCCGCCGCACGGCGGTCCGAAACGGGACGGCTGACGGGGGTGTCGTTCAAGAAACCGCCTCCATCGCGGCCCGCCCGGAATCCGTCCGACCGGAATCCGTCCCCTCGGACTGCGTTCCGCCGCCGACACGCTCGGCGAACAGGCTGTTCGGCCCCGCCGACGTCACCCGGACCTCGACGATCTGGCCACGCAGGCTTTCCGGCGCATCGACGTTCACCGGCTGCAGATAGGGCGAGCGGCCGACGAGCTGTCCGGGCTTGCGGCCGGGCTTCTCGAAAAGCACCGGGATCGTGCGCCCGACCATCGCGGCATTGAACGCCTTCTGGCCTTGGTCGATCAGGGCCTGCAGCGCGGCAAGGCGCTCCTTCATGACCGGCTCGGGCACCTGATCGTCCATCGCCGCGGCGGGGGTGCCGGGGCGCGGGCTGTATTTGAACGAATAGGCCTGCGCGTAGGCGACCCGGCGCACGAGATCCATCGTGTCCGCGAAGTCGGCGTCGGTCTCGCCGGGGAAACCGACGATGAAATCGCCCGACATGGCAATATCGGGACGGACGGCGCGGATCCGCTCGATCAGGGCGATGTACTCGTCGCGGCGGTGCTTGCGGTTCATCGCCGCGAGAATGCGGTCGGAGCCGGACTGCACGGGCAGGTGCAGGTAGGGCATCAGCTGCGGGATGTCGCGATGGGCGGCAATCAGGTCGTCGTCCATGTCGCGGGGGTGGCTCGTGGTGTAGCGGATGCGCTCGATGCCATCGATACGGCTGAGCGCCTCGATCAGTCCGGCAAGACCGACGGTCCGCAGACCCCCGTCCCGATCCGCGCCGTGATAGGCGTTGACGTTCTGGCCGAGCAGCGTGATCTCGCGCACGCCGGCCCCGGCGAGGTGGCGGGCCTCCTCGAGGATCGCGCCGACGGGGCGCGACACCTCGGCGCCGCGGGTATAGGGCACCACGCAGAAGGTGCAGAACTTGTCGCAGCCTTCCTGGATGGTCAGGAACGCGGTCGGCCCGCCCATGCGCAGTCGCGTCCCGGTGGCGGCGGGCAGGTGGTCGAACTTGTCCTCGACCGGGAATTCCGTCTCGACGACGGCCCTGTCGCGGGCCTGCGCCAGGAGTTCCGGCAGGCGGTGATAGCTCTGCGGGCCGACGACCATATCGACCACCGGGGCGCGGCGGACGATCTCCTCGCCCTCAGCCTGGGCGACGCAGCCGGCGACACCGATCATCGTGTCCTTGCCGGATTGCGCGCGCGCCTCCTTCACCGCGCGAATGCGGCCGATCTCGGAATAGACCTTCTCGGCAGCCTTCTCGCGGATATGGCAGGTGTTGAGGATGACGAGGTCGGCCTCGTCGATGGAATCGGTGGACTCGAAGCCTTCGCCGGCCAGCGCATCGATCATGCGGCCGGAATCATAGACGTTCATCTGGCAACCGAACGTCTTGACGAAGAGCTTCTTTCGGGAAGCCGTCATGGGTTAAGTGGAGCGCCTGTCGGTCAATTCCGCCAATGTTTTCCGCTGTTTGCCGGTCACACCGCGCATCCTGGCACGGTCGTTTCGCGGGGTTCCCGTCTCATATAAGCGGTTTTCGCCCGTTTCCCTAGCCTGTTTCGGCGGCGACGGGAAGCGGGGCCTTTCTTCTCGACGATACGTCGCGGCCGGCCAGCAGGGCCGTCGCCATGCCGCGCACGGTGTGTTCCGCGCGCCCGGCCACCGCCTTGCGCTCGGCCGCGCAGGTGAGCGGGATCGGCTCTCCGAAGGCGACGGTGACGTCGATCGCGCCGGATTTCAGCAGCCGCCACAGGTGCGGGGCAAGCTCGATATCGCCGTGCCAGGCAACCACCGGGCGATGCTGGTGCCCCATCGGCAGGCCGTTCAGGTGGGTATAGGCGACCGCCACCGGCTGCACGTAGATCGCCGGCGTCTCGCCATCGTCGCTGGCCAGCTCGTGCGCCGCGCCCAGCAGCGCCGAACGGAACGGCAGAACACGGTTGCCGTCGCTGGACGTGCCCTCGGCGAACAGCACCATGACGTCGCCGTCGGCGAGGCGGCTGCCGATGGCATTGTTGACATGATGGGTATGGGCGCGGCGGTTGCGGTCGACGAAAACCGTGCGCTGCAGCCTGGCGAGCCAGCCGAACACGGGCCAGCCCGCAACCTCGCTCTTAGCGATGAAGGAAAGCGGCGCGATCGAGCCGAACACGGAGATGTCGAGCCAGGACACGTGGTTGGCGGCGACAAGCAGCGGCCGCTGCTCCGACAGGGCACCCTCCTGGCGGACGCGCACGCCTAGCAGGAAACAGACGAGGCGGTGATAGGCCACCGGCACCCTGCGCGCCGCGCCGGACTTCAGCGCGACCAGCACGAACTGGATCAGCATCAGCGGCGGCGTCACGACCGCGAGCACGAGGAGAATGAAGATGGCGCGCACCGTTCCCATGACAGGACTCAGCTGTCCTTGTCGCTGAGCGGCACGCCGTAAAGCTCGAGCTTGTGGTCGACGAGGCGGAAGCCGTACTTGCGGGCGATCGCCTCCTGCAGGCGCTCGATCTCCTCGTCGCGGAACTCGATCACCTTGCCGGTCTTCAGGTCGATCAGGTGATCGTGGTGCTCGTCGGGCACCTGTTCGTAGCGCGAGCGGCCATCGCCGAAATCGTGGCGGGCCAGGATGCCGGCGTCCTCGAACAGCTTGACGGTTCGATAGACCGTGGAGATCGAGATCCTCGGGTCGATGGCGGAGGCGCGCTTATAGAGTTCCTCCACGTCGGGATGGTCGGCGGACTGCGACAGTACGCGCGCGATGACGCGGCGCTGCTCGGTCATCCGCATGCCGCGCGCCTGGCACTGATCCTCGATGAGATTGGACTCGTCCGCCATATGTCTCGCAATCCCGCCCAATGACATCATCCTAGGTAGCGTGCCGGCCATCGTCCAGCGCCGGGCCCTTGCGCATCGTCAGCGCGTCCTGAGATCCGCCCGGGCGCCGGTAATATCCGCGTCGGCGCCCGATCTCAACGAACCCGGCGGCGCAATACAGCGAAATCGCCGCCGCGTTGTCGGTGGCGACCTCCAGAAACGTGGCTTTCGCGCCGCGCCGGGCCACGTCTTCGAGACCGCTGTCGAGCAGCCGCCGGCCGATGCCGCGGCCGCGCGCGGCTTCGGCGACGATGACCGTCAGCACCTCGGCTTCGTCGGCGACGACCCGCAGCAGAATCGCGCCGATCAGCGCATTTTCGACCGCGCCGAGACCGATGACGAGCGGATCGGCCAGGAATTTGGCCCAATCCGCCTCGTTCCAGGGTTCCGGCATCACCGCGTGCAGACTGGCCGCGGCCGCCGCGTCGGCTGGCTCCAGGCGGCGAATCGAGACGCCGGCCGTCATCGCCGGTCGATCGCGGCGTGCGCCTGCGGCTTGGCGTCGGGGGCACGCAGATACAGCGGCCTGACCGGGCCCTCCGGCGCTCTTTCGCTGGCGATCCGGGCGATTTCGAGGGGATCGGGGGCCGAATCGGTGCCGAGCACCCGCGCCTCCCGTCCCGCCGCCCGCGCCGCGTCCGCGACCATCTCCGCGGCCGAGCCGACTACGGCCATCCCGGCGGCCGTCCCGGCGTCGGCCAGCCCGTCGATTAGGTCGTCCAGGCGTCGGATCTGCGGTCGGCTCGTCGGCTCGCCCTCGGCCGAAAAGGTCTGGGCGTAGATTTCGTCGCGGCGGGCATCCATGGCGACCAGCATCGCCACCGCCTCGCGGCGGCGCGCGGTCGCCGCCAGCGCCTCCAGCGTCGTCACGCCGACGGCGGGCCGGCCGGTGGCAAGCGCGAGCCCGCGCACCGCTGCCACGCCGACGCGGACGCCGGTGAAGGTGCCCGGACCGACCGTCACCGCGAACCGGTCGATGGCGCCGTAGCCGATACCGGCCTCGGCGAGCGCATCGGCGAGCATCGGCATCAGCGCCTCGGCGTGGCCGCGCGGCATCGGCTCGCAGCGCACGACGGCGCGATCGCCCAGAAGGATGGCGACCGAGCAGGCCGACAGCGCCGTATCGACGGCAAGGATGTTCATGGCGTCACGAGCGGGACCGCGGGCGTTCGTTCATTCGACGCGATGCGGTCTAGTCGGCTTTCGGCCCGGAGAAAACCCCGGGCGGGCGCAAAACCGGTGGGAACGGCCCCTGCGGGTCCGGCGGCCCCTCGGATCAGCCCGGTCAGATCGGGCGGACTTCCTGGACGTCGGGCACGAAATGGCGCAGCAGGTTCTCGATGCCGTGCTTGAGCGTCGCCGTCGAGCTGGGGCAGCCGGAGCAGGCGCCGCGCATGTGCAGGAACACCACGCCGTCGCGATAGCCCTGGAAGATGATGTCGCCGCCGTCGGAGGCCACCGCCGGGCGCACGCGCGTCTCGATCAGCTCCTTGATGGTGGCGACGGTTGGCGCGTCGGCCTCGTCGAAGAATTCCTCGTCCGCCTCGCCGGTGTCGGCGCCGTCACCGGCGAACAGCGGCGCGCCGGACATGAAATGCTCCATGATCGCGCCGAGAATCGCGGGCTTGAGATGCTGCCATTCGCCGTCGTCCTTGGTGACGGCGATGAAATCCGCCCCGTAGAAGACGCCGCTGATGCCGTCGATCTCGAACAGGCGCTGGGCCAGCGGCGAGCAGACGGCGTCCTCGGCCGTGCGGATGTCGCGCGTGTCGCCGGGCAGGACGGGCCGTCCGGGAATGAACTTCAGCGTGGCGGGATTGGGCGTGGCTTCGGTCTGGATGAACATCGACGATCCTCTTCAGCGCGCTGGCTGTCGGGAAAACGGGAAAACGTGTCTTGCGCCCGAATATAGGGTCGCGACGCCCCGCTCCCAGTGGCGCTCCCTGTAGAAACTTAGAAATATTCTATCATGGCTGCGCGAACAGGCAACGCGCGAATCGCGCGCCTGCGGGCCAAATCGGGCCGGGCCAGGCCTGTCAGGACACCGCCTGAATTTCCTCGTCCGACAGCGAGCCGGGAACGATCGTGATCGGTATGGGGAAGGTCGCCGCCGCCTTGGTGGCGATGGAGGAGACCAGCGGGCCGGGGCCCTCCTTGCCGGTCGCCGCGGCCAGAACCAGGATCGAGACGTCGGCGTCCTCGTCGATCAGATTCACCACCTCGTCGGCGCGATTGCCCTCGCGAATCACCATTTCGGGCTCGACCTCGGCCCATTTGCGGGCTTTTTCCGCGAATTCACCCAGCACCCGGCGCGCCTCGTCCTGGGCTTCGGCGCGCATGATGTTCTCGACGCCGAGCCAGTGCTGGAAATCGCCCGGCGCGAGCACATAGAGCATCAGCAGCTTGCCCCCGGTGTTCTGGGCGCGGCGGCTGGCGTAATAGACGGCCCGGTCGCACTCGGGCGAGTCGTCGATGATGACGAGGAACTTGCGCCGATGGCCGGGCTCCCCGCTGCGTCGTTTGCTGTTCATGACCGGCATGCTGCCACCTGCCATCCGGCCCGGCAAGCCGGCATTGTATTCGCCGTTTCGTGACTCTGGGGCAGGTTTTCCCCATTCTGGCCGGATTTCCGGGATCACCTCGAGACGCGGCAAACCACAGGGGACCAACGCCGATGCGCGGCGAATCGACGCTCCCGGAACGCTCTCGTCCGTCCCGCCTGTCCGAATCGGCGGTGGCGCTCCTGTTCGCGGCCCTGCTCGGCGCGGGCGGCGCGCCGGCGGCCGCGCAGACCCTCAAGGCCGTGCCGGTCGGGGCCTTCGACGCCCCCGTCCACGTGGCCGTCGCGCCGGGCTACCGGAAGCTCGTCTTCGTCGTAGAGCGGGCCGGGCGCATACGGGTGCTGCGCAACGGGCAGACGCTGGCCAGGCCCTTCCTCGATATCCGCAAGCACGTGTTCGGGCCTCCCGACTCGGGCGCCGGTGGCGAACAGGGCCTGCTGTCGGTGGCGTTTCCGGCGTCCTACCGCAATTCCCGGCGCTTCTACGTCGCCTACACCAACGGGAAGGGCGACCTCGTGGTCGCCGAGTTCCGGCGCAAGAAGAAGCGGGCGGTCCGGGCTTCGCGCAAGTCGCGCCGGGTGGTGCTGCGGGTGCCACATCGCGACGCGCGCAACCACAATGGCGGCCAGCTTCAGTTCGGCCCAGACGGCCGCCTGTATATCGCCACCGGCGACGGCGGCGGCGGCGGCGACGGATTCGACAACGCCCGCAAGCTCGACCGGCTGCTCGGCAAGATCCTGCGCATCAACCCGCGGCAGACGCGGACGGGCGCCTACCGGATCCCGAAATCGAATCCCTTCGTCGGCACGCCGGGCCGGGACGAAATCTTCGCCTACGGGCTGCGCAATCCGTGGCGGTTCGCCTTCGACGGCAACCGGCTGCTGATCGGCGATGTCGGCCAGGGCGCGTGGGAGGAGGTGAACATCCTCACGCTCGCAGAGGCCCGCGGGGCGAATTTCGGCTGGCCGCAATACGAGGGCAACGCGGTTTACGACAACGATCGCCCGGGCCCCGACACGCCGACCTTCCCGGTCTTCGTCTACGACCATTCCGGCGGGCGCTGCTCGATCACGGGCGGCCATATCGTGCGCGATCCGGCGATCCCGGCGATGACCGGGCGCTATGTCTACGGCGATTTCTGCTCTGGCGAGGTGCGCAGCATCGCCGCCGACGGCACCGACGACCAGCCGACCGGGATCGGCCTTCCCGGCCTCAGCAGTTTCGGGCTCGGCGTCGACGGCCAGATCTACGCCGCGCAACTGGGCGGCACGGTTTCCCGGATCGCGGCGGCCACCGCGTCCGCCCCGCGCTGAGCGATTGGAGCTGATTGATTGGCTCGAGGACATAGAGCATCAGCAGCTTGCCCCCGGTGTTTTGGGCGCGGCTGCCATCTGGTCCGGTAATCCGGCATTGTATTGGCTGTTTCGTGACTCTGGGGCAGGCTCCCGCATTCAGGCCAGCACTTATAACTTTTGCGCCCACGCCAGTACGGAATGCTGATCTCACCTAGCGTTATTTCCATCGGAACATATCGGGAACAAAGATTGGATTCCTCGGAAAGAATCGCTTATGGTGTGCAGCTTACGGCTTACAACCTTCAAACAACAGGAGAACGGGGCATGACCAGGACAGGCCTAGCGAGATCAAGGGGATCAACAAGAGATGCAGTACGCATTACAGGTGTTTGAGTACGAAAATCTCGACGAGTTCAGGATTTACGACGTCAACGGAGAGCCGTGGTTCGTTCTTATTGATGTTTGCCGAGCGCTTGATATCAAGAACTCCAGAGACGCAGCTTCTAGACTGGATGATGACGAAAAAGGGGTTACTCAGACTGCCCCCCCTGAGGGTCGCAAGAACGTCAGGATAATCAACGAATCCGGCCTTTACTCGTTGATTCTGAGGTCAGACAAGCCGGAAGCCAAACGCTTCAAAAAGTGGATAACGTCCGAAGTCTTGCCGAGCATCCGCAGAACTGGCGGATATCAGCTGCGGCCGAATACCCCTTCCTTTATTCGGCGCTATAACGCCAATTGGGACCGAGTGGATATTGGGTATTTCTCGGTTATCTCAGAGCTGGCAATCCGGGTCTGGGGCAGGTTGGAACAGGTAGGTCACGTCATGGCAGATAAAGCGCCTGATGGGACCGAGATAAGACCGGATGTGTCGGTCGGAAAGCTTTTCGCAGACTGGCTGCGGGACGAACATCCTGATCACGCCTATAACTTTTCCTATTACAGGCATTGGACGCCGGAAGGCGAATTCGAAGCCCGACAGTATCCGAACGAGATCTGGCCCATGTTCGTGCATTACGTTGATACTGTTTGGATACCAGAACACGCTGAACGCTATTTCGGAGCCCGCGATGTAGCGGCGCTGCCGCATCTCCCAAAATTACTGCCAGCCCCGGATAAGCCAAAACCGGGAATGATGAGAGCCAGGACGGTGCGCAGATTGAGACCTACCGCATAGGCTTTTTCTTTTTCGGATTTGCGCTTCCGTGGTTCGGCCTTGCGGATCCGCGGGAGCGCAGTCTACGAAATCGACTGGCCTAAGCAGCGTCAAAACCGCCGGTTCCGGTCAGTCCGTATTTTCTATCGATCGCGTAGACTGTTCGTAAACACATCTACTGTACTGACGCGGCGTCAGATCGGCATCGATTCCGTATGTCTTGCGTATTGCCGTTTTGGCTTTCGACAAAACGACACGCGCGGACAGTATCGATGACCTTCATGACTTGCCCACGCCTGCCCCGGGGACTGCGGCTTTCGACAGTTGTCTTCGGCCTCGCCGTCGCAGTCTCGGCCGGACCGGCCGATGCGGCCGAACTGAACGGAACGGTGAGGACCGGCACCCTGCCGGTCTCCTATGCAAAAGTTATCCTCTACCAGGCTGGGACCACGGCCGGCGGAACGGCGACCCTGCTCGGCACCGGAAGAAGCGATTCGCAGGGCGGGTTCCGGGTCGCCTATGCGGAACCGGCCGACGCCAACGCGGTGCTCTACGTCGTCACCACGGGCGGCACGGTCGACATATTCGGGCTGAAGCCCCGGCAGCGACAGCTCCGGTTCGCGACCGTGCTGGGCCCGGGCACGCCACCGTCCCAGATCACCATCAACGAGCGGACGACCGTGGCGACGGCCTACGCGTTCGCGCAGTTCCTCGACGGCATGCAGATCTCCGGCGTCCATCCCGGCCCGAAGAACGCCGCCCTGACCCTGCGCAACCTCGTCAACAGGCGCAGCGGCGCGGTCGGCCATGTCCTCGCGACGAAACCGAACGGCGCCAGCACGCAGACGATGCGCGAGTTCAATTCGCTCGCCAACATGCTCGCCACCTGCGCGCGCGGCCTGGCCGACGGGGGCTGCAAGTCGCTCTTCAAGCTGGCCAAGGCGCCCGGCGGCAAACGGCCGAAGAACACCCTGCAGGCGGCCGTCAACATCGCCCATTATCCGGGCCGCAAGGCGAAGAAGCTGTTCGGGCTGTCGCAGCGCGTCGCCGTCTATGGTCCGGCCCTGACGAGCCCGATCGCCACCTGGACGCTGACCCTGCTCTACGACGGCGGCGGCGGACAGCTGGACGGGCCGGGCAACATGGTCTTCGACAAGGAGGGCAACGTCTGGATCGGCAACAACTACCAGTACCAGCGCCGCGCCAAGACGCCCGCCTGCGGCGATACCCACCTGATCCGGCTGACGCCGGACGGCCGGAACTATCCTGGCGCGCCCTATACCGGCGGCGGCATCTACGGCGTCGGCTTCGGCATCGCGATGGATCCCGACGAAAACATCTGGCTGGGCAATTTCGGTTTCTCGGGCCGGGGCTGCGACCAGCCGCTGGGCGACGACCAGACCGTCTCCCTGTTCAATTCCGACGGCGTGGCGCAGGCGGGCAGCCCCTACGCCGACGGCGACGTCAACCGGGTGCAGGGCCTGGCCACCGACGACGACCGCACGGTCTGGTTCGCCAATTGCGGCGGCGACAGCGTCACCGTCTATCCCCTCGGCGATCATACGGCGGCCGTCAACCACGCGCCCTGGGGCCTGGAGAAGCCGTTCGGCGCGGCGGTCGACAGCCAGCACCACGCCTGGTTCACCGCCAACAACACCAACCGCGTGTTCAAGCTCGACCGGCTCGGCAACGTCCTCGTCCGCACCGAGCGCGGCGAAAACGGGATCAAGCGCCCGATGGGCATCGCCGTCGACAGCCTGGACAACGCCTGGGTGTCGAATTCCGGCGCCATCGCGGCGCCCTGCTATTTCCGCAAGACGCTCAACATCCCGGACAAGGCGGATGCGTCGGTGTCGATGATCACGCCGGACGGCACCGTCAGCAAAGCCTACACCAATGGCGGCGTCTTCCTGCCCTGGGGCATCGCCGTCGACGGCGACGACAACGTCTGGGTGGCGAATTTCGGCGGCTTCCGGGTCGGGCACCTCTGCGGCGCGCGCCCTGAAAACTGCCCGCCGGGCGTGAAGACGGGAGAGTCGATCGCGCCGAAGAAGACGGGCTACGCGTTCGATGGCCTGGTGCGGGTCACCGCCGTGCAGATCGACGCGTCGGGCAACGTTTGGCTGACCAACAACTGGCTGACCTATCCCTATCAGACCAATCCCGGCGGCAAGACCATGGCGGTGATGATCGGGATGGCTGCGCCGGTGAAGACGCCGATGGTCGGCCCGCCGCAGAAGCCGTAGGGCCTCCGGACCGTCCGGCACCAAAAAACGCCGGGTCTCGACGAGGCCCGGCGTCTTCGTGTCCGTCGATGCCCGTCAGCGCAGGAAGCCGACGATGTCCTTGACCGCGTGCATCACCGGGGCGGCGATGTCGCGGGCCTGGTCGGCACCGCGCTTCAGGACGCCGTCGATATAGCCGGGGTCGGCGGTCAGCCGGCGCATCTCGGCGGCGATCGGCGCCAGCTTGGCGACCGACAGGTCGGCCAGCGCCGTCTTGAAGATCGAGAACTGGGCGCCGCCGTATTCCTTCAGCACCGTCTCCCTGTCGGCCCCGGCCAGCGCGGCGTAGATGCCGATCAGGTTCTCGGCTTCCGGGCGGCCTTCCAGGCCCTCCGCCTCGCTCGGCAGCGGCTCGGGATCGGTCTTCGCCTTGCGGATCTTCTGGGCGATGGTGTCGGCGTCGTCGGTCAGGTTGATGCGGGCATAGTCGGACGGGTCCGACTTCGACATCTTCTTGGCGCCGTCGCGCAGGCTCATGACGCGGGTCGCCGGGCCCTGGATGATCGGCTCGGGCAGCGGGAAGAACGCGTCCTCGCCGGTGACCCGCGCGATCGAGGCGGCGAAGTCGCCGTTGAACTTCTGGGCGATGTCGCGCGACAGCTCGAGATGCTGCTTCTGGTCCTCGCCCACCGGCACGTGGGTGGCGCGGTAGACCAGGATGTCGGCGGCCATCAGGTTGGGATAGGCGAACAGACCGACCGAGGCGTTCTCGCGATGCTTGCCCGCCTTCTCCTTGAACTGGGTCATCCGGTTGAGCCAGCCCATGCGGGCGACGCAGTTGAACACCCAGGCGAGCTCGGCGTGCTCGGCGACCTGGCTCTGGTTGAAGACGACGTGCTTGTCCGGGTCGATGCCGGCGGCGATGAAGGCGGCCGTCACCTCGCGGGTGCTCTTGCGCAGCTCCTCGGGGCCGCCCCAGACGGAGACCGCCTGCGTGATCGCGTGCATGTCGACCACGCAATAGATGCAGTCATAGTCGTCCTGCAGGGCGACGAAGCGCGTGATCGCGCCGAGATAGTTGCCCAGATGCAGGTTTCCCGTCGGCTGGACGCCGGAAAAGACGCGCTGCTGGAACGCCGCCATTAGACCCTGTCCTTGCTGAAAGCGCTGGAGTGCCCGGGCCTTATGGCTGATCGGGGCGCAGGTTTCAAGCCGAAGGGGCTTCGGGTTTCGTCTCCGATTTCGAGAAGGCGCGGGCCAGATCGGCGCGGGTCATCACGCCGGTCGTCACCGCGAGGGCGGCGAAGACGACGACGCCGACGCCGACCAGGATCAGCAGCGTGGCGATGGCGCCGAGCGAGCCGTGGGCGGCCAGCGGCGCGAGCAGCCAGTCGGTCGCCACCAGCGCCGCCGACATCCACGCGGTGGCGTGCAGGGCGAGCAGGGTGCGGCGCTTGAGGCGCGCGTCGGGCACCAGATGGCCGGTGCGCCACAGCGTGTAGCCGAGCAGGCCGGAATTGATCCAGCCGGCGATCGAGGTGCCGGCGGCGATGCCGACATGGCCGAAGGCCGGGAACAGGGCGAGCGAGAAGGCGATGTTGGCGGCGACGTTGATGCCGGCATAGTACATCGGCGTGCGGGTGTCCTCGCGGGCGAAGAAGGCCGGCGCGAACACCTTGTTGAGCACGAAGGCGGGCAGGCCGACGGCGAAGGCGGCGAGCGCGGCGGCGGTCGCGGCGGTGTCCTCGGGGCCGAAGGCGCCGCGCTCGAACAGGCCGCGGATGATGGCGTCGGGCACGAAGAACAGCGCGGCGGCGGAGGGCAGCGTCAGGGTGAGCGCGAATTCCAGCGCGCGGTTCTGGCCGTTCATCACCGCCTCGTCGTCGCCGGCGCGCAGGCGGCGCGACAGCTCGGGCAGGAGCACGATGCCGATGGCGATGCCGATGGTGCCGAGCGGCAGCTGGTAGAGCCGGTCGGCGTAGTAGAGGAACGACACCGCCCGGTCCTGCAGCGAGGCGATCATGGTGCCGACCATGATGTTGATCTGGGTGATGCCGCCGGCGATGACGCCGGGAATGCCGAGGGCGACGAGCCGCTTCACGCCGGGCGTCCAGCGCGGCCGGACCAGCGTCAGGCCCATGCCGGCGCGGCGGGCGGCCCAGCCGAGCATGAGAAGCTGGGCGACGCCGGCGATGAAGACGCCGATCGCCAGGTAGACGCCGGCGGTCTCGCTGCCGTCGGCCTGGACCGCGTGGATCGTCAGCAGGGCGCCGATCAGCACCGCGTTGAGCAGGGCCGGGGCGAAGGCGGCGGCGGCGAAGCGGCCGAGCGCGTTGAGCACGCCCGACAGGAGCGCCACCAGCGAGATGAAGGTGAGATAGGGAAAGGTGATGCGGGTCAGCAGCACCGAGAGGCCGAACTTGCCGGGATCCTCGACGAAGCCGGGCGCCAGCACCAGCATGAACACCGGCATGGCGATCTCGGCGAGCGCGGTGAGCACGAGCAGCGCGAACAAGAGCGCGGCCAGCGATTCCTCGGCGAAGCGGCGGGCCTGGCGCGCGCCCTCGCCTTCCAGCGCCTTGGCGAACAGCGGCACGAAGGCGGCGTTGAACGCGCCCTCGGCGAAGATGCGGCGGAACAGGTTGGGCAGGCGGAAGGCGACGAAGAAGGCGTCGGCGACCGGCCCGGTGCCGAGCGCGGAGGCGGTCAGCACGTCGCGGGCGAAGCCGAGAATGCGGCTTACGATCGTGCCGCCGCCGACAGTCGCGAAATGCCGTAACAGTGCCATGGAAAACCCTTCAGGCGCGTGAGCGCGGGACACTATCCGAAACGGGACGCGCCGTCATCGGCGGCGTCATGCCGCCTCGCCCGCCCTGGCGCCGGACCTAGCCCCGTCCTTGCCACCGTCCTTACTGGTTTCCTTACTGCCTTCCTTCTGGGGCTGGAAGACCTGCAGCAGGCGGCGGCGGATCGCCGCCTGGCGGTTGGCGTTGGTGATCTTCTGGCCGGTCAGGTCGGTCACGTAGAAGACGTCGACGGCGCGCTCGCCGAAGGTGGCGACATGGGCCGAGGCGATGTTCAGGTTGAGGCGCGCGAGCACGTCGGTGAGCTGGTAGAGCAGGCCGGTGCGGTCGAGGCCCGACATCTCGATGACGGTGTAGCGGTTCGACCAGGTGTTGTTGACGAGCACGTCCGGCTCCACCGAAAAGGCGCGGATCCGCCCCTTGGCGACGGCGCGCTGGCCGACGAGATCGCGCAACTTCACCTGGCCCGCCAGCGCCTGCTCGATGACCTTGCCGATCCGCTCGGCGCGGCGGCGCTCGTCCGCGTCCTCGGGCAGCGCGCGCGACACGAAGATGGTGTCGAGGGCATAGCCGTCGGAGGTGGTGAAGATCTGCGCGTCGACGATATTGGCGCCCGAGGCGGCGCAGGCGCCGGCGATGATGGAGAGAAGCCGCGGGTGGTCGGGCGCGAACACCGTGATCTCGGTGATGTCGCGGAACTCGTCGGGGCGGGCGCGGATCGCGAGCTTGCCACCCTCGCCGTCCATCGCATGCAGCAAGCGGGCGTGCTCGATCTGGCGGGGCAGGTCGGTGCGCACCCAGTAGGCGGGATAGTGGCGCTCACAATAGGCGTCGAACTCGGCCTGCGGCCAATCGGCCAGCTCCTCGCGCAGGCGGGCGCGGGCCGACTCGATGCGGAATTTCCGCTGCTCCTGGCTGTGTCCGCCGGCGAGCACCGGCTCGGTCTCGTAATAGAGCGTGCGCAGGAGCTGGCCCTTCCAGCCGTTCCAGACGCCGGGGCCGACGGCGCGGATGTCGGCGACGGTAAGGATCAGCAGAAGCTTCAGCCGCTCCAGGCTCTGCACCGTGGCGGCGAAGTCCTCGATGGTCTTGCGGTCGGCGAGATCGCGCGACTGGGCGATCATGCTCATGTCGAGATGGTGCTCGATCAGCCAGGCGACGGTCTCGGTGTCGGCGGCGGAGAAGCCGAGCCGCGGCGCGAGCCGGCGGGCGACGCGGGCGCCAGCGATCGAATGGTCCTCCGGGCGGCCCTTGGCGATGTCGTGCAGGAACAGCGCCAGATAGAGCACGTCGCGGCTGCGGATCGTGCGGATGATCTCGTTGGCGAGCGGATGGTCGTCGGCGAGGCGGCCGTGATCGATGTCGGCCAGAAAGCCGACGGAGCGGATCAGGTGCTCGTCGACGGTGTAGTGGTGGTACATGTTGAACTGGACGAGCGCGACGATCTTGCCGAAATCCGGGATGAAGCGGCCGAGCACGCCGGCCTCGTTCATGCGGCGCAGCACCACCTCCGGATCGTTGCGGGAGGTAAGGATCTTGAGGAACAGCGCGTTGGCCTCCTCGTTCTCCCTGAGCTTCGGACCGATCAGCTTGAGCGAGCGCCGGGCGATCTTCAGCGCCTCGGGGTGGAACGGGATGTTGTACTTGTCGGCGAGATGGAACAGCCGGATCAGATTGACCGGATCGCGCTCGAAGGCGAAGTCGTCGGCGATGTTGAGGCGGTCGGATTCGATGACGAAGTCGTCGCTGTCCGACAGCTTGCCCGGCCGGCGGCGGCGGAAGCGCTGCATGAACCGCGACAGCACCTGCGTGCGCTTGACGTGCTGCACCTCCAGCGCGTTGCAGAAGATGCGGGTCAGGTCGCCGACGTCCTTGGCCACCAGGAAATAGTGCTTCATGAACCGCTCGACGTCGCGGACGCCGGGATGCGGCAGGTAGCCGAGCCTCGTCGCCATGCCGCGCTGCAGGTCGAAGGTCAGCCGCTCCTCGGCGCGGCCGGTCATGAAGTGCAGGTGGCAGCGCACCGCCCAGAGGAAATCCTCGCACTTGCGGAACAGGCGGGATTCGGACTTGTCGAAGACGCCGGCCTCGACCAAGTCCTCGCCGCTGTCGGCGCCGTAGAAGTACTTGCCGATCCAGAACAGCGTCTGGAGGTCGCGCAGGCCGCCCTTGCCGTCCTTGACGTTGGGTTCGACGAGATAGCGGGATTCGCCGGAGCGGGTGTGGCGGGCGTCGCGCTCGGCGAGCTTGGCCTCGATGAACTCCGGCCCCGTACCGGCGACGACATCGGCCTGGAAGCGATCTTCGAGCTCGTCGAACAATTCGCGGTCGCCGCAGATGAAGCGGGCGTCGAGGATCGAGGTGCGGATGGTCATGTCGGCGTTCGACAGACGCACGCAATCATCGACGGTGCGCACCGCGTGGCCGACCTTCAGCTCCATGTCCCACAGCGTGTAGAGCATCTGCTCGCAGACGCTCTCGCTCCAGGCGGTCTTCTTGTAGGGCAGTACGAACAGGAGATCGACATCGGAGCCCGGCGCCATGGTGGCGCGGCCGTAGCCGCCGACCGCGATCACCGACAGCCGCTCCGACGACGAGGGATTGGTGACGGGATAGAGATGGCTGGTGGTGAAGGCGTAGATGCCCTGGATGATCGCGTCCTGCAGCGCGCCGATGCGGCGCGCGCAGTCCAGGCCGCGACCGTCCTCAGACAGCCATGTCTCGATCGTCTCGTGGCCGCGCGCCCTGAACGCCTTCAGGTGGGCGAGCATGGCGGCGCGGAAGTCGTTGCCGGCGCCGTGCTTTTCGAACAAGTCCGCCAGCTCGCCGGCCAGGGCGTCCGGATCGGCGATTTCGGCGAGGTTGCGAGCCGACTTGTTCGTCAAGCGCTTGTTCATCCGGCGTCCTGACCGTCCCCTCCGGTCTCGGCGAGACGTTTCAGCTCATATAGCATCTCGAGCGCCTGAAGCGGCGTCAGCTCGTCGGGCGAGACGCCGCCCAGCCTTTGCACGAGCGCGGCATTCGCGGGCGGCACCGGCGCCGCGGCGGCCGATCGCACGTGGGTGGCGAACAGCGGCAGATCGTCGGTAAGGCCGGCGGCGCCGGCGCGGCGATCGGTCTCCTCCAGCCGCTCCAGAACCTCGCGGGCGCGGCTCAGCACCGGCGCGGGCAGGCCGGCGAGCTTGGCGACCTGGATGCCGTAGGAGCGGTCGGCGGCGCCGGGCACCACCTCGTGCAGGAACACCACCTCGCCCTTCCACTCCTTGACCCGGACGGTGGCGTTGTGCAGGCGCGCCATGGTCTCGGAGAGCGCAGTCAGCTCGTGGAAATGGGTCGCGAACAGCGCGCGGCAGCCATTGACCTCGTGCAGATGCTCGATCGTCGCCCAGGCGATCGACAGGCCGTCGAAGGTGGCGGTGCCGCGGCCGATCTCGTCGAGGATCACCAGCGCGCGGGGACCGGACTGATTGAGGATCGCGGCGGTCTCCACCATCTCGACCATGAAGGTCGACCGCCCGCGGGCGAGATCGTCGGCGGCGCCGACGCGGGAGAACAGCCGGTCGACGACGCCGATATGCGCCGTCTCCGCCGGCACGAACCCGCCCGCCTGGGCGAGGACGGCGATCAGCGCGTTCTGGCGCAGGAAGGTCGACTTGCCGGCCATGTTGGGGCCGGTGATCAGCAGGATCCGGCCGGCCGCGGCATCGCCCGAAACGTCATCGGGCGGCGACAGGTCGCAGTCGTTGGCGACGAACGGGCCGCCGCCGTCGCGGGCGAGCGCCTGCTCGACGACGGGGTGACGGCCGCCGACGATGTCGAAGGCGAGATCGTCGCTGACGACCGGCCGCACGTAGTTGCGCTCGACGGCCAGCTCGGCGAAGCCGGCATGCACATCGAGCTCGCCGAGCGCCGCGGCGGCTGCCTCGAGCGCCACGCCGTCGCCGGCGATGCGGGCGACGAGCGCGTCGAAGATCTCGTTCTCGAGCGCCATCGCGCGCTCCGCCGCCGATGCGATCCGGCCCTCCAGATCGGCCAGTTCGGCGGTGGAGAACCGCACCTGGCTGGCGAGCGTCTGGCGATGGAAGAAGGTCTCGTTCAGCGGCGCCGCCAGCATCCGGTCGCCGTGCTGGGCGGTGACTTCGACGAAATAGCCCAGCACGTTGTTGTGGCGCACCTTCAGCGACTTGATGCCGGTGGCCTCCTGGTACTTGGCCTGCAGGCCGGCGACGATCTGGCGGCTCTCGTCGCGCAGGCCGCGGGCCTCGTCCAGCTCCGCGGCGAAGCCCGCCTGGATGAAGCCGCCGTCGCGGCGCAGATGCGGCGGGCGCTCGACCAGCGCCGTCGTCAGCTCGTCGAACAGCGCCCGGTCCGGGCCGTCGAGACGGGCGGCGATGTCGGCGAGGATCGGCGGCATGTCGGCTTCGGCGGCATTGTCGGGGCCACCGTCGGGACGCAGCCGGGCGCACAGCGCGTGGACCGCGCCGATGCCGTCGCGGATGCCGGCGAGATCGCGCGGGCCGCCGCGCGCCAGAACGATGCGGGCGCGGGCACGGGCGATGTCCGGGGCGGCATGCATCGTCTCGCGCAAGCCCCGGCGCAGAGCGGGACGCTCGGCGAGCCAGGCCACCGCCTCATGGCGCGCGGCGATCCGGGCCGGATCGGTCAGCGGCGAGGACAGGCGGCGGGCGAGCTCGCGGCCGCCGGCGGCGGTGACGGTGCGGTCGACGGCCTCGGCGAGGCTGCCGCGCCGTTCGCCCGACAGCGTCGCGACCAGTTCGAGGTTGGCCCGGGTCGCCGGATCGATCGCCATCACCGCGCCGCGCATCTCGCGCGCCGGGATCTTGAGCGGCGGCTTCTCGCCCATCTGGGTGCGGTCGATATAGGCGATGACGGCGCCGGCCGCGGCGATCTCGGGGCGGGCGAGCGGGCCGAAGCCGTCGAGGGTGGCGACGTCGAAATAGTCGCGCAGACGCCGTTCGGCGGCGGTCGAATCGAACACCGCGGTGGGCAGCGGCGTGACGGCCGATCGCATCTCCCGCCACAGGTCGCGCAGGTCGCCATCGTCGTAGAGCGCATCGGAGACCAGCAGCTCGCCGGGATCGACGCGGGCGATCAGGGCCGGCAGCTCGGCGCGGGTCGCCTCGATGACGGCGAACTCGCCGGTCGAGATGTCGGCCCAGGCCAGGGCGAAGCCGTCGTCGCCGCCGGCGCGCAGCCGGGCGAGTGCGGCGAGGAAATTGTTGCGGCGCGAATCGAGGAGGTTGTCCTCGGTCAGCGTGCCCGGCGTCACCAGCCGCACCACGTCGCGGCGGACCACCGACTTGGAGCCGCGCTTCTTCGCCTCGGCGGGATCCTCCATCTGCTCGCAGACGGCGACGCGATGGCCGAGCGCGATCAGCCTCTGCAGGTAGTCGTCGGCGGCATGGACCGGCACGCCGCACATCGGGATGTCGCTGCCCAGATGCTTGCCGCGGGTCGTCAGGGTGATGCCGAGGGCGCGGCTCGCGACGACGGCGTCTTCGAAGAAGAGCTCGTAGAAATCGCCCATCCGGTAGAACAGCAGGCTGTCCGGATTGGCGGTCTTGATCTCGAGGAACTGGCGCATCATCGGGGTGACGCGCGCATCGGCCGCCGCCGCCTCGGATCCAGGCACGGATTCGGGGGCGGGTGCGGGCGTGTCCACGACCGCCGAAACAGGGGTGGGCGCTGTTGCTGGCGTGGACGTGGGAATATCTGCAGGTCGGGCCGTCATGGCGCGGACCCTAGCAGAACAAATGCGCGGTTTCACCGGCCGTTATCCGGAAGGCGACTTGAGCACACATCGGGGCCCTTATAAGGTCCGGGTCCCGCCGGCGGCGGACCTCAACAACGCGTTCAAGGACAAAACGGCACATGCCGAAGCAGGGCAAGACGGCGGACAGCCGGCCGACATTCACCGATCAGGAAGCACTCCAGTTCCACCAGCAGGGCAAGCCGGGCAAGCTGGAGATCACCCCGACCAAGCCGATGGCGACCCAGCGCGACCTGTCGCTGGCCTATTCGCCGGGCGTGGCGGTACCGGTCCGCGCGATCGCCGAGGATCCGGGCCGTGCCTTCGACTACACGACGCGCGGCAACCTGGTCGCGGTGATCTCGAACGGGACGGCGATCTTGGGCCTGGGCAATCTCGGCGCGCTCGCCTCCAAGCCGGTGATGGAAGGCAAGGCGGTGCTGTTCAAGCGCTTCGCCGACGTCGACGCCATCGACCTGGAGGTGGACACGCTCGACGTCGACGAGTTCATCAACTGCGTCAAGCCGCTCGGCCCCTCCTTCGGCGGCATCAACCTGGAAGACATCCGCGCGCCCGACTGCTTCATCATCGAGCAGCGGCTGCGCGAGCTGATGGACATCCCGGTGTTCCACGACGATCAGCACGGCACCGCGATCATCGCCGCGGCCGGCCTGATCAACGCGATGGAGCTGACCGGACGCGACATCAAGACGACCAAGCTCGTCTGCAACGGCGCCGGCTCGGCCGGCATCGCCTGCGTCGAACTGATCAAGGCGATCGGCTTTCCGCAGGACAACGTCATCCTCTGCGACACCAAGGGCGTGATCTACAAGGGCCGCGAGGAAGGCATGAACCAGTGGAAGTCGGCGCACGCCGCCGACACCGACGCGCGCACGCTGGAGGACGCCATGCGCGGCGCCGACGCGGTGTTCGGCCTGTCGGTGAAGGGCGCCTTCACGCCGGAGATGATCGGCTCGATGGCCGCCCAGCCGATCATCTTCGCCATGGCCAATCCGGACCCGGAGATCACCCCGGAGGAGGTCTCCGAGATCCGCGACGACGCCATCGTGGCGACGGGACGCTCGGACTATCCCAACCAGATCAACAACGTGCTGGGCTTTCCGTATATCTTTCGCGGCGCGCTGGACGTGCGCGCGACGACGATCAACGACGACATGAAGGTCGCCGCGGCGCGGGCGCTGGCGGAGCTCGCCCGCGAGGACGTGCCCGACCAGGTCGCCGCCGCCTATCGCGGCTCGCGGCCGAAATACGGGCCGGAATACATCATCCCGGTGCCGTTCGATCCGCGCCTGATCAGCGCCGTGCCGTCGGCCGTCGCCGCCGCGGCGATGGAATCCGGCGTCGCGCGCCAGCCGATCGTCGACATGGAAGGCTACCGCCAGGAGCTCTCGGCCCGGCTCGATCCGATCGCCGGCACCCTGCAGCGCATCCAGTCGAAGATCCGCCGCTCGCCGAAGCGCATCGTCTTCGCCGAAGGCGAGGAGGAGCAGGTGATCCGCGCCGCCTTCGCCTTCGCCAACAGCGGGCTCGGCCGGCCGGTGCTGGTCGGCCGCGACGAGCAGGTGCGCGAGACCATCGCCGCGCTCGGCCTCGACCTGCGCGACGACATCGACATCGTCAACGCGCGGCTGTCGCGCCGCAACGCCGAATACGCCGAGTTCCTCTATGCCCGGCTGCAGCGGCGCGGCTACCTGTTTCGCGACTGCCAGCGCATGGTCAACACCGACCGCAACACCTTCGCCGCCTGCATGGTGGCGATCGGCGACGCCGACGGCATGGTGACGGGCGCGACGCGCAACTATTCGATCGCGCTGGAGGAAGTGCGCCGCGTCATCGATCCGAAGCCCGGCCACAGCGTCATCGGCGCCTCCATCGCGCTGTGCCGGGGCCGCACCGTGCTGATCGCCGATACCGCGATCCACGACATGCCGACGGCGGAGGAGCTGGCGGCGATCGCGGTCGAGGCGGCCGGCGTCGCGCGGCGGCTGGGCTACGAGCCGCGGGTGGCGCTGCTCGCCTACTCGACCTTCGGCCATCCCAGCGGCGAGCGCTCGGAGCGGCTACGTGAGGCGGTGAAGATCCTCGACAAGCGCCATGTCGACTTCGAGTACGACGGCGAGATGGCCGCCGACGTGGCGCTCAACCGCGATGCGATGGCCGCCTACCCGTTCTGCCGCCTGTCGGGCCCGGCGAACGTGCTGGTGATGCCGGCCATCCACTCGGCGTCGATCGCGACGAAGATGCTGCAGGAACTCGGCGGCTCGACGGTGATCGGTCCGCTGCTGGTCGGGCTCGACAAGCCGGTGCAGATCGTCAGCCTAGGCGCGACCGACAGCGACATCGTCAACATGGCCGCGCTCGCCGCCTACAACGTCAGCGGCTGAGGACGCCCGCCCTACCCTCTATCCCCCCGGCGCGCCGGGGGGTGCCGGGTCTACGGGGAGACGGGTCCGGTTTTGCCGAGCTTTAGGACGCCAAGCGTTCCTTCGGCGCGCCGAAATGGCCGTAGTAGCGCGGATTGATCGCCGAGACCGGCAGCACGATGCAGACATCGGTGGTGCCGAACTGGTGGTCGACCACAGCGCCGTCGCCGATATAGGCGCCGAGCCGGAGATACCCCTTGATCAGCGGCGGCAGCTCGTTGAGCGCGGCGCGCATGTCGATCTGGTCCGGCGCCATGCGGTTCATCGGCACGTAGCGGGACGGCACGGCGCGGATGCGCCATTCCTCCGGCGCGGCGGCATGGTGGTGCAGGAAGGACAGCGGCAGCGACAGCCTGCGCGGCTCGATGCCCTCCAGGCTGGCGCAGCCGATCATCACGTCGACCTCGTGATGCTGCACATAGGCCCAGTTGCCGGCCCACAGCAGCTCGACGGTGCGCTTGTTGCGGTACTCCTTGAGCACGCAGGAGCGGCCGAGCTCGAGAAACCGCTTCGGCCGGTGGCGGGCGACGAGCGCGTCGATCTCGTATTCGCCGGCGGTATAGAACCCGCCGAACTGCTCCGCGACCTCCTGGCGCAGCAGCCGGTAGGTGCCGACCACAGCGGGCTTGCGCTTGCGCCGCATGCCGCGGAACAAGGCCGGATCGGGATCATGGTCGATGACGAGCAGGTGATCGCAGATCGAATCGAAGCCGTCGATGTCGCGCCGCCACAGCTTGCCGGTGGCGCCGGCCTGGGCCGACATCTCGCGATAGAAGACGCGGTAGCGCAGCGCCTGCGCCAGCCGCACCTCGCGCGCGTTGCGGGCAAGCCGCACCTCGAGCGAGCCGATCCGCTTCAGCGGCTCCGCCAAGGGGGCGCGACCGAAGCCGGCACCGTGGACCGCGTGCCCGGCAATCGGACCGCCCGGAACGAAACGCCGCACCAACCGTGTCGGCCGGAACTTGTCCGTCAAACGCATCTGACCTCGTTGGCGCATACCGGCGCCTCCCCCATGCAAAGACCAGGATGTCTCGGAATGCCGCCCGAATCGGGCTGACCTCACGTCCCCGCCTTCGACTTAAGAATCATAGTTCGGAGACGGTTCCATGACAATTGCGACACGATCAAGCGCGTCGCAGACGGGGCTTGCTTCGGGACTGGGTGGCCGGCGTGAATTTTTTCAGGCCCTCCGCCAGGACCTCGCGGTCGACGGGCTTGGCCATGAACATGTCCATCCCCGCCTCCAGGCAGGCTTCGCGATCCTCGGCGAAGGCGTTCGCCGTCAACGCGATCATGAAGACCCGGCCCCCTTTCGGGGTGTCGCGTTCGTGGGCGCGGATCTCGCGGGCCGCCGACAGGCCGTCCAGATTCGGCATGTGGACGTCCATCAGCACGATGTCGAAGGGGCGGGCGCGGTCACGCGCGGCACGGACCTTCGCGACCGCCTGCAGGCCGTCGCGCACCCGGGTGATGCGGTGGCCGAGCCGGCGCAAGAGCGCTTCGGTGAGCATCGCGTTGAGGTCGTTGTCCTCGGCGAGGAGGACGTCGAGAGCCGGGCCGACCGGCTCTTCCTGCGGGATCGGCACGGCGGGCCTGCCTTCGCGATTGGCGGCAACGCCAAGCCGCGCGAGCAGCGACTGGCTGCGGATCGGCTTGATGAGATAGCCGGCGAAGCCCCGCTCCATCAGGTCGGACAGGATGCCGCGATCACGCGGCGCCAGCAGGACGATCATGGGAAGCGGGCCGGGTTCGACCGTGTCCGCGAAGGGAAGATCGACGAGGACGGAGTCGAACTTGCCGTTCCCGGCAAGCCTGCGGGCGTACGTATCGGCGCGGGCGACGACGTCGACGCGGGCGCCCTCGTCCTCGAGCACCGATTTCAGCGACTGCCGCAGGATGGGCGAGGGCGAGGCGACGAGAATGTGCCGTCCGACCAGCATGCGCGGCGGCGCCGGGACCCGCTCGGAGGCGACCAGAGGCAGGCGGACGGTGAAGGTGCTGCCGCGGCCGGGATTGCTCTCGACGGTCATTTCGCCGTTCATCGCCGCGACGATGCGCTTGCAGATGGCAAGCCCGAGACCGGCGCCGCCATGCCGGCGCGCGGGGCCGACGTCGGCCTGCTCGAACTCGTCGAAGATGCGACCGAGCGCGTCGTTCGGAATGCCGATCCCCGTGTCGCGGACGCTGATCTGAATACCGCCGGTCTTAGGACCACCGGCGGCGGATATCGCGGTCGCTTCGGACCGGACTTCGATCAGGACACCGCCGCGATCGGTGAACTTGATGCCGTTGCCGGCCAGGTTCACCAGCACCTGGCGCAAGCGGTCGGCATCGCCGCGCATCACGGCGGGCACGTCGCGGGAGACGAAGGCGGCGATCTCCAGGCCCTTCTCGCCGGCGCGCGGGCCGAACAGCTCGGCGACGTCGCTGATGACCTTGGCAAGCGAGAACGGTGCGTCGGCGAGCTCGATGCGGCCGGCCTCGATGCGGGAGAAGTCGAGGATCTCGTCGATCAGGCCGAGCAGCGCCTCGGCCGAGCCGTGCACCGCGCGCGCGTAGGTGGTCTGTTCCTGGGTCAGCCCGCTGTCGAGCAGCAGGTCGGCCATGCCGATGATGCCGTTCATCGGCGTGCGGATCTCGTGGCTGACGGCGGCGAGGAACCGCGACTTGGCCCGGCTCGCCTGTTCGGCGGCGTCGCGGGCGCGGCGCAGGGCGTCTTCGGTGTCCTTGCGGATGGTGATGTCGCGGCCGACGCTCTGGATCTCGACGACGCGGCCGGTGGCGTCGCGGATCGGCGTATCCTGCCACTGGAACCAGCGGTCGCCGACGGCGGTCCGATAGCGGGCATCGAAGGTCAGGCGCGGCATGTCCGGGGAGACGGACGCGTCGCCGGGGTCCTGTGCCGGCTCGAGCGGCACGGGCATGCCGATGGTGCCGACCACCTCCGCCCTCTCGAAGCCGAAGATCCGGCAGAAGGCATCGTTGGCGAAGGTCAGTCGGCCATCGGCGTCGCGGCGCACGATGGCGTCGTCCTGCGCGTCGACCAGGCCGCGCTGGCGGGCCAGGCCCTCCGACAGCTCCCAAATGCGATCCTGGGCGTCCTCGAGCCGGTGCGAAAGCCGCGCGACGGCGGCGTCGGAGTCGGTGCGGCGGCGCCGGTCCCGAGTGACGGTGCGCAGCAGCGCCAGCGACAGCCCGATCAGGCCGGCGGCGGCAATCCAGGGAAGCGGTCCACCGAGGATCAGCGTGACCGGCAGCATCACGGCCAGGGTCAGCGTCGCCGCGTGGATCAGCCGCGCACTGCGGATCCTAGGCGGCCGTGCCGGTAGGCCGGCCTCGGTGAGATCGGGTTCGGTCATTGACGCCACGGCGGTCCTGTCGCTCGGATTCTTCGTCCGAATGGGGCCGATCGTGACGGATCGCGATTAAGCTCAGGTGAGTCCGATCGTATAAAGCCGGGGCAGAGGATTCAGATTTTGGGAAGAAAACGCCTGCGAAACCGTCGCTTTTGCGTAAACGCGCGGCGAGCCCCGCCTCACGCCGCCGCCAGGAGGCCCGAGCCGGCCGCGCGCATGCCGACGGCCTCGGCGATATGGAGGCGGCCGACGGCCTCGGCGCCCTCGAGGTCGGCCAGCGTGCGCGCGACGCGCAGGACGCGATGGAAGCCGCGCGCCGACAGCTTCAACGACTCCGAGGCATCGCGCAGAAGCGCCAGGCCGTCGGCATCGGGCCGGGAGACGTCCTCGAGCAGGCGCGCGGGACAGCCGGCGTTGGTGCGAACGTCGTCGAGGCCGAGGGCGGCGTAGCGTTCGGCCTGCAGCGCCCGGGCGGCGGCGACGCGGGCGCCGACCTCGGCGCTGCCCTCGCTGGGCGGCGGCAGGATCAGATCGGCGGCGGTGACGGCGGGCACCTCCAGACGGATATCGATGCGGTCGAGCAGGGGACCGGAGACGCGAGCCTGATAGTCGGCGGCGCAGCGCGGCCCGCGCCGGCAGGTGTGGCCGGGCTCGCCGGCCATGCCGCAGCGGCACGGATTCATCGCCGCCACCAGCTGGAAACGCGAGGGATAGGTCACCCGATGCATGGCGCGGGCGATGACCGTCTCGCCGGATTCGAGCGGTTGACGCAGCGAATCGAGGACCTGCGGCGTGAATTCGGGCAGTTCATCGAGGAAAAGCACGCCGTTATGGGCAAGCGAGACCTCGCCCGGCCGCGCCTTGGGGCCGCCGCCGACCATCGCCGCCATGGAGGCGGAATGATGCGGCGCGCGGAACGGCCGATCCGCCGACAGGCGGCCGCCGGCGATGACACCGGCGATCGACTGGATCATCGAGACCTCGAGCAGTTCGGCCGGGTTGAGCTTCGGCAGGATCGAGGGCAGGCGCTGGGCCAGCATCGACTTGCCGGCGCCGGGCGGGCCGACGAACAGGAGATTGTGGCCGCCGGCGGCGGCGAGCTCCAGCGCCC
The DNA here is from genome assembly GCF_025397915.1 of Microbaculum marinisediminis. Lineage (NCBI taxonomy): Bacteria > Pseudomonadati > Pseudomonadota > Alphaproteobacteria > Hyphomicrobiales > Tepidamorphaceae > Microbaculum > Microbaculum marinisediminis. The sequence goes on from NZ_JALIDZ010000004.1 coordinate 211,668, forward strand.
GCTTGGCCGTCTCCTGGCCGCGGATCTCGGCGAGGTCGAGCATCGGCCCGGCCTCCTCGCGGATCGCCGGCCGGGGCCGGGAGAGAACCTGCGTGCCCTTGAAATGATTGACGATCTGGATCAGGTCGGCGGGCGCCAGAATCTCCATGTCCGGGCTCGCCCAGGCGGCTTCGGCGCCGCCTTCGGCCGGGCAGATCAGCCCCAGGCCCGCCGCGTTGGCGCCGATCGCCGCAGGCAGCACGCCGCTGACCGGGGTCAGGCGGCCGTCGAGGGCGAGTTCGCCGAGGACGCACCAGCCGGCCAGCGCATCCGCCGGCATCGCCCCGATCGCCGCCATCAACGCAACGGCGATGGGCAGGTCGAAGTGGCTGCCTTCCTTGGGCAGGTCGGCGGGGGCGAGATTGACCGTGATGCGTTTCGGCGGCAGCGCCAGACCGACGGCGGTCAGCGCCGCGCGGACCCGCTCACGGCTTTCGGCGACCGCCTTGTCGGGCAGGCCGACGATGGCGAAGGCCGGCAGCCCCGGCGCGATCTGCACCTGCACGTCGACGCGCCGGGCCTCGATCCCGACGAAGGCGACGGTGGCCACACGCGCAACCATTCCAATCACCCCGCTGTACATCTGGTGTACATCTGGCGCGCCTGTTGACGCAGCGGGAAGCCTACAGCGGGAAACGGCCTCGATCAAGAACAATGAGAGAACATGGCGCGGACGCATGCCGCCCGGCGTAGGCGACCGCCCCGCCAGGCCGCGCCGTCAGCCGACGAGTTCGTCGCGGCGGCGCTTGTATTCCGCTTCCATGACCTCGACGTGGCCGAGCACGTTTTCCAGCGCCTCGCGCTTGGAGTCGTCCTCGCCCTCCTCGGCCCACTGGGCGAACTCCTCGCGCAGCTCGAACAGGACCTCGAGCGCCCCGTTCAGTTCCGCGATCTGCGTCTCCCGGCTCTTGCTGTTCATCGAAGTCCCCCGATCCTCATCGGTTGCAATCCGTTGCCCGGGCCGGCCCGCTCAACCGTCACAGGCGCTGTTCGAGTTCCTTGTAGCTGACCGTCAGCACCTGGAACAACACCGCCGTCGACCAGCCGAACAGCAACACGCCGTTCATCGCCGTCATCGGCCCGAGCAGCTCCCATTGCGGCACGGGCACGATGTTGCCGTAGCCGAGCGTGGTGTAGTTGACGAAGGCGAAGCCGAAATCGTTGGCCTCGCCCGGAGTCGCGCCGACCCACTGGTACAGCGCGCTCCAGACCCCGACCTCGACGATATGGGCGGCCATCAGCACCGCAACCGCCGTCACCATCACGATGACAAGGCGCGCCAGGGCATTGCTGTGGATCGCCTTGACGAAGCGCGAGCCGACGGCGTGAACCAGCACCGCCATCGCGCCGGCATGGATGGCGATATTCAATAAACTGACGCCCGTGCCGACGAGAAGCACGACCAGCATCGGCGCGGTCCTTCCGGTAAACCGTCTCAGGTCGCCGGCAGGTCCTTGGCGGCGAGCGCCGTCATGGTCAGCGCAATGCCGGCGAACAGGAGGTTGATGCCGACCAGGAGCCCGATCGCCCAGGTCGCCGTGTCCGGCCAGCCGGCGAAGATCAGCACCGCCAGCGCGATGTCGATGACGCCGGAGATGATCAGCCAGATCCAGCTCGACGCCAGCGCCTTGCGGAACTCGATGCCTGCGATGAACTGGAACACGCCCTCGACCAGGAACAGGATGATCAGCGCCATGGTCAGCGTCAGCACGCCCTTGAGCGGGTTGGCGACGATGATGAAGCCCACGACCACCGCGAGGATGCCGATCAGGAGCGACCACCAGAACCCCGGCGCCGACCGCGACTGGAACGTGGCGATAACACGGATGATGCCGCCGATGATGAACAGCCAGCCGACGAAGATCGTGGCCGCCAGGGTGGTGACCTGCGGGAGGACAATGGCGATGATGCCGAGGATCACCATGACGATGCCCTGGACCAGAAACAGCGTTCGATGCTTGCGGATCGCATCGCGCGTCTGGGCGGCAAGTTCTTCCTGCGTCGGCAGACCGGCTTCAGGTGCAGACATGGTTTGGCCTCCATTTCCCAGTGATTCGCGCAGACTCTCACGCCGGGGCGCGAGCGTCCAGACCCAATGGCAGCCCGGGCGGCAGCCCGGCGCGGCCGCGCGGCCAAGCTATTCCGGCCCGATCGGGGGCTTTTCGGCGGTCTGAGTTATCGGGTCAGGTCGGCGCCAGAGCGGGCCGGGGCCGAGCCGGTCCGGTGCCAGTGGTTGCCGGGGCGGTGGTGATAGAAGCCGTTGCAGAAGGGGCCGGGAAGATCGAGGCGGCCGATGCGCGCCATCGCCTCCGGCACGTCGATGGCGCGATCCAGCGCGGCGCGGAAGATTTCGGCGACGGCGACCATGTCGCAACTGTGCGGCGACAGGCGGAACCGCGACACGCCCGCGACCCTCAGGTCGGCGAGCTCACCGACGAGATTGAGATATTCGCGCGACAGGGTCTGGATACCGTTGATGGCGAGGAAGGGGCTGCCTTCCAACGTCTTCAGCTCGAGGCCGTCGGGGTCCTTCTCGCAGACGAACAGGCAGCTGTCCCGGGTGCGGTCGTAGACGCGGGCGTGATAGCAGCGCGCCGACAGCGCCAAGGGCATCCGCCCGAACACCTGCGCCTCCAGCGCCACGCCGAGGCCGGCGGCCGTCTCGCCCATCGCCCGGATCGCCTCGGCGGGCAGCTCCGCGGGGACGCAGACGCCGTCGGCGCCCTTGCCGGCGAGGAAGGCCAGCGTGGCCTCGTTGTAGACGTTCATGAACGGGCCGATCCGGTGCGCCCGGCCGGCCAGCGACAACAGCGCCGCGGTGTCGTTGGCCTCGACCGGGAACCGGGCCTGCGCGCACATGGCGTCGATCTGTTTGCGGTCGAGCGCCAGTACCACCTCCGACAAGGTGGACAGCACCACGGTCTTGCCGGCGGCGTCGAGCCGGTCGAGGACGGCGCCGCGGCAACGGTCGAACAGCGGGGCGCGCTTCGAGCAGATCGCCTCGCCGACATAGACGGTGTCGACCGGCGCCTCGTCGGCGATGCGGAAATAGAAGTCCCGCCATTGCTCGGGCTGCCAGTTGAACAGCACCGGGCCGAGTGTGATCTCCGCTTCGTCGCCGCGCACCGCTACCTCCACGTCTTGCCCGCGAACGCCCCCTCGGTCTGCCGGTGGCCCTCGGTCAGGGCCAGCAGCTCGGCGAGCTGCGCGTCGCGGCCGGCCATGATGTCGTCGACGGCGCGTCGGAACGCGGCGACGACCGACCTGACATAGGCGCGGCTGCGCTGTCGACCCTCGATCTTCAGGGCGGTGACGCCGGCGCGCATCAGGTCGGGCAGCAGCGCCGACAGGTTCAGGCTGACCGGCTCCTCGAAGGCGTAATAGGCGCCGTCGCGCGCGCCGCACAGGTAGCGCCCCTTGCAGATGGTCGGGTAGCCGGCGCTTTCGCCGGCGGCGAAGCGATCGATGACGAACGGACCGAGCCGCGTCGTCAGGGTGTGCCGGGCGTCTTCCTCGTAGCGCACGTCGGCGGCCGGCGAGCAGACGCCGTCCATGTTGGTCGACACGCCGGTCACGTAGTTGGTGAGGCTGCAGCGGCCCTCGGCCATCATGCCGATATTGCCGAAGACGAAGGCCTCGATCTCGCAGGGAATCTGGTGGTGGATCGCGGCGATCTCGGCCACCGTGAGGATGCGCGGGAGCACCACGCGCTTGACGCCGACCTCCCGGCAGAAGAACCGGATCGCCTCCGGCGAGGAGGCGCCGGCCTGGACGGAGAGGTGCAGCCGAAGATCGGGATAGGTGCGGGCGGCGTAATCGGCCACGCCCATGTCGGCGACGATGAGCGCATCGATGCCGAGGCGGGCGCCGAGATCGACCGCATCGCGCCAGATCGCGAATCGCCCGGCCGGCGGGAAGGTGTTGACGGCGAGAAGAACCTTGGCGCCGCGGGCATTGGCGTAGTCGACCGCCGATTCCAGCTCCGCCGGGGTGAAGTTCAGGCCGGGAAAGTTGCGGGCGTTGGTCTCGTTCTGCAGCCCGCAATAGACGGCGTCGGCGCCGGCGTCGACGGCGGTCCGCAACGCCGCCGGCGTGCCCGCCGGGCACACCAGATCGGGGCGGACGAAGCCGTCGGTCATGCCTGTCTCGGAACTCGGCGCTTCACTCATGCCTGCTCCCTTGCCTGTTTCGGGCGGCAAGCGCGCGCAGGGCGGCGACGGCGGTGGCGGCCGGCCGCGACAGGAGCCCGAAGGACGACAGCACGCTGTCGAGCGCGCTGCCCTCGAAATCGTCCAGCGCGTTGCGCAGCGCCACCACCGCCTCGGTATCGCCGCCGATCCGGAGATCGCGGGAGAAGAACAGCGCGTCGCCGTCGAGCGAGCCGTCGATCATCTCGAGCAGATCGAGGAAGGTCCCGGCGATCACGGCGTCGTGGTGCGGGTGCTCGTGCCGCCGGTGGGCCTTCAGATAGGGGCTCGTCGCATCCGGCCGCAGCACCAGGACGAACGGCAGGTCGCGCGGATCGATCAGGTAATATTTCCCGGTATGGGGGCCGAGACGGGCGAACAGCTCCGGGCGGGTGCGGGCGACATGGGCCGCGATCCGGTTGAACAGCGGTTGCAGCACGGCGAGAGGCACCGCGGCGAGCAACACCGCCGGGATATCCCTGACGAAGGCGGGCAGAGGCGGAGACGAGGACTGGGCGCGCGCCGGAACCGACATGGACGGCAGGCTAGCCAACGCATCGGCCGGCGCACTTGACCGAAGTCAAGCGGGCGGTCCGGCGCGGACCGGACCGCCTATTTTCCCTTGCGGATCGCCTCGATGCGGTCCCACACGAGGGCGGCCGCATCCGGTCCGCCGAGTTTCTTCACCGCGCGCACGCCGGTCGGCGAGGTGACGTTGATCTCGGTGAGATTGCCGCCGATCACGTCGATGCCGACGAGCAGGAAGCCACGCTCCCTCAGCGCCGGGCCGATGCGCTCGCAGATCTCGCGTTCGCGCGCGCTCAGATCGGTCGCCCGCGCCGCGCCGCCGCGCACCATGTTGGAGCGCAGGTCGTTCTCGGCGGGCACGCGATTGACCGCGCCGGCGAACTCGCCGTCGACCAGCAGGATGCGCTTGTCGCCGTCCTTCACCTCGGGCAGGAAACGCTGGACCACCCAGGGCTCGCGGAAGGTGACGGCGAACAGGTCGTAGAGCGAGCCGAAGTTCAGGTCCTCGCGGGTGATGCGGAACACCGCACCGCCGCCGTGGCCGTAGAGTGGCTTCATCACGATGTCGCCGAACTCGGCGCGGAACGCCTCGATCTCGGCGCGGTCGCGGGTGACCAGCGTCGGCGGCATCAGGTCCGGGAAATTCATCACGAAGAGCTTTTCCGGCGCGTTGCGGACATGGGCCGGATCGTTGACCACCAGCGTCTTCGGGTGGATGTGCTCGAGCAGATGGGTCGCGGAGATGTAGTGCATGTCGAAGGGCGGATCCTGCCGCATCAGGATCGCGTCGAAGTCGCTCAGGCTGCGCCGCTCGTAGTCGCCGAGGCCGTAGTGGTCGCCTTCGATGTCGCGCACCTCGACGGGGGCGACCAGGGCCGAGACCGCACTGTCGCGCATCGCCATCGTATCGGGATTGTAGTAGCTCAGGGCGTGCCCGCGCGCCTGGCCTTCGAGCATCAGCGCGAAGGTGGTGTCGCCCTGGATCTTGATCGTCTCGATCGGATCCATCTGCACCGCGACTTTCAACATCATGACCCTTCCCTCACGCTTCCGCCTCGAACGCGCCGGCGATCCGCCGCGGCCACGACCACGGCGACCACAGCACCACGTCGAAGCGGACCGTGTATCGGGCATGATCGGGGTGGCGCGCAAGCCACCAGCGGGTGGCATCGAGAATTCGCCGCCGATTTCGCGCCGTGATCGCGAAGGCCGCGTCGGCGGCGGTGGCGCGCAGCTTCACCTCGACGGGCACCAGCGTCCTGCCGCGCAGCACGATGAGATCGAGCTCGCCGACGGGGGTGCGCAGGCGGCGGGCGAGCGGCCGGTAGCCGCGCGAAAGATAGAGCAACACGGTCGCGGTCTCCGCGAGCCGGCCGAACCGTTCCGAGCGCCGGCGATCAGCCGTCGTCCTGGCCATCCCGGCCCTTCCCATCCCGACCCTTCCCATCTGGGCCATTCCCATCTGTGCCCTTCCCTGGCACACGGCCCCCGGCGCCCAGGTCGAGGGCCCGGCGATAGAGATCGGCGCGTTTGCGACCGGTTTCGGCGGCAAGCTCGGCGGCGGCGCGCTTGACGCCGATCTCGGCCGCGCGGGCGGCGAGCCGGTCGTCGATCTCGGCGTCCGACAGCGACGGCACAAGGCTTCCCGGCGCGGGCGGGCCGATGATCAGCACGATCTCGCCCTTCGGCGCGCCGTCCTCGGCGCGTTGCGCCGCCAGGTCGGCCAGCGTGCCGCGCGCGACCGTCTCGTAGCGCTTGGTCAGCTCGCGGGCGAGCGCGGCCGGGCGGGGCCCGAGACCGTCGGCGAGATCGGCAAGCGCGGCGGCGACCCGGTGCGGCGCCTCGTAGAGGACGAGGGTGCCGTTTATGCCGGTAAGGTCGGCGATGCGGGCGCGCCGGGCCGCCTGTTTCGGCGGCAGGAATCCCTCGAACCAGAAGCGGTCCGCCGGCAGGCCGGCGACGACGAGACCGGCGAGCACCGCCGAGGCGCCGGGCACCGCGTAGACCTCGCGCCCCCCGGCGCGGGCGGCCTCGACCAGCCGGGAACCGGGGTCGGACACCAGCGGCGTGCCCGCGTCGGTGACGAGGGCGACGATCTCGCCGGCGGCGAGCCGGGCCATCAGCTCGGGCCGGCGCGCCTCGGCATTGTGCTCGTGATAGGACAGGAGCGGTGTCGACAGGCCATAGCGGCTCATCAGCTTGCGGGTGACACGGGTGTCCTCGCAGGCGACGACGTCGGCGCGGGCGAGGATGCGGAGCGCGCGCAAGGTGATGTCGGCGAGGTTGCCGATCGGCGTCGCCACCACGTAGAGGCCCGGCGGGTCGGAGGGTGCGTTGGCGATCGCCGCCAGCACCGACGCGGAGTCCGGAGACCGGCGTCCGGCCGCGCTGTCCTGCTCCTGATCCCGCATTCTCCCGTCCCGCTTTCTCTCGCGCCCGGATCCCACGCCGGCCGCGAACCTAGCATGCGCGGCACACGGCGTCGCATTCCCACAACGAGGGTTTGATTCCAAGCCCTTCGCCACTACCATTGGCACGGGACAAACGTCACGACCGCCGCCAAGGGCGGGCACCGTGACAGCGGGGATTTCACGCAGGGGATTTTGCGTACAGTGTTTGCGTTCTTCAAAGGGAGCGCCGCTCGCGGCGGCGCCATCTCGCGGCGAGCCTTCGGCGGCCTGGCGGTCGCCGCCAGCCTTGCCGTGCTCACCGGGTGCGGACAGGGTGTCGGACCGGGGCTCGGCCCGACCATGCAGCCGACGGGCGATGCGATCGGCAGCGGCTCGATCAAGGTGGCGCTGCTGTTGCCGCTATCGGCGACCGGCAATGCCGGGACGACCGCCAAGGCGATGCAGAACGCCGCCGAGCTGGCGCTGTCCGAGATCCCCTCCGCCGACATCCAGCTCGTGCCGCTCGACACGCGCGGCACGCCGGAGGGCGCGCGCAGCGCCGCCCAGACGGCGGTGGCCGGCGGCGTCAGCCTCGTCGTCGGCCCGCTGTTCGCGGCGGAAGTGAGCGCGGTCGCGCCGATCACCAAGGCGGCGCGCATCCCGGTTCTGGCCTTCTCCTCGGACGCCAACGTCGCCTCGCAGGGCGTCTATCTCCTGAGCTTCCTGCCGGAGACCGACGTCGACCGGGTCGTGTCCTACGCCGCGCGGCAGGGCAAACGTTCCTTCGCCGCGCTTCTGCCGCAAGGCGCGTACGGCTCGGTCGTCGAGGCCGCCCTGCAGCAATCGGTCTCGGCGAATGGCGGCCGCGTCGCCGCCGTCGTGCGCTACGACACCGGCGCCGAGGCGCTGAAGGCCTCGGTCGCGCAGCTCGGCGGAGTCGTCGGCGGCACCAATCCGCAGGCCGACGCGCTGCTGATCCCCGAAGGCCACGCGGTCTTGCCGACGCTGACGGCGGAACTCGCCAATGCGCAGATCTCGTCGCGGCGCGTGCAGCTGCTCGGCTCGGGACAGTGGAACGACGAGACCGTGTGGCGCCTGGCCGGCCTCAACGGCGGCTGGTTCCCGGGGCCCGACCCGGCCGGCTGGCAGGCGTTCGTGGCCAAGTACCGCGGGCGCTACGGCGTCGTGCCGCCACGCAACGCCACGCTCGCCTACGACGCGGTGACGCTCGCCGCGGCGCTGGCGCGGATCGGCGGCACCGCGGGCTTCAGCGACCAGACGCTGACCAATCCGGACGGCTTCTCCGGCGTCGACGGCATCTTCCGCTTCCGCGCCAACGGCACCAGCCAGCGCGGCCTGGCGATCTTGGAGGTCCAGAACGGCTCGGCCACGATCCGCCAGCGGGCGCCGGCCTCGTTCGGGGCTGGCGGCTAGGCCTCGGCTAGGCCGCCAGATCGGCGACCACGGCGTTGAGGACGGCGAAGCCCGCGGGCGTGGCCCGCAGGCGATGGCCGGGCAGCTCCTCGAGCAGGCCGTAATCGACGAGATCGGCGATGCGGTTCGGATTGAACGGCTTGCCGGCGAGAACCCGGTAGCGGTCGACGTTGACGCCGTCGATCAGCCGCAGCCCCATGACGAGGAATTCGTCGGCCACCTCGGCGGGGGTGAGCGGGGTCTTGTCCTCGATGCCGTGACCGTGCGCCTCGACGGCGGCGCGCCAGGCTTCCGGCGACCGGATGGTCGACACCGCGCTGCGGCCCATGTCGAGATTGAGCCGGCCGTGCGCGCCGGGGCCGACGCCGGCCCATTCGCCACCGCGCCAGTAGACCAGATTGTGCCGGCACTCGGCGCCGGGGCGGGCGTGGTTGGAAATCTCGTAGGCCGGCAGGCCGCGCGCCGCGGTCGTCTCCAGCGTCACGTCGTAGAGGCCGCGGGCGGCATCGTCCTCGGGCACGACCAGCCGGCCCCTGGCCTGCAGCGCGGCGAACGGCGTCTCCGGCTCGATGGTGAGCTGGTAGAGCGACAGGTGCTCGCCGGCGAAGCCGCAGGCCTCGTCCAGCTCCTCCCGCCATTGCGCCTCGGTCTGGCCGGGACGGGCATAGATCATGTCGAAGGAGACGCGCTCGAAGGTCGAGCGAGCGACCTCCAGCGCGGCCAGCGCCTCGGCGCGGTCGTGCAGACGGCCGAGGAATTTGAGGACGTCGTCCCGGAGCGCCTGGACGCCGAGCGAGACCCGATTGACGCCGGCCTGGCGATAGGCGCGGAATCGGCCGGCCTCGACGCTCGTCGGGTTGGCCTCCAGCGTGACCTCGACGTCGTCGGCCACCGGCCAGCGCGCCGCGATCGCCTCGAGCACCGTCGCGACGGTCTCGGGCGCCATCAGCGACGGCGTGCCGCCGCCGAAGAAGACCGAGCCGACCGTGCGCCCCGGCGCCAGCGTCGCCATGTGGGCGATCTCGGTGGAAAGCGCCCGGGCATAGGGCGTCTGATCGATGCCGCGGCGGACATGGGAATTGAAGTCGCAATAGGGGCACTTGGCCGCGCAGAACGGCCAGTGAACGTAGACGCCGAACCGTCCCTCCTCGTCCAGCATCCCGTATGCGCGGCCCGGTTCGATCATCCGTTGTCCGTATCGATATGCGCCTCGACCAGCGTGGCGAAGGCGCGGGCGCGATGCGACAGCGGCGGGTTGTCGGGATCGTCCGCCTTGCCGCCGTGCTTTTCCTGCGCGCTCATCTCACCGAAGGTCCGGTCGAAACCGTCGGGCAGGAACATCGGATCGTAGCCGAAGCCCTGCGTCCCGCGCGGCGGCCACACCAGCGTGCCCTCGACCTCGCCGCGCACCGTTTCAATATGGCCATCCGGCCAGGCGATCGCCAGTGCGGCGACGAAGCGGGCGGTCCGTGCGTCGGGGCCGGTCGCGCCCTTCTTCTGCAACTCCTCCTCGACATTGCGCATGGCGCGGGCGAAATCGCGGTCGGCGCCGGCCCAGCGGGCCGAATGGATGCCCGGCGCCCCGTCGAGCGCGTCGACGGCGAGGCCGGAGTCATCGGCGAGCGCCGGCAGGCCCGAGGCCTCCGCGGCGGCGCGGGCCTTGAGGATCGCGTTGTCCTCGAAGGTGGCCCCGGTCTCCTCCGGCTCCGGCAGGCTGAGCTCGCCCGCCGACACGGTATCGAAGCCGAAGGGCGCCAGCAGCTCGCGGATCTCCCTGAGCTTGCCGGCGTTGTGGGTCGCGACCACGAGCCGGCCCGGTTCGAGGCGCCGGGGTTCGGGGCGCCGAGGTTCGGGGCGGGCAGGATCGCTCATGCGATCGCCATCTTCTGCAGGTCGACCAGGCGGGAAACGCCGCCGCGGGCCAGCGTCAGCAGGCGCAGCAGCTCGTCCTCGCTGAACGGCGCGCCCTCGGCGCTCGCCTGCACCTCGACGAGGTTGCCCGAGCCGGTGATGACGAAATTGGCGTCGGTGCCGGCTTCGGAATCCTCGGGGTAATCGAGGTCGAGCACCGGGGTGCCGGCATAGATGCCGCAGGAGACGGCGGCGACGTGATCGACCAGCGGGGACTCCTGCACCATGTCGCGCGCCTGCATCCAGCGGACGCATTCGTGCAGCGCCACCCAGCCGCCGGTGATCGCGGCGGTGCGGGTGCCGCCGTCGGCCTGCAGCACGTCACAATCGACGGTGATCTGGCGCTCGCCGAGCTTGACGAGATCGGTGACGGCGCGCAGCGAACGGCCGATCAGGCGCTGGATCTCGAGGGTGCGGCCGCCCTGCCGGCCGGAGGCGGCCTCGCGGCGCATGCGCTCGCCGGTGGCGCGCGGCAGCATGCCGTATTCCGCCGTCACCCAGCCGCGCCCCGCCCCGCGCAGCCAGCCGGGCACCTTGTCCTCGAGGCTAGCCATGCACAGGACCTCGGTGTCGCCGAACCGCACGAGGCAGGAGCCCTCGGCGTGGCGCGACACACCGCGCTCGATTCGGACGGGACGCAGTTCGTCGGGGGCGCGTTTGGACGGTCGCATTCATCTCTCCAATGGGGGAACATCGACCGGGCGGCCGTAAGCGGCCCGGATCGCCGGCTTTCTAACCGCTTCGCCGCCCGTTCGCCACCCCGTTCGCCGCCAGGCCCAGGCCTGCATGCCCGCCTTGACGCTCGTCCCTCCCGACCGCACATAATGAGCCATCATGAACGATATTCGCCCAAGCGGCACACGCGCCCCGGAAGCGGGGCTCAGCAAATCGGGGCTCGCCGAGCTCAACGCGCGCTCGCGCGAGATCTTCCGCCGCATCGTCGAAGCCTATCTGGAGACCGGCGAACCGATCGGCTCGCGCAACATCGCACGCGCGCTGCAGCTGTCGCTGTCGCCGGCGTCGGTGCGCAACGTGATGAGCGACCTCGAGGTGCTCGGCCTGATCTACGCGCCGCATACCAGCGCGGGCCGGCTGCCGACGGAACTGGGCCTGCGCTTCTTCGTCGACGCGCTGCTCGAGGTGGGCGACCTGTCGCCGAACGAACGCCAGTCGATCGAGGCCCGGTTCGGGCCGCAGCCGCAGCAGCGCTCCATGGAAGGCGTGCTCGACCAGGCCTCGAGCCTGCTGTCGGGCCTGTCGCGCGGCGCCGGACTGGTGCTCACCAGCAAGACCGACATGCGCATCCGCCACATCGAATTCGTGCGGCTGGAGCCGCGACGGGTGCTTATCATCCTGGTCGGCGACGACGGATCGGTGGAAAACCGCGTCGTCGAGATCGACGAGGACATTCCGCCGTCGGCGCTGGTGGAGGCGGGCAACTACCTGAACGCGCGCCTGCAGGGCCGCACGCTGACGGAAGTGCGCGAGGAGATCGCCCGCACGCGCTCCGCGCTGGAAGCCGAGCTCGACACCCTGAGCGCGCGCGTGGTCGAGGCCGGGCTCGCCACTTGGTCGGGGGTGGCCGACGACCGGCCGCGCACGCTGATCGTCCGCGGCCAGGCCAATCTGCTCGAAGACCTGCACGCGCTAGAGGATCTCGAACGCATCCGCGTGCTGTTCGACGATCTGGAGAAGAAGAACGACATCATCGAGCTGCTCGGCCATGCCGAGCGAGCGGACGGGGTGCGCATCTTCATCGGCTCGGAGAACAAGCTGTTCTCGCTGTCCGGCTCCTCGGTGGTGGCCGCGCCCTATCGCGACGCCAACGACAAGATCGTCGGCGTGCTCGGCGTCATCGGCCCGACCCGGATCAACTACGCGCGCATCGTGCCGGTGGTCGACTACACCGCGCAGCTCGTCAGCCGCCTGCTCGACTAGCGGCGTCCTCGACCCTTTCAACGGTTGATTTTTCCGCCTCGAGCCCTGATATCGGGGCCGACCCATTCATGGAATGCACAGATTCCGCCTTGTCCGAGGACAATATGAGCGACGAAACCAGACAGACCGCCGCCGCGAACGAGGCCACCGAGGCCGAGAACCGGGCCACCGAGAACCGGGCCGACGGGACGCCAGCTACCGAGATGCCGAACGCCAAGATGTCAGACGGTGGGGCGACCGCGCCGGAGCCCGATCCGATCGAGACGCTGAAGACCGAGAACGCCGACCTGCGCGACCGGCTGTTGCGCACGGTCGCCGAGATGGAGAACCTGCGCAAGCGCGCCGAGCGCGAAGTCCGGGAAGCCGGGCAATACGCGATTTCGCGCTTCGCCCACGACCTGCTCGGCGTCGGCGACAACATGCGCCGGGCGCTTGAGGCCGTCGGCGGAGAGGCCCGCGAGGCCGCCGACAGCGTGCTGATCGGCCTGCTCGACGGCGTCGAGATGACCGAGCGCGAGCTGTTGAAGACGCTGGAGAAGCACGGCGTCACCCGCATCGCGCCTCAGGGCGAGAGGTTCGATCCGAACTTCCACCAGGCGATGTTCGAGGTGCCGGACGAGAGCGTGCCGTCGGGCACCGTCGTGCAGGTGGTGCAGTCGGGCTACAAGATCGGCGAGCGCTGCCTGCGGCCGGCGATGGTCGGCGTGTCCAAGGGCGGCCCGAAGGCGGCGAAGCCGGAATCCGCCGAAACCGCGCCGGACGGCCCGCCGCAGGTCGACAAGACGGCCTGATCCAGCCGGACCGGTTGCGGCAACGGAACCGATCCGGACCCATCGCGTTGGCTCGGACACAACCCGAACGAGGGAGTGATGAGCCAACGACATCCGCCGTCCGAACCGCAGATCCGGGAAACCGCCGAACAGGCCCGGCAGGGCCGTCCGGGCCGGCCCGTCGGGGTGGTGCTCGTCGTCTCGACGGCGCTGGCAGCCGCCCTGCTCGCCATCCTGCTGGTCTATTTCGCCGCCGGCGCGGACGCCGCCACGCTACTCCTGTGACCCGACCACAGGCCTTCGCGGCGCACGGGCTCGCCCGAAACGATCCGGAATCGGGCGACACGGTGCCGATCCCGGGGTCTTTTCATGATCGGCGATCACATTCGCCGTAACACAGCGCGCCGGGCGCGATCCGGCCACAAAGACGGCACCTCTTGAGCGGGCGGGCGCGTTCAACCGCGCGAGAGAAAAGAGGAGACCGTCATGACCACATCCAGGATCCTGCCTGCCCTCGTCCTGGCGACGACGCTTGGCGCCGCAAGTGCGCTGGCGACGGCCAGCGCCAACGCCCAGACGAGCGAACCATCAGGCGAACCGTTGGGCGCCCCGGCGGGCGAACTCACCCCCAACCAGGCCATCGAACAGCAGGTCGAGCGCAATACGCTCGGCGAGGCGGCCGCCACCGCCCGGTCGCAAGCCTCGGGCGAAGCACCGGTCGGCTCGGGCGCCACGATCGAATGGATCGGCAGCCCGATCGCGGCGATCGACGGCACCGAGGTCGGCACCGTCAGCGACGTGATCGTCGACGGCAACGGCGCGGTCACCAAGGTGCGGGCCCGCGTCGGCGGCATCTTCGGCCTGTTCTCCCGCGAGGTGGCGATCCCCGCCGAGCGCATCATCCTCGAACAGAACGGCATTCTTGTCGCTGAAATGTCGGTCGAGGAAATCCGACAGGCGCGGCCGGCCAGCAGCTAGGGTCTGGTGACCCGCCGCAGGGTGAGATTGATGCGGCCGCCGCCGGGCAGCCAGTCGCCGAACAGCGTCGAGGAGCCGGCAAGGATGCGGTCGACGCCGTGATAGGCGAGACGGCTGTCGCCGCCGAGCACTACCGCGTCGCCCGACTCAAGCTTCACCGAGCGGGTCGGCCCCTTGCGCGTCGTCCCGCCGACCCGGAAGACGGCGGTGTCGCCGAGAGACAGCGACAGGACGGGGGCGGCGAAATCCTCCTCGTCCTCGTCGCGATGCAGACCCATCTTCGCCGCCGGCCGGTAGTGGTTGACGAGGCAGGCCTCGGGGGGATGGGGATAGGCGGACAGCAATCGCCAGGCTTCCAGCAGCATGTCCGGCATCGGCGGCCACGGCCGGTCGGTCTCGGGATGGCTCGCCTGATAGCGATAGCCGCCTTCCCTGTCGGAAACCCAGCCCAGCGGGCCGCAATTGGTCATGGCGACGGAAAACGGCTTGCCGGTACGCGGCATCCTCGGGGTGAAGAACGGGGCCTCGGCGACGATGCCGCGCAGGGCGGCGACAAGGTCGTGCTGCGCCGACCGGTCGAGGAAACCCGGCACATAGCGGCAGCCGGGCATAATCTCGACCGCCTCGGGAACTTTGGCCTCAGACAAGCGACTTGGCGACATCACGAATGTGATCCCAGGCCTCCAGCACGTGGCGGCGTTCCGTCAGCAGATTGCCGACCGACACCCGCACCGCGACGCGGCCGTCGACCAGCGTCCGGGTCAGATAGGTGAAGCCAGTCTCGTTGACGGTCGCGATCAGACGGTCGTTCAGCGTGTCCAGCGCCGCGCCGTCGCGCCCCTCGGGCGTCAGCCGGAAGGCAACCAGGGCAAGGCTGCGCGGCGCGGCGAGCGCGAAGCCCGGTTCGGCGGCGATCAACCCTTCCAGCTCCTCAGCCCAGGCGACATGGCGGCGGATCATGTCGCGGATCGCCTCCATCCCGTAGCTGCGCAGCGCGAACCACAGCTTCAGCGCCCGAAAGCGGCGGCCGAGCGGGATCGTCCAGTCGCGGTATTCCGGCCCGGCGCCGCTGCCGTCGGAGACCAGATAGGCCGGCAGGATCGACAGCGCCTTCCTGAGCACCTGCGGATCCTTCACGAAATGGGCCGAGCAGTCGAAATTGACGCCCATCCACTTGTGCGGATTGAAGACGAGGGAATCGGCCAGCTCGATGCCGTCGCCGAGCGCGCGGAACTCCGGGCAGACCAGCGCCGATCCGGCCCAGGCGGCGTCGACATGCAGATAGACGCCGTGGCGGGCGGCGATCGCGGCGACTTCGCGGACCGGATCGACGGCGCCGATGCCGGTCGCGCCGACGGAGGCGACGACGGCGGCGGGCAGACGGCCCTCGGCCCTGTCCAGCGTCATCATCTCGTCGAGCGCGTCCGGCTTCATGCGGAAATCGGCGTCGGTCGCGACGCGGCGCAGGCCGATGTCACCGTAGCCGGCGATCCGGGCGGCCTTGTCGATGGAGGAATGGGCCTCCGCCGAGGCGTAGACGGTCAATGCCGGCTTGTCCGACAGGCCGTCGGTGTTTCCGGACCATTGAAGCGCCTTTTCCCGCGCGGCCAGCAGGGCGCAGAGCGTCGCGGTGGAGGCGGAATCCTGGATCGTGCCCTTGAATGCGTCCGGCAGGCCGATTGCCTTGCCGAGCCAGGCCATGGTGACGGCCTCCAGCTCGTTGGCGGCCGGCGACGTCTCCCACAGCATCGCCTGCTGGCCCAGCCCCGCGGCGAGGACCTCGCCGAGCACCGCCGGCGGACTGATATTGGCGGGAAAATACGCGAAAAAGCGCGGATGCGCCCAGTTCGTTAGGCCCGGATCGAGAATGCGGTCGAAATCTGCGAGGATCCGGTCGAATCCCTCGCCCGTCTCGGGCGCCTCGGCGGGCAGCGCGGCGACGATATCGCCGGGTTTCGCCCTGGAGCGGACCGGGCGGTCCTCGATGCCGTCCCAGTAGTCGGCGATGCGATCGATCAGGGCGTGACCGAGGCGGCGGAATTCGTCGGTGTCCATGTCGGCTCCATTCGCGGGGCGTGCCGCCGCCATCCTGTTGAACCGATCGGCGGCGTCAACCCGGTTCGCTGCGGCCTCAAACATACGCCTGCCGCCTTGCGGCGCAGTGGCCGTCTCCTTATATCAGCGCCGAACACGTCCTCGCGTCCCCCGCGGGGCAAACACCATTGTTCGTTGGGGGCCGTTCCGTGACCCCGTTCATCGGGAAGACCGGATCAGGGGTGCCTCGCAATGAGGGCTCCAGCGGCCTGCCGGAAAGAGAGGTTCGAAAATGGGTAAGGTCATCGGTATCGACCTCGGCACCACCAATTCGTGCGTCGCCGTGATGGAAGGGTCGAATCCCAAGGTTATCGAAAATGCCGAAGGCGCGCGCACCACGCCTTCGATGGTCGCCTTCACCGAGGACGGTGAGCGGCTCGTCGGCCAGCCGGCCAAGCGCCAGGCGGTCACCAATCCGGAAAACACCTTCTTCGCCATCAAGCGTCTCATCGGTCGCACCTACGACGACCCGATGACCGAGAAGGACAAGGGCCTGGTGCCCTACGAGATCGTCAGGGCCGAGAACGGCGACGCGTGGGTCGAGAGCCGCGGCGAGAAGTACTCTCCCTCGCAGATCTCCGCCTTCATCCTGCAGAAGATGAAGGAAACGGCCGAGGCCTTCGTGGGAAGCAAGGTCGAGCAGGCCGTCATCACGGTTCCCGCCTACTTCAACGACGCCCAGCGCCAGGCCACCAAGGACGCCGGCAAGATCGCCGGCCTAGAGGTGCTGCGCATCATCAACGAGCCGACCGCGGCCGCGCTCGCCTACGGGCTCGACAAGAAGGACGGCAAGACCATCGCGGTCTACGACCTCGGCGGCGGCACCTTCGACGTGTCGGTGCTGGAGATCGGCGACGGCGTGTTCGAGGTGAAGTCGACCAACGGCGACACCTTCCTCGGCGGCGAGGACTTCGACATGCGCCTCGTCGGCTACCTGGCCGATGAGTTCAAGAAGGAACAGGGCATCGACCTGCGCAACGACAAGCTGGCGCTGCAGCGGCTGAAAGAGGCCGCCGAGAAAGCCAAGATCGAGCTGTCGAGCGCGACGCAGACCGAGATCAACCTGCCGTTCATCACCGCTGACCAGTCCGGTCCGAAGCATCTGACCATGAAGCTCACCCGCGCCAAGTTCGAGGCGCTGGTCGACGATCTGGTGCAGAAGACCGTCGCACCGTGCAAGGCGGCGCTGAAGGATGCCGGGCTGTCGGCCGGCGAAATCGACGAAGTGGTCCTGGTCGGCGGCATGACCCGCATGCCCAAGGTCCATGAAGTCGTGAAGCAGTTCTTCGGCAAGGAGCCGCACAAGGGCGTCAACCCGGACGAGGTCGTCGCCATCGGCGCGGCGATCCAGGCCGGCGTGCTGCAGGGCGACGTAAAGGACGTGCTGCTGCTCGACGTGACGCCGCTGTCGCTCGGCATCGAGACGCTGGGCGGCGTGTTCACGCGCCTCATCGACCGCAACACCACGATCCCGACCAAGAAGAGCCAGATCTTCTCGACGGCGGAGGACAACCAGACCGCCGTGACGATCCGCGTCTTCCAGGGCGAGCGCGAGATGGCGGCCGACAACAAGCTGCTCGGCCAGTTCGATCTCGTCGGCATCCCGCCGGCGCCGCGCGGCATGCCGCAGGTCGAGGTGGCCTTCGACATCGACGCCAACGGCATCGTCAACGTGTCGGCCAAGGACAAGGCGACGGCGAAGGAGCAGCAGATCCGCATCCAGGCGTCCGGCGGCCTCTCCGACGCCGACATCGAGCAGATGGTCAAGGACGCCGAGGCGCACGCCGACGAAGACAAGAAGCGGCGCGCGCTCGTCGAGGCCAAGAACCAGGCCGAGGCGCTGGTGCATTCGACCGAGAAGCAGCTCGAGGAGTTCGGCGACAAGGTGCCGGAGTCCGACAAGAGCACCATCGAAGCGGCCGTTGCCGACCTGAAGTCGGCGATGGAGGGCGACGATCCGGAGGCGATCAACGCCAAGGCGCAGGCCGTGGCCGAGGCGGCGATGAAGCTGGGCGAGGCGATGTATGCCGCCTCGCAGGCCGAAGCCGAAGGCGCTGCCGAGGGTGGCGCCGAGGCGACATCCGCCGACGAGGATGTGGTCGACGCCGACTTCGAGGAAGTGAAGGACGACGACGAAAAGAAGTCGGCCTGACGAAAAAGCGACTGAAGGATTGGCCCTCGTTCGTCGAGACGTGTAACGCTCGCCGGATCGGGGGCCGTCCCGTTTAAAGACCAGTGAACCGGCGGGCGGGGTGCCCTGAAGACCGTGCCGCCGGGGCACAAACCGAGCCGCAAGACCAGAATCCATGTCCAAGCGCGACTTTTACGAGGTATTGGGCTGTAGCCAGTCGTCTACGGACGCAGAGCTGAAGAGCGCATTCCGCAAGCTGGCGATGAAGTTTCACCCGGACAAGAACCCGGGCGACGCCGAATCCGAGCACAAGTTCAAGGAAATCAACGAGGCCTACGAGGCGCTGCGCGATCCGCAGAAGCGGGCGGCCTACGACCAGTTCGGCCACGCCGCCTTCGACGGCATGGCCGGGCAGCACGGCTTCGGCTCGGATTTCGCCTCGTCGATGTCGTCGATCTTCGACGACCTGTTCGGCGACTTCGTGGGCGGGGGCCGCGGACGCGGACGCTCCGGGCGCGGACGCGGCGCCGATCTGCGCTACAACATGGAAATCACGCTGGAGGAATCGTTCTCCGGCAAGGCCGCGCAGATCCGCGTGCCCACCAGCATCACCTGCGAGACCTGTTCGGGCTCCGGCGCCAAGCCGGGCACCAGCCCGACGACCTGCACCACCTGCGGCGGCGCCGGGCGCGTCAGGGCGAGCCAGGGCTTCTTCGCCATCGAACGCACCTGCCCGCATTGCCAGGGCCGCGGCGAGATCATCGAGGATCCCTGCGCCGATTGCGGCGGGGCGGGGCGGGTCACGCGCGAGCGCAACCTGTCGGTCAACATCCCAGCCGGCGTCGAGGACGGCACCCGCATCCGGCTCGCCGGAGAGGGCGAGGCGGGCGTGCGCGGCGGACCGGCCGGCGACCTCTACATCTTCCTGTCGGTGAAGCCGCACGAGATCTTCCAGCGCGACGGCGCCGACCTGTTCTGCCGGGTGCCGATCTCGATCACGACGGCGGCGCTGGGCGGCGACATCGAGGTGCCGACGATCGACGGCGGGCGCAGCAAGGTCAAGGTGCCGGCCGGCACCCAGACCGGCAAGCAGTTCCGCCTCAAGGCCAAGGGCATGCCGGTGCTGCGCAGCCCGCAGCACGGCGACCTCTATATCCAGGCCGTGGTCGAGACCCCGGTCAACCTGACCCGGCGCCAGCGCGAGCTTCTGGAGGAATTCGAGCAGGTTTCCTCCGAAACGACAAATCCGGAATCCTCGGGTTTCTTCGCCAAGGTGAAGGAGTTCTGGGACGATCTGAGCGGCTGATCCGGACCGCACTGCTTATGCGCGCCGCAACTTTGAGTCTGTAACAGGAGCCGGCCAGACATGTTCTCAGGCAATTCCGAAACCCGCAAACGGACGATCCTCGACGAGTTGATCTTCCTGCGCGAGTGGGCGGGGAATCCGCTGCGCACCGGGGCGGTGAGCCCGAGCGGGCGCTGGCTCGCGCGCGCGATGGCGGCGGAAGTCGATGCCAACGACGAGGGGCCGGTCATCGAGCTCGGTCCCGGCACCGGTGTCTTTACCAAGGCCCTGATCGATCACGGCGTGAAGCCGGAGCGGCTGACGCTGATCGAGTACAACGCCGATTTCTGCCGGCTTCTGGCCAAGCGGTTTCCCGGCGTGACCATCATCCAGGGCGACGCCTACGCGCTGAAGAGCCATCTCGACGCGCATGCCATCACCGGGCTGTCGGCGGTCATCACCGGCCTGCCGCTGCTGAACCGGCCGATGGAACAGCGCATCGCGCTGATCGAGGCCGGCATCAACGCGCTCAAGCCCGGCATGCCGCTCGTCCAGTTCACCTACGGGCTGCAGGCGCCGGTTCCCGCCCAGGTCGGCAAATTCGACACGCGCCGCGGCCGCCGCGTTCTGATGAACCTGCCGCCGGCGACCACCTGGATCTATTCGCGGGACTGATCGTTTCCTTCTGGACTGGTAGCACGCCGGCGGCGCCCTAGGTCGCCGGTTGCACCGCTGTTTTCGCAAGGAGATTTCCCGTGACCCGCCCCGCCATCCTCGTCTTCGCCGGAAGCATCCGTACCGGCTCGATCAACGAGAAGCTTGCCGTCCGCGCGGTCGAGGCGATCGAGCAGGCCGGCGGCGCCGTCACGCATATCTCGCTCGCCGACTATCCGATGCCGATCTACAACGGCGATCTCGAGGAAAACGAGGGCGTTCCCGAGACCGCCACGCGTCTGGCGGAGACAATGATCGCGAGCCAGGGCATCTTCATCGTCGCGCCGGAATACAACGGCGGCATCACACCGCTGTTGAAGAACACGATCGACTGGGTGTCGCGGCCGAAGACGACGGACCACCGGCCGGGCCCGTTCAAGGGCCGCGTCTTTGCGCTGGGGGCGGTCTCCAACGGCCAGTTCGGCGGCTATCGCGGCCTGCTACAGCTGCGCCATTCGCTGGAGAACGCGCTGGGCACCCTGATGGTGCCGGAAATGATCTCTGTGCCCGCCGCCAACACCGCCTTCGACGAGTCCGGCAATCTCGTCGCCGAGCGACCCGCGAAGATGCTGACAACGGTCGCAGAGCGGCTCGTGTCGATGGCGAAGACCTTCGCCGCGCCGGTCTAGGTCGCGTTCGGCGTTCCGGCGCATTGACAGGCGGCGTCGCGGCATCCAAAACCGCTTGGCGCCAGCCCGTTCCATTGCATGGCGGGTCGTTTCCGTGACCTCGCCCCTTACCCTGACGAGGAGCAGCCCATGACGTCCGAGACCATCGCCGCGCGCGACCGGCTGATCGTCGGGCTCGATCTGTCTTCGCAGGCGGAAGCGGAACGGATGGTCGCGACGCTCGGAGACGCGGTCGGCTTCTACAAGATCGGCATGCAGCTGAGCTTCTCCGCGGGCCTGGGGTTTGCCCGCGAGCTCGTGCAATCGGGCAAGCGCGTCTTCCTCGACATGAAGCTGCTCGACATTCCCAATACCGTCGCCCACGCGGTCGAGGCCATCGCCGACATGGGCGTTACCTTCACGACGATCCATGCCTATCCGCAGGCGATGCGCGCGGCGGTCGCCGGGCGCGGCGGGTCCGGGCTGAAACTCCTCGGCGTCACGGTGCTGACCAGCCTCGACGACACGGACCTCGTCGAGACGGGCTATGCCAGCGGCGTCGGCGACCTGGTGCTGCGCCGCGCGGCGCAGGCGGCCGATATCGGCATGGACGGACTGATCTGTTCGCCCGTCGAAGTCGCGGCGATCCGCGCGACGACCGGCAACGCGCTCGAGCTGATCACGCCGGGCATCCGGCCGGCGGGTGCCGACCACGGCGACCAGAAGCGGGCGGCGACGCCGGCGAGCGCCGTTCGCAACGGTGCCGACCGTCTCGTCGTGGCGCGTCCGGTAATCCAGGCGGAGGACCCGCGCGCGGCGGCGGAGCGGATCGTCGCCGAAATCGAATCGGTAACGAAATAGAGTCGTAGACGAAACGACCGGCAAGGAGAGTCAATCCGACCGCAGGGAGAGCGAACCATGGTCAAGGGATACTGGGTAGCCCACGTCACCGTCCAAGACCCGGAGCGCTACGAGCGCTACAAGGCGGCCAATGCGGCGGCCTTCAAGAAATATGGCGGCCGCTTCCTGGTGCGCGCCGGCCAGTCCCGGTCGATGCTCGGCGCGCTGAAGGACCGGCACGTCGTCATCGAATTCCCGAGCTACCAGGCCGCCCTCGACTGCTACGACTCGCCGGAATACCAGTTCGCCATCGCGGAACGGGGCGAGGCCGGCGACATCGATCTCGCCATCGTCGAGGGTTACGACGGCGACCAGCCGGCCTGAGCCGAACCAGGGCCTGCATCCAACCCGGGACGGAAACGACCTTTTCCCGCGTCCGCGGCCTTGCGGGCGCGGTCCCGCCTGCTATACCGGCTCCATGACACGGCACCCCTTATAGGGGGCCCCTGACACGGACGTGTCGAAACCGGGAGTATCGGATGTCCGACATGCGGTTGATCGTCACCGGCGCCAGCGGGCGCATGGGGCGGGAGCTGATCCGTACGGTCGTCGAGACCGACGGCGCGGTGCTCGTCGGCGCGATCGAACGCGACGGCGCGGCCGAGATCGGCGCCGATGCAGGCGAGCTGGCCGGCATCGGCCATCTCGGCGTCCCCGTCACCGACGACGCACTGCCGGTGTTCGCGCGGGCCGACGGCGTCATCGACTTCACCGTGCCGGTGGCTACGGTGGCCTTCGCCGAACTGGCCGCCCAGGCGCGCATCGCCCATATCGTCGGCACGACCGGCCTGAGCGAGGACGACGACGCCAAGCTGGCCGCCGCCGCCCGCCATGCCGCCGTGGTCCGCTCGGGCAACATGAGCCTCGGCGTCAACCTGCTGGCGGCGCTGGCGAAAAAGGTCGCCGCCGCGCTCGATCCCGACTTCGACATCGAGATCGTGGAAATGCACCACCGCAACAAGGTCGACGCGCCGTCCGGCACGGCGTTGATGCTGGGCGAGGCCGCGGCCGAGGGCCGCGAGGTGGCCCTCGACCAGCACGCGGTGTGGACCCGTCACGGCCAGACCGGCGCGCGCAAGCGCGGCGACATCGGCTTCCAGGCGCTCAGGGGCGGCACCGTCGTCGGCGAGCACACGGTGATCTTCGCCGGCCCGCACGAGCGTATCGAGCTCAGCCACCGGGCCGAGGACCGGGGCATCTTCTCGCGCGGCGCGATCAAGGCCGTGCTGTGGGCGCGCGGCCGCAAGCCGGGCCTCTATTCCATGGCCGACGTGCTCGGCCTTTCCGACTAGACTGGAGTAACGAATGGACCGCCTTCTCGCGCTCGTCCGCCACGGGCAGAGCGACTGGAACCTGAAGAACCTGTTCACCGGCTGGGAGAACGTCGGCCTGACCGAGAAGGGCATCGCGGAAGCGCATGCGGCCGGCAAGATGCTCAAGGCCGCCGGCCTGACCTTCGACGTCGCCTTCACCAGCGCGCTGACGCGGGCGCAGCACACGCTCGACATCATCCTCGACGAGATGGCGCTGACATCGATCCCGATCATCCGCGACGAGGCGTTGAACGAGCGCGACTACGGCGACCTGACCGGGCTGAACAAGGACGACGCACGGGCGAAGTGGGGCGAGGAACAGGTGCATATCTGGCGCCGGTCCTACGACGTCTCCCCGCCCGGCGGCGAGAGCCTGAAGGACACCGTCGCCCGCACCCTGCCCTATTACGTGTCGGAGATTCAGCCGCGCGTGCTGCGCGGCGAACGAGTCCTGGTCGCCGCACACGGCAACTCGCTGCGCTCGATCGTCATGGTGCTCGAGCGGCACAGCCGCGACACCATCGTCAAGCGCGAGATCGCGACCGGCGAGCCGATCGTCTACCGGCTGGCCGCGGATTCGACCGTCGCCGAGACGCTCGATCTGACGGCGTGAGATCTTCGGCCCGCGCGTTCCCGCACAAGCGGCGATGCGCGGCTGAGGCGCCAGGGCCTTTAGATATCCGCGCCCGCCAGCCCGGCTTCCCAGCCGAGGATCGCGCGTTTGCGCGTCAGGCCCCAGTGATAGCCGCACAGGGAGCCGGATTTGCCGAGCACCCGGTGGCAGGGCACCACGAATGAGATCGGGTTGCGGCCCACCGCCGACCCGACCGCGCGGGCGGCGGTCGGCTTGCCGAGCGTTTCGGCGATGTCGGAATAGGTGGTGGCGCGGCCGAGCGGGATGCGCAGCAACGTCTCCCAGACCCGGATCTCGAAATCGGTGCCGATGAAGACCACGCGCAGCGGATCGTCCGGGCGCCACAGGTCGGGATGGAACACGCGCCTGGCGTAATCGGCGGTCGCGGCGGCATCCTCGTGGAAATTCGCCCTGGGCCAGCGCGCCGTCATGTCGGCAAGAACGCGGGCGCGGTCCGCCTTGTCGTCGGCGAAGCCAATGCCGGCGAGGCCACGCGGCGTCGCCATCACCAGCGCGTCGCCAAAGGGCGAGGGATGGAAGCCCCAGGCGATGTCGAGGCCGGCGCCGCGGGCGGCATATTCGCCGGGGCTCATCGCCTCGTGGCTGACGAACAGATCGTGCAGGCGTCCCGGGCCCGACAGGCCGACTTCGTAGCTCGCATCCAGCACGGAGGCGGAATCGCGCAGCAGGTCGCGCGCCGTGTCGAGCGTGATCGCCTGGACGAAGGCCTTCGGCGTCAGCCCGCACCAGCGGCGGAACAGCTTCTGCAACCGCGTCGGCTCCATGCCGACATGCGCGGCCATGGTCTCCAGCGAGGGCTGATCGCGCCAGGTCTCGGTGATGAGCTCGACGGTACGGCGCACCGCGTCGTAGTCGGACGGGGTGGCGTTCAGCGGCTCGGCGGCAAGGGTGTTCGGATTCGTCATCATGGTCATCATAGCGCGCCTCCGGACTTCGGGTCGGCGCAAACTCTAGGCCCGCGGGACCCGGCGCGACACCCGATTCCGGATCGTCTTCGGAGCCGGCGACCGGAGACCGTCGGGCCGGCCCCGACAATGGCGCGGGACCGGAACTAGGCCGGCAATCCGCGGCGGGCGGTGGCCAGCGCCGCCGACAGCGCGGCGAGGAAATCGGCCTTTTCCGGCGGCGAAAGCCAATAGCCGATCTCGAGCTTGCTGCCGTGCGAGGTCAGCGACACGGTCTGCAGGTCGCCGTCATGGTCGCGGCCGACATCGATGCGCACCCAGTAGGGATTGAAGCGCCATTCGGCCATCGCCCCCTTCGCCGAGATGCGGCGCACCAGGAGTTCGGATTCGGTGATCCGGATCACCTCGCGGGCGCGCCCCGATATGTAATTGGCGCGGAACGCCAGGAAGATCAGCAGTACGTCGAGGCCGAAGAAGCCGAACACCGGCCAGGCGCCCATCGACAGGAAGACGAGGCCGGTGGCGAAGCTGACACCGCCGACGGCGGCCATGAAAATCAGGAACCCGCGCCGCGACAGCGAGCGGTGCGGAGCGATCACCGCGGAAAAGATCTCGCGGTCCGTTTCCGGATTGGCAGGGTTCATGGGCCCCAATATAGAGGATGAATGTCCAAGATTCAGCCCACACCGAAACGTCCCGCCCGGAAGACCGCCACCGGCACGGCAACGGCCCGGTCCGCCACCGCCAAGCCGGCCCCGCGCAAACGGACGGCGAAACGGCGCAAGACGCTGCTCACGCCCGAGGAGATCGACCGGCTGTTCGCGTCGCTGCAGAAGACCGATCCGGAACCCAAGAGCGAGCTCGAATACGTCAATCCGTTCACCCTGCTCGTCGCCGTGGTGCTGTCGGCGCAGGCCACCGACGCCGGCGTCAACAAGGCGACGCGGGCGCTGTTCGCCGAAGCCGACACGGCGCAGAAGATGGCGGCGCTCGGCGAGGACGCGGTACGCGAGCACATCAAGACGATCGGCCTGTTCCGCAACAAGGCCAAGAACGTCGTCGCCCTGTCGAAACGGCTGGTCGCGGAGACCGGCGGCGACGTGCCGCGCGACCGGGACTATCTGGAGACGCTGCCCGGCGTCGGGCGCAAGACCGCCAACGTGGTGCTCAACGTCGCCTACGGCGAGCCGACGATCGCCGTCGACACCCATATCTTCCGGGTCTCCAACCGCACTGGCCTGGCGCCGGGCAAGGATCCGCTGGAGGTGGAACGCGGCCTGGAAGCCGTGGTGCCGGACACGTACCGGCTCTACGCCCATCACTGGCTGATCCTGCACGGGCGCTACATCTGCAAGGCACGCAAGCCGGCCTGCGACCGCTGCGTGATCCGCGATATCTGCAAGTATCCCGACAAGACCGCCTGAGGCGGGGCGCAGACCGCCGAACGGGGCTGCCTAGACGGCCCCCTGCGCCGAAGTCCGCCCTTGCGCCGAAATCCGCTTGTGCAGCCGCACCATGAAGGCGGTGGCGAACAGCGGCGTGGCGAGGTTGACGATCGGGATCATCACGAACAGCGCGACGATGAGGCCGCCGCCGAAGACCTGGCCGGCATAGGCGCGGCGCAGCGTGCGGGCCTCGTCATAGGGGCGGAAGCGTAGCGCGGCGAGCTCGAAATATTCCCGGCCGAGCAGATAGGCGTTGACCAGCAGGAAGGCGACCAGGTTGATGCCCGGCAAGAGCAGGAGCACCAGCGCGATCAGGTTTGCCAGGATCACGACGCCGAAGAACTTCACCGAGCTGACCAGCACCTGCGGCAGCGGCAGCGGGCTGCCGACGGGATCGGACGGAAACGCCGTCCGCTCGACCTTCTCGGCGATCTCGTCGAGGAACAGGCCGGCGACCAGCGAGGAGACCGGGGCGACGAGGAACACCATCGCAACGACGAAGCCCGCGCCGGCGATGATATCGACCGTCGTCTCAGCCCAGCCCCAGGGCAGCGTGACGAAGTGGTTGAACACCCAGACAAGGATGATCCACAACGCGATCAGCCCGGCGAGCGTGAAGCCGAGGGTGCGCAGCAGGATCGCGCGGAACGGCTTCGACACGACGTCGGACAGCGCGGCAAACGCATCTGCGATCATCAGGCGGCCTTTCGGAAATTCCTTTGGCGAAGACAGGGCGACGACAGGGGCGACGACAAGGGCACGTCACCGCCTCGCGGACGTCCCTTGAGATAGGCGGGTGGGCGGCGATCCGCAACGAAGGCGTCGAAAAGGGTGGGCGAAATGGGAAATTTCCCTTGAAATATCGGGAGTTAACAGGGGTTGCCGCAGCGGGCTCACAGCTTATAGTGCACAGGCTCCACAACAGAGAACATTTCATATCATGGCCGAAACAAAATACGACGTCGTCGGCATCGGCAATGCCATCGTCGACGTGATCGCCCGCGCCGAGGACGATTTCCTCGTCAACGAGAAGCTCGTCAAAGGCTCGATGAACCTGATCGACGAGGCCCGCGCCGGTACGCTCTACAACGCCATGGGCGCGGCGACGGAGATGTCCGGCGGCTCCGGCGCCAACACCATCGCCGGTCTCGCCTCCTTCGGCGGCCGCGGCGCCTTCTTCGGCAAGGTCGCCCAGGACGGTCTCGGCCGGGTATTCAGCCACGACATCCGCGCGCTCGGCGTGCATTTCGAGACTCCGGCGCTCACCGCCGGGCCGTCGACGGCGCGCTGCCTGGTCATGGTGACGCCCGACGGCGAGCGGACCATGAACACCTTCCTCGGCGCCTGCCAGATGTTCGGGCCCGACGACGTCGACGCGGACGTGGTGGCGCAATCGAGCGTGCTCTACATGGAAGGCTACCTGTGGGACCCGCCGCAGGCCAAGAAGGCCTTCGTGCACGCCGCCGGCGTCGCCAAGCAGCACGGGCGCCAGGTGGCGCTGACACTGTCGGATTCCTTTTGCGTCGATCGCTATCGCGCCGAATTCCTCGACCTGATCCGTTCGGAGACCGTGACACTGCTGTTCGGCAACGAATCCGAGTTGCACGCGCTCTACGAGACCGCCGACTTCGACACCGCGCTGGCAGCGCTGGAGAAGGACTGCAGGTTCGCCGTGGTGACGCGTAGCGAGAAGGGCGCGGTGGTGCTGAAGGACGGCAAGCGCTTCGCGGTGCCGGCGGCGCCCGTCGAGCGCATCGTCGACCTGACCGGCGCCGGCGACCTGTTCGCCGCCGGGTTCCTGTTCGGCCTCGCCCGTGGCCAGGATCCGGAGACCTGCGCGAAGCTCGGCGGCCTCGCCGCGGCCGAGGTCATCAGCCATATCGGCGCGCGGCCGCAGGTGAGCCTGAAGGACCTGGCCGAACAGAACGGCCTGCCGGTCTAGGGCACGGCCCTGTCCGATCCGTGGCACGGTCCCGGGCCGGCGGCCCGGGACCGTGTCGATATCGATCGGCGCGGCAGGTGCCGTATCGTCTTTTCCCGCCAGGGTTTCTCAAGATCACGGCAGATCGGAGCGACTATCGAATGTGTACACGGGTTCTCTACGGAACGGGCGCCAACACCTTCCTGACCGGCCGGAACATGGACTGGAGCGACGTCCACATGCAGACGGACCTCTGGGCCTTTCCGCGCGGCATGGCCCGCGACGGCGGCACCGGGGACGGAACCGCGCGATGGACGTCTTCCTACGGCTCCGTCGTCGTCGCGATCTACAACCTCGCCACGTCCGACGGCCTGAACGAGGCCGGGCTCGCCGGCAATCTGCTCTATCTGGTCGAATCGGATTTCGGCGATCCGGCGACGCGCGACAAACCGACGATCTCCGTGGGCGCCTGGCTGCAATACATGCTCGACAGCTACGCCACCGTCGCCGAGGCGGTGGCGGGAATGCAGGACGACCCTCTGACGGTTATCTCGGCCGACGCGCCCAATGGAAAGCCGGCCACGGTCCATATCGCACTCTCCGACGCCTCAGGCGATTCGGCCATTTTCGAGTTCATCGACGGCGCGCTGACGATCCACCACAGCGCCGAGTACCGGGTGATGACCAACTCGCCGGTCTACGAGCAGCAGCTCGCCATCAATGCCTACTGGGACCTGATCGGCGGACAGCATTTCCTGCCAGGAACGATCAGCGCCGCCGACCGGTTCGCGCGGGCCAGCTACAATCTGAAATCAACGCCGCAATTCAAGGATCAGCGGGCCGCGCTGGCGGCGATCTTTTCGCAGATGCGGGCCGTCAGCACGCCGCTCGGCCTGAACGATCCGGAGAAGCCGAACATCGCGTCCACGCTCTGGCGCACCGTCATCGACCACGACGCCCGACGGTACTTCTTCGATTCTGTGATCAATCCGTCGGTGGTCTGGGTCGATCTCGACAAGATCGACCTGGCCGAGGGCGCGGCGCCGGCGCGACTGGCCTTCCAGGGCCTCGAGGATGCCGGCGGAAACATCTCCGACCGGCTGGTTCCCACCGAACCGTTCGAATTTCTCGTCCCCTGAGGCAGGGGTTTGCCGGCGGCAGGGCGCGCGTTCGGCCTGCCGCCCCGCCCACCGGTCCGGGTGACTGGTTAGGTCGACGTCACAGCTTTCTCAGCCACACTTCCTCGATCTGGTGGTTGCCGCCCTTCTTCAGGATCAGGTCGGCGCGCTGCCGGGTGGGCAGGATGTTGTCTTCCAGATTGAGCAGGTTGATGCGCCGCCAGATGTCGAGCGCCGTCTCCTCGGCCTTCTCGTCGGACAGCGTGGAATAGCGGTGGAAGTAGGCGCCGGGATCGCGGAAGGCGGTGCGGCGCAGCGTCATGAAGCGCTCGACGTACCAGCGCTCGACGGTCTCGGTGTCGGCGTCGATATAGACCGAGAAGTCGAAATAGTCGGAGACGAACGGCACCGCCTTGCCGTCCCTGGGCATGCGGCCGGGCTGCAGCACGTTGAGGCCCTCGACGATGAGGATGTCGGGCTGATCGACGACGACGACCTGGTCCGGCGGCAGCACGTCATAGGCGAAGTGCGAATAGAGCGGGGCCTCGACATTGCGCTCGCCGGCCTTGATCCGCGACAGGAAGTTCAACAGCGCGGCGACGTCGAAGCTCTCGGGAAAACCCTTGCGGTGCATCAGGTTGTCGCGCTCGAGCACCGCGTTGGGAAACAGGAACCCGTCGGTAGTGACGAGATCGACCTTGGGGGTGTTCGGCCAGCGGGTGAGCAGGGCCTGCAGCACGCGCGAGGTCGTCGACTTGCCGACCGCCACCGAGCCGGCGACGCCGATGATGTAGGGCACCTTGCCGTCCCTGGCGCCGAGGAAGTAGCGGGTCGCCTTGAACAGATCCTGGGTGGCGTGGACGTAGAGGCTCAAAAGCCGCGACAACGGCAGATAGATCTGGACGACGTCATCGATCGACAGGCGCTCGTTGAGACCGCGCAGCCGAAGCACCTCGGCCTCGGTCAGCGTCATCGGCGTGTCGGCGCGAAGCTCCGCCCATTCCTCGCGGGTGAAGATGCGATAGGGCGAAGGGACCCGGTCGTTTTCGGCCGGAACGTCGCCGGTAACTGCCAGGCTCTGCGGGTTCATGTGCCGCGTCTCGCCTTTTCCACGATGCCCGACGTGCCTTCGCGCCGGCCGAGCTCGGCGTAGATATCCTCGAGCTCCACATCGGCGGCGGCAAGCAGCACGACCAGATGATAGAGCACGTCGGCGGCCTCGGAGCAGATCGCCTGCTTGTCGCCGTCCATCGCGGCGATCACGGTCTCGACGGCCTCCTCGCCGAATTTCTTGGCACACTGGCCGACACCGCGATCGAGAAGCTTCGCGGTATAGGAGGTGCCCGGATCGGCCCCTTTTCGGGATTTCACGATCTCGGCGAGGTCGTCGATGCTCAGTCGCGCTACAGCCATGTCTTCTCGTTCCAGCCCGGTGACGCTAGGGATCGAGCCGCATCGGAATGCCGGCGGCGGCCATGTAGTCCTTCGCCTCGCGGATCGTATGCTCTCCGAAGTGAAAGATCGAGGCGGCGAGCACGGCGGTGGCGCCGCCGTCGCGGATGCCCTCGACCATGTGCTCCAGCGTGCCGACGCCGCCCGACGCGATGACCGGCACGTGGACGCGGTCGGCCACCGCCCGGGTCAGCGCGATGTCGTAGCCCGCCTTGGTGCCGTCGCGGTCCATGGAGGTGAGCAGAATCTCGCCGGCGCCCAGCGCGACAACCTCCTCGGCGAAGTCGAGCGCGTCGATGCCGGTCGGCTGGCGGCCGCCATGGGTGAAGATCTCCCAGCGCGGCGGCTGGTCGTCGGCGGAGACGCGCTTTGCGTCGATCGCCACCACGACGCACTGGCTGCCGAATTTCTCCGCCGCCGCCCTGACGAAGGCGCGATCCTTCACCGCGGCGGTGTTGATCGACACCTTGTCGGCGCCGGCGCGCAGCAGCACGCGGATATCGGCGACGGTGCGCACTCCACCGCCGACGGTCAGCGGCATGAAGCAATGCTCGGCGGTGCGGGTGACGACGTCGAGCAGGATGCCGCGGTCCTCGTGGCTCGCGGCGATGTCGAGGAAGCACAGCTCGTCGGCACCGGCCGCATCGTAGGCGATCGCCGCCTCGACCGGGTCGCCGGCATCGATCAGGTCGACGAACTGCACGCCCTTGACGACGCGGCCGTCCTTGACGTCGAGGCAGGGAATGACGCGGGCCTTCAGCATCAGGAGACCTTCCCGGCGGACTTGATCAGGGTCAGCGCCTCGGCCGGATCGAGCCGGCCGTCGTAAAGCGCACGGCCGGAGATCGCCCCTTCGAGGATGGCGCAGTCCGGCTGGAGCAGGCGCTTCACGTCGTCGATGGCGGCGAGCCCGCCCGACGCGATGACGGGAATGGACACCGAACGGGCCAGCTCCAGCGTCGACTCGATGTTCAGCCCGGTCAGGATGCCGTCGCGGTCGATGTCGGTGTAGACGATGGCGGCGACGCCGGCGTCCTCGAACTTCCGCGCCAGATCGACCGCGGTCATTTCCGACGTCTCCGCCCAGCCTTCCACCGCGACCCTGCCGGCGCGCGCGTCGATGCCGACGACGATGCGGCCGGGAAACGCCGCACAGGCATCGCGCACGAGGCCGGGATCGCGCACCGCCACCGTGCCGAGGATGACGCGGCGGATGCCCTTCTCCAGCCAGGCGGCGATGCCGGCCATGTCGCGGATGCCGCCGCCGAGCTGGATCGGCATGGAGACGGCCGCAATGATCGCCTCGACGGCGGGGCTGTTGACGCTCCTGCCCTCGAAGGCGCCGTTCAGGTCGACCACGTGCAGCCAGTCGAAGCCGGCGGTCTCGAAGTCGCGCGCCTGGGCGGCCGGATCGTCGTTGAAGACCGTGGCGGCGTCCATGTCGCCCTTGACGAGCCGCACGCAGCGCCCGTCCTTGAGGTCGATGGCGGGGAAAAGGATCATGAACCTGGCCTCACGGTGCCCATTTGAGGAAATTGCCGATCAGGGCCAGGCCGAGCTTCTGGCTTTTCTCGGGGTGGAACTGGGTGCCGGCGCGGTTCTCGCTGGCGACAAGCGCCGTGACCGGGCCGCCGTAATCGGCCTCGGCGACGATGGCGTCGCGGTCCTTCGCGGACAGGTGATAGGAGTGGACGAAATAGGCGTGGAGGCCGTCGTCCCCCGTCGCGATCCCCTCCAGCAGCGGGTGGTCGGACAGGACGCGCAGCGTGTTCCAGCCCATGTGCGGGATCTTGAGGCCCGGATCGGCGGGCTTGAGCCGCACCACGTCGCCGGAAATCCAGCCGAAGCCTTCCGCGACCTCGTGTTCGCGACCGAAATCGGCCATCAGCTGCATGCCGACGCAGATGCCGAGGAACGGCCGGCCCCTGTCGTCGACGGCCTCGACGAGCGCCTCGCGCAAGCCCGGGACCGCCTCGAGCCCGCGCTTGCAATCGGCGAAGGCGCCGACGCCGGGCAGGACGATGCGGTCGCAGACGCGCACCAGGTCCGGATCGTTGGTGACGCGGATCTCGGCGGCAAGGCCGGTTTCGCGGGCGGCGCGCTCGAAGGCCTTTTCGGCCGAGCGCAGGTTGCCGGAGCCGTAATCTAGGATGGCGACGCGCATGGGATCAGGTCGGACTACGCTTTACTCGGGTTGCGGAAACAGGCCGATGACCGGCCGATCGGTCGTGGATGCCGCCGGACGCGGGACCGGCGGCAGATGGGGCGCGGCGGAGCGCGACGGCGCGCGCGCGACCTTCAGCGCCAGGTAGCGGCGGAAGAAGGACTGCTCGGCCTCCTCGCGATCGCGGCCGGCGGCGATGCCGAGCATGCGCCAGCCCTTGCGGCCGAGGCTCCAGCGCCGGAGCACGTTCGCTTCCAGGGCGAACCAGAACGAGAACAGAAGGCTCGCCACCCCGACGATGAACGCCACCTCCTCCACCAGCTCGCCCAAGACGGCGAGGCCGGTGCTGATCGCCAGCCAGCCGAGCAGAACCCACCACATCCGGTGCCAGAGCAGCCAGAGCATCGGCACGAACAGCGCCGGCCAGCAGAACCCCTCCTTGACGAAGAGGATCCTGTCGGCGCTGTCGCCGTCGCCTTCCGGCGGTTCGTGGACGGTGTAGACCTTCATGGTACACCCTTGCGGACAGACGGACTTGTTGTCGCTACAGGCTGCCCTTGGTGGACGGCACCCGGGCGCCCTCGCGCGGATCGATGGCGATCGCCGCGCGCAGCGCGCGGGCGAGCCCCTTGAAGCAGCTCTCGGCGATATGATGGCTGTTGTCGCCGTAGAAGCACTCCACGTGCAGCGTGATGCCGGCGTTCATGGCGAAGGCCTGGAACCACTCGCGGAACAGCTCGGTATCCATGTCGCCGACCTTCGGCGCGGGAAACGCGACGCGCCAGACCAGGAACGGCCGGCCCGACACGTCGACCGACACGCGGCTCAGGCACTCGTCCATCGGCAGATGGGCGGTGGCGTAGCGGGTAATGCCGCGGCGCTCGCCGAGCGCCTGGCGCACCGCCTGGCCGAGCACGATGCCGACATCCTCGGTGGTGTGGTGCATGTCTACATGCAGGTCGCCCTTGGCGACGACCGTCATGTCGATCAGGCCGTGGCGCGCGAGCAGCTCGAGCATATGGTCGAGGAAGCCGATGCCGGTCGCAATGTCCGACTTGCCCTCGCCGTCCAGGTTGACCGAGACCGTTACATCGGTCTCGGCGGTCTTGCGCGCGATTTCCGCGCTACGCGCCTCGCTCATCAGCTCGACTTCCGATAAGGATTTGACAGAAGGGGCCTTTTATCAGGCGATCGGCGCAGATGAAAGCGCCGGAACCAAAACGTTGAATCGGACCCGCAACGGCATACATGAGGCCCCGGGTGCCCGGCCGATCGATTCGGCTGCGATATAGGACAAGTGCATGAGCTCCAATTCCGACAACCAGTGGCACGCGACGACGATCCTGACCGTGCGCAAGGGCGGAAAAGTGGTCGTCGCCGGCGACGGACAGGTGTCGATCGGCGACACGGTGATGAAGCACACCGCCCGCAAGGTGCGCCCGCTCGGCGACGGCTCGGTGATCAGCGGCTTCGCCGGCGCCACCGCCGACGCGTTCACCCTGTTCGAACGGCTGGAGAAGAAGCTCGAGCAGTATCCGAACCAGCTGATGCGCGCCTCGGTGGAACTGGCCAAGGACTGGCGCACGGACCGTTATCTCAGGCATCTGCAGGCGATGATGATCGTCGCCGACTCGAGCGTCAGCCTGGTCGTCACCGGCAACGGCGATGTGCTGGAGCCGGAAAACGGCCTCGCGGCCATCGGCTCGGGTGGCAACTACGCGCTCGCGGCCGCCCGCGCGCTCGCCGACACCGACATGAGCGCGGAAGAGATCGCCCGCAAGGCGATGGCGATCGCCGCCGATATCTGCGTCTACACCAACGACAAGGTCGTCGTGGAAACGCTCGATGCCACTGCGTGACGATATCACGGCCGCCACGGCCGAAGGGATCATCGACCCGGACCGCGCGGAAAGACTGATCGCGTTTCTCGAAGCACGCAGGCGCGGCGAAGCCGACAGGGCGGCCGATCGCGAGGAGGTGCGCTTCGCACGCGGCTTCCACGACGTGTTCCTGACGATCGGCATCGTCATGCTGTTCATCGGCCTCGGCACCATGATCGTGCCGGTCGCGGGGCTGCTGCCGACCGCTTTCCTGGCGACCATCCTGTCGTGGGCTCTGGCCGAGTTCTTCGCGCGCAGGCGGCGGCTCGTGCTCCCGTCCATGGCGCTTGCGATCATCTTCGTCGTTCATGCCGGCGTGGTCGGGATGGCGATCTTCGGTCTAACCGTGATCAGCGTGGATGTGCTGTTCGAGCGTTCATTCGCGCTTCTGTTCGGCGCCCTGGTGGCGCTCGTCTCCGGCGGCGCCTTCTTCCTGCGCTTCCGCCTGCCGTTCACCCTCGCGGTAACCGCGGCGGCGGCCGTCGTCGCCTTCTTCAGCGCCGTGCACCTGGCCGCGCCGGGTGTCTTCGACACGGACGGTCCGCTGCTTCTCCTGATCGCCGGGCTTGCCGTCTTCGGTGTGGCGATGGCGTTCGATCTTTCCGATCCGCAGCGACGCACGCTGCGCAGCGACAATGCCTTCTGGCTGCATCTTCTCGCCGCGCCGCTGATCCTGCGCGGCGTGTTCCATTTCGTCCTCGCCGGTGGCGATCTCGACGCCGGTTCCGCCCTGATCATCGTCGGCACGGTCGTGCTCTTCGGCCTGCTCGCCGTCGTGATCGACCGGCGGGCCCTGCTGGTCGCCGGCCTCGTCTATCTCGGCTATTCGCTGTCGGAGCTCATCCGCGCGGCCGATCTCGGCGGGTCCAGCTCCGCCGCGCTCACCCTTACGCTGATCGGCGGAATGGTCATCCTGCTCGCCGTGGGCTGGCAACAGACGCGCTCGGCCCTTATCTCAGCGCTGCCGCTACCGGCCAACCTCGTTTCTCGTCTCCCCGTCATTCCGGAGCGCCCATGACCGATTTCTCCCCCCGCGAGATCGTTTCCGAGCTCGACCGCTACATCGTCGGCCAGAAGGATGCCAAGCGCGCCGTCGCGATCGCCCTGCGCAACCGCTGGCGGCGCCAGCAGCTCGAAGAGGGCCTGCGCGAAGAGGTTCTACCGAAGAACATCCTGATGATCGGCCCGACCGGCGTCGGCAAGACGGAGATCTCGCGCCGGCTCGCCAAGCTCGCCAATGCGCCGTTCATCAAGGTCGAGGCGACCAAGTTCACCGAGGTCGGCTATGTCGGCCGCGACGTGGAGCAGATCATCCGCGACCTGGTCGAGGCCGCGGTCGGCCTGGTGCGGGCCCGCCGGCGCAAGGAAGTGCAGGCGAAGGCGCATCTGGCCGCCGAGGAACGCGTGCTCGACGCGCTGGTCGGCCCAGGGGCCGGCCCGTCGACGCGGGAGGCCTTCCGCACCAAGCTGCGCGACGGCGAACTCGACGACAAGGAGATCGAGGTCGAGGTGCGCCAGAGCTCCATGTCCATGCCGCAGATGGACATTCCCGGCATGCCCGGCGCGTCGGTCGGCATGATCAATCTCGGCGACATGCTGGGCAAGGCCTTCGGCGGCCAGACCAAATCGCGCAAGGTGAACGTGAAGGATTCCTACGAACTGCTGATCGCCGAGGAATCCGACAAGCTGCTCGACGACGACCAGATCGTCCAGGAGGCGATCCACATTACCGAGAACAACGGCATCGTCTTCCTCGACGAGATCGACAAGATCACCGGCCGCTCCGAGCGCGTCGGCGGCGCCGACGTCTCCCGCGAGGGCGTGCAGCGCGACCTGCTGCCGCTGATCGAGGGCACGACCGTGTCGACCAAGCACGGGCCGGTGAAGACCGACCACGTGCTGTTCATCGCCTCGGGCGCGTTCCATGTGGCCAAGCCGTCGGACCTGTTGCCGGAGCTGCAGGGCCGCCTGCCGATCCGCGTCGAGCTGCGCGCGCTGACCGAAGAGGATTTCCGCCGGATCCTGACCGAGACCGAGGCGAGCCTGATCAAGCAGTATATCGCGCTGATGGGCACCGAAGGCGTCGATCTCGACATCACCGACGACGCCATCGCCGAAATCGCCAGGATCGCGGTGGAGGTGAACGGGTCGGTGGAGAATATCGGCGCGCGGCGTCTGCAGACCGTAATGGAACGGGTGCTCGACGAGATCAGCTTCGAGGCCCCCGGCAAGTCCGGGCAGACCGTGACGGTGGACGCGAAATATGTGCGCAAGCACATCGGCGACCTCGCCAAGAACGCCGATCTCAGCCGCTACGTGCTGTAGCGCGCCTGCAATTCCCCGGGCGTCCTGTCCGCGAGATGTCCGCAAGACCAGGACCGACGCCCGGGCGCGCGCGCCTACCGCTTGTCGCCGGTCGCGTGTTTCAGCCGCTGCACCAGGTCGGCGGCGTCCTCGCGGCTGAGCTTGCCGATGTCGCGGGCGATCCGGTTGGCGAGCTCCGTCGCCTCCGGCGCGAGCCCCGAGGTATCGACGGTAATGCGCGGATGCGACAGCTCGGCGAGGCGCGTGAGCTCCTCGGCTTCGTCCCAGATCACGTTGAAATAGGCGATGACGCCCTGGACCAGATACCAGGACGGGCGGCCGCGCTTGCCGTGCTCCAGGGCCGAGAGATAGGCCGACGAGACGCCGAGTGCGCCGGCCATCTGAGACAGGGTTATGCCGCGCGCCTTGCGCATCGCGCGCAGTCTTGCCCCGAACGGCGTCATCGCTCGCCCGCGCCCGGCTTGTCGGCGCGGCGCAGCTGCACGTAGAGCGCGCCGTCGCCGCCCTTGCGCGCATGCGCCCGCTCGTACCCGACCACCATCGCCCGGAACGGCGGCGTCGCCAGCCATTCGGGCACCGAGCGGCGCAATACCCCGCGCGTGCCCTCCTCCCACCATTCGGCCGCGCCCTCGCTCTTGCCCTTGCCGGTCACCACCAGCACCAGCCGGTGGCCGCGGGCGCGCGCGGTCTGCAGGAAGGACAGGAGACGCGCGTGTGCCTCGCGCTGGTTGAGGCCGTGCAGATCGATCTTGGCGTCGACGGATCGCGATCCCCTGGCGATGCGGCGGGTGAGCTTTCTGTCGATTGGAGAGAGCGTTGGAACCGGCGGTGGCGGCGGTGGTTTCGCGACGGCGGGGGCGCGGGATCGCGGCGCCGGCGAGACTGCCTTCGCCGGTGCGGTGGGTTCGGTCCCCGGCTCATCGGGTGGGACAACGGTACTTTTGCCGGACTTGACGGTCTTGCGGAGCGGACTGACGGTTTCGGTGACGCTGCGCCACAACGCCCGGTCCTCCGCGTTCAGGTCCCTCGTTTTCCGCGACGCCATCGATCCGGCCTCACGGCTTCGGCACGAAGACGAAGAAACTCCCGTCGGCCTTGATGCCGCCGGCCATCGAGCCTGCCTCACGGCCGGTGCCCCAGAACAGGTCGGCGCGCGCGGGGCCCTTGATCGCCGAGCCGGTATCCTGGGCGATCATCAGGCGGCGGAACGGTTCGCGGGCGCGGTCCTTGCCGATTGGCAGCTCGGCGTCGACGAAGACCGGGGTGCCGTAGCGATGATAGGCGGTGTCGACGGCGATCGACCGCCCCGCGGTCAGGGGCACGCCCTCGCCGCCGATCGGCCCGAGGTCCGGGGCGAGGCCGGCGATCTCGCGGAAGAAGATATAGGAGCGGTTTTCCTGCAGCAGAGACGGCGTGATGTCCGGATTGGCACGGAAGTAGGCGCGCATCGCATCCATCGAGAAGCCGCCGTCCGGCACGATGCCCTTGGCCTGCATCGCCTTGCCGACCGACGAATAGGGATGGCCGTTCTTGCCGGCGAAGCCGACGCGCATCAGCGCGCCGTCGGGCAGCGCGATGCGGGTCGAGCCCTGGATGTGGATATAGAAGGCCTCGACGGAATCCTCGACATAGACGAGCGGCTTCACCGCGCCGTCGAGGGCGCCGCCGTCGATCTCGGCGCGGGTATAGAAGGGCTCGAAGCCGCGTTCGGTCCTGCGGCCCCAGGTCAGGGTCTCGTCCCAGCCTTCGGGACGAGTCTTGCCGGTGACCGGCTCGAGACCGGCGGGCAGCGGATAGAGCGGTGTCGCGAAACGTCCGGTCTTTACGCGCGAGCCGGGAACGACGGGCTCGTAATAAGCGGTATAGACCGCCGCGCCGTCCTTCGGCTCGACGCGGTAGGGGCGGAAGTTCCCGACGAAGAAGGCGCGAACGGCGTCGGCGTCCGGGTCGGACAGCGCCTCCGCCTTGAGACAGACATCGGCGAGCCGGCTTTCGTCGCGGCCATGGCCGCAGGAGCGCAGGAACGCCGCGAAGGCCTCGGACGGATCGTCGGCGGAAAAGCCGGGCAGATCCTCGAAGCCTACGGCCACCAGACGGTGACCGGCCTTGACGGCGGGATGGTCGGCGATCGACCGGTCGCGGCCGGGCAGCGCGAACACGAGCGCCACCACGGCCGCGAGCGCGACAGCGCCGGCCACGCAGGCCAGCTCGCGGCGCCAGCGCGGACGCGCGGTGAAGCGGGCGATCAGCTCAGTCGGCAGACTCGGTGGCAACGAGCTTCCAGTTCGGATCGCGCGATCCGAGGTCCCGGGCGAAGGTCCAGATGTCCGTCACCTCGGTGACCGCGTTGGGATCGCCCTGGATCACCGCGCCGTCCTTGTCGCGTGTGGCGGTGATGAGCTGCGAGACGAACCGCACGGTGACGTGGGCCGTGCGCCCGCGCAGCTGCGCCTCGGTGATGTCGGCCTTGTCGATCGAGACGAAGTTCGACATCGCGGTCTCGCCGCGGCTCTCGCGATCGGCGATGGCGCCGACGAAGCCGTCATAGACCTCCCGGGACAGAAGGTTCTTCAGCATCTTGCGGTCGCCATCGGCGAAGCCGGTGACGATCATCTCGTAGGCCATCCTGGCGCCGTCGACGAATCCTTTCGGATCGAAGGCCGGATCGGTCTGCCTGATCGCGGACAGGCCCTGGGCGAGATCGGAGCCGCGCGGGGCGATATCGCCGAAATCGTCGTTGGCGGCGTTCGCGCGCGGCGCACCCGATTCGGCGCGCGGCGGCAGGTTGACGACCTTGTCGGATGCAGCCGACCCGCTTTCCTTCGGTGCCGAGAAAGGATCATACGGCTGGCGCTCGTTGCCGGTGCGCCGGCCGAGCACGCTCCGCAGCCGCAGGAAAATCACCACGGCGAGGACCAGGAAGAGGATCGTGTAGATATCGAATATGCCGTTCATCAGCACCCGTTTACCGGGATTTGCCCGGTGCGCCAAGAAAGAAGGCGGGATTGGCCAGTGCTTACTATGTAAGGATTGATCCGGCGCGGTCCAGTGCATCGCGCCCGGATCGACCGTAAAACACCAACGGGGTTAAAACGACAGACGATGGGTTTGGTTCTCTTCGCCCTGTTTCTGGGCATTCCGATCGCCGAAATCGCGCTGTTCGTCGTCATCGGCGAGCAAATCGGCGTGCTGGCCACCATCGCGATCGTGATCCTGACCGCGATCGCGGGCGCCTGGCTGGTCCGCCGGCAGGGGCTGGAAACGCTCGCCAAGGCGCGTGCCGACATCGACCGCAACGTCTTGCCGACGGACGCGATGAGCGAGGGCCTGGCGATTCTCGTCGCCGGCGCGCTGCTGCTGACGCCCGGCTTCCTGACCGATGCGATCGGCTTCACGCTGCTGGTCCCGCCGGCCCGGCGCGTGATCGTCTCGGCAATCGCCGGCTGGCTCGCCGGCCGCGTCACCGTCGTCGAGATGGGCGGCGGGGGACCGGGTGGGCGGCCGGGCGGACACCCCCGCGGCCGACACGGACGGCGGGACGACGTCATCGATGTCGAGGCCTACGAGATAGAGATCGACACCGACGGGGCCGAAGACTCCGGGCCGGGCGATGCCGGAACTGGCGATACCAAGTCCGGCGACTCGTCTGGCGGCACGTCCTCGCGCGGCGGGCCGTCGCCATGGCGCAATCCGTGAGGGTGCGCCGAGCGGTGTCGGTTCCGCGCCGCTTGCCCGCCTCGGGGGTGACGTGTTAGCCAGCGGCCCGACACGCTAAAGAGCCACCGGGAGAGCCCGCAAGACTGCGAAGACCGGCTCGACATCCTTTAGCGCCCCTTGAAACCGATCTGTGGATCAACGCAAGCTCCGGAGCGACATTCCATGACCAATGAACCCACCAATGGCGGCGGCGCGGCCGGAAGCGAGGGCGGTGCGGCCGCGACTGGCCAGCAGGCCGGCCCGAGCATCGAGGTGCTTGCCCAGTACATCAAGGACCTGTCTTTCGAGAACCCGCGCGCACCGGCCTCGATGACCGAGCAGCGCACCGGCCAGCCGCCGATCAACTTCAACATCCAGGTCAACGCCAATCCGGCCGGCGACGACCAGATCGAGGTCGAACTCAAGCTGGAAGCGCGCGCGGGTGACGAGACGACCGTGATCTTCGCGCTGGAACTCGTTTATTGCGGCCTGTTCCGGGTCCGCAACATCCCGCAGGAACATTTCCAGCCGTTCGTCATGATCGAGTGCCCGCGCCTGTTGTTCCCGTTCGCGCGGCAGATCGTCGCCGACACGATCGGCGCCGGCGGATTCCCGCCGGTCATGCTCGGCCTCATCGACTTCGCCGCACTCTACCAGCAGCGCATGGCGCAGCAGCCGGCGGCTCAGGCCTGAGATCCCGGCCAGCCTCGCGCTTATCCGGAACTCCGATGGCCGGTCCCCAGGGGCCGGCTAATCCGGGACCGGCTATTCCTCTGGAAGGGTGCGGTATTTGCGCCAGATGGAGTCGGGTCCGAGTTTGGCGATAAAGGCGGCGTGAGCCGCCTTTTCCGTTTCGCTGATCAGCGGGGCCAGCGGAACCGGGCGGGCTGCGCGCGTTTCGTCGGCGCCGCCGCCCGAGCCGGAGACGGTCTCGACCAGGGAAAGCGCGGCCTGCCGGCCACCGATCAACTCGATATAGACTTCGGCGAGCAATTCGGCGTCGAGCAGTGCGCCGTGCTTGTCGCGGCGCGAATTGTCGATGCCGTAGCGACCGCACAGGGCGTCGAGATTGTTCGGACCGCCGGGATGGCGGCGGCGGGCCAGCATCAGCGTGTCGACCGCCTGGGTATAGGGGATCGGCGCGCGACCGAGCGTCTCGAGCTCGTGGTTGAGGAAGCCCATGTCGAACGAGGCGTTGTGGATGATGAGCTTCGAATCGGCGACGAACTCGACGAACTGGTCGGCGATGTCGGCGAAGACGGGATAGTTGGCCAGGAACTCGATCGACAGCCCATGCACGGCGAAGGCCTCGGCGGGCATGTCGCGTTCGGGATTTATGTAAAGGTGCAGGTTCCGGCCCGTCGGGATGTGATTGAGCAGCTCGACGCCGCCGATCTCCACCACCCGGTCGCCGCCGGCCGGATTCAGTCCGGTGGTCTCGGTGTCGAGCACAATCTCGCGCATCGGCGCGCCGATCCTCCCCTCTGGCTCCCGGACCGCGCCGCCCGGCAGGTCCCTGGACTGGTCATGCCGGGTCCGGGCTCAGCCCCAGCGTCTTCGTGCATAGGCCGCGCCCGGTGAGGCGGCAAGGGCCCGCATGATATCGTCCACCTGTTTCTCCGCGAAGCCGAAGCCGCGGCTGGTGTCGACGACGAAGTGGGCGCGCCTGCGTTTTTCGGCGTCGGGCATCTGCCGGGCGAGGATCTTCTCGAACTTCTCCGCGCTCATGCCGCCGCGCTTCAGCACGCGTTCGCGCTGCACCGCGGCGGGAGCGGAGGCGAGAACCACCGCGTCGACACGCGCATCGCCGCCGACCTCGAGCAAAAGCGGCACCTCGGCGACGGCGAAGCGACGGCCTCCGGCGAACGCCGCGTCGAGAAAGGCCGTTTCCCGCGCCTGCACCAGCGGATGGACGATCTTCTCCAGCCGTTTGATCGCCTGATCGTCGCCGAGCACCAGTTTCGACAGCCGGTCGCGGTCGACCCTGCCGTCCACGATCGCATCGGGGAAGACGTCGCCGATCGGACCGACGGCCTCGTTCGCATAGAGGCGATGGACCTCCGCATCCGCATCGTGCACCGGCGCGCCGCGGGCGGCGAACATGCGCCCGGTCGCCGACTTGCCCATGCCGATCGATCCGGTCAGGCCGATTATGAACATCAGGTCCCCTCGATATCCTTGACGAGAACGGCGCGCAGGTCGGAAGTCACATCCGGGCGCACGCCGAACCATTTCTCGAAGCCCGGCACCGCCTGATAGAGCAGCATGCCGAGACCGTCGACGGCGTTCAGATCGCGCGCGCGCGCCGCTTTCAGGAGATTGGTCTCGAGCGGCACGTAGACGATGTCGTTGACGATGGCCTCGGCGGCGAGCGGTGCGAGATCGATCTCGAGCGGCGGATTGCCCTGCATGCCGAGCGACGTCGTGTTGACGAGGAGGCGCGCATCCTCGAGCACCGTATCGATCTCGTCCCAGCCGCGGGCGATCACCGCCGGGCCGAAAGCGTCGGCCAGGGCCGCGGCCCGATCGAGGGAGCGGTTGACGACATCGATGCGGCCGACACCGCGGGTCAGCAGTCCGTGGACGATGCCGCGCGCCGCACCGCCGGCGCCAAGCACCACGGCGCGGTCGAGGCCCGCGTCCCATCGCGGCGCGCCGGCATCGAGATTGGCGAGGAAGCCGTAGACGTCGGTATTGGCGCCGACGAGGTCTCCGTCCTGGTACCAGACCGTGTTCACCGCACCGAGGCGCGCCGCGGTCTCGTCACGCCGGGCGACGAGACGGGCGGCCGCTTCCTTGTGCGGCAGCGTGACGTTGCAGCCGACATAACCGTGCGCGGAAAGATCGGACAGGAAGGCCTCGAAATCCTCCGGCTCGATTTCCTCGATGACGTAGTCGCCGGCGATGCCGTAGCGCCGAAGCCAATGACGGTGGATAAGCGGCGAGCGTGAATGCCTGGCCGGCCAGCCGATGACGCAGGCCTTTGGTATATCGTTCATTTTTCGACGACGCCGAGCTTTCTCAATTCAGCCAGAACGGGCAGGAGGGGCAGGCCGAGGATGGTGGCGTGATCGCCGTCGATGTGCTCGAAGAGCTGCAGGCCGAGACCCTCGACCCGGTAGGAGCCGACACTGTCGAGCATGTCTTCACCGGCGGCGACCGAATAGCGGCCGAGGAACTGCGGGGTGAAGTCGCGCATGGTCAGCGCCGCGGTCTCGAGCGTCGACCACAGCTGCTCGCCATCGCGCACGATCGCGACGGCGGCATGAAGCAGATGGGTCTTGCCGCGCAGACGCAGGAGGTTCGAACGGGCCTGTTCGATGCTCTCGGGCTTGACGAAGAGTTCGCCGTCGAGCTCGAGCGTCTGGTCGGCGCCGATGACGATGGCACCGGGACGGTTGGCGCTTACGGCATCGGCCTTGGCGGCGGCCAGGACCGAGGCGACATCGGCGGGCGGCAGATCCTCCTCGGTGTCCTGAACTATCGCGTCGATCATCGCGCGCTCGTCGAGACCCGACGGAACGGCCTCGACGTCGAGGCCAACGGCCTCGAGCAGGCTGCGGCGGGTACGGCTGGCGGATGCCAGAACCACCGGTTTCAGGGCAAGCGGACGGTCATGCGTCATTGGCGTGCTCCTTATAGTGGGCGAGGATCGCCGCGGCCGTTTCCTCGATGGAACGGCGGGTCACATCGATCAGCGGCCAGCCCTGGCGGGCGCAGAGCTTGCGGGTAAAGGCGATCTCGGCTGCCACGCTCGACTTGTCCACATAGGCGGTGTTGTCGTCGGCGTTCAGCGACAACAGGCGATTCTGGCGGATCTGGACGATACGCTCGGGGCTGGCGATCAGGCCGACGATCAGCGGCTTCGTCACCTCGTCGAGCTGCGGTGGCAGGGGGATGCCGGGCACCACGGGGATATTGGCTGTCTTTATGCCGCGGTTGGCGAGATAGATGCTGGTCGGTGTTTTCGACGTGCGCGAGATGCCGACGAGGACGACGTCCGCCTCGTTCAGATCCTCCGGCATCTGCCCGTCGTCGTGCAGCAGCGTGTAGTTCAATGCGTCGATGCGGCGGAAATATTCCGTGTTGAGTACGTGCTGTCCGCCGATACGCGGCGTCGACTCGGTGCCGAGATAGGAGCGGAACACGCCGAGCACCGGTGCGAGCACCGATACGCAGGGCGTGCC
Source organism: Microbaculum marinisediminis (assembly GCF_025397915.1). Taxonomy (NCBI): domain Bacteria; kingdom Pseudomonadati; phylum Pseudomonadota; class Alphaproteobacteria; order Hyphomicrobiales; family Tepidamorphaceae; genus Microbaculum; species Microbaculum marinisediminis. The sequence continues at coordinate 256,636 of NZ_JALIDZ010000004.1, forward strand.
GATCTCCTTACAGCGCTTTTCCAGCCGCTCGCTGAGCTCGGCCCCGATCAGCGTATAGAGGACGATGCCCGGCGCGTCCTCGATGTCGGTAATGACGCGCTCGAGCTGCTTTTGCGAACGCACCAGCGGATAGACGTGTTCGATCGCGCGCACCGAAGCGTATTGCGCGGCCACCGCGCGCGCCACCGCGATCAGCGTCTCGCCCGTCGCATCGGAGACCAGGTGCAGGTGAACGTAGCTATGAATGCGATCCGGCATCGGCTTGTTGAGACCTGTGGAGAACCTGGTCGTTATCCCACGCTCTGGGGCGCGGTCGGGAATCCTATCCGCTGACTTAGCGTTTGACCCGCTCGGTCATCAACAGGTTCTTCCGTTCGAGGAGGGGATCGGGGATGTCCGGTTGATTTCGTTAATAATGGGTAAACATGCTGAGCCGGTTTTCGGACCGAGCCGGTGGGGCCTTGAAATTATTAATGAAATCTTAACGGGCCGGGCCGCGACGAAATGCGGCTTGTCAGATCATTCTGGGACCGGTGTTGTGGACAGAGTTTAATCCCGCTAGTTGGCTCTCTAAGAATCGGAATCGAAGGAATCCTCTCTCTTTGACTCTATTGAAAGAAGACCATCGGCCTGTTGATCGTCGCGTGGCGAAGGTTCTGGCAGGCGAGCGATACGACGTGCCGCCCGTCTGGATGATGCGGCAGGCAGGACGGTATCTGCCGGAGTACCGGGACGTGCGGGCGCGCTATCCCAGTTTCCTGGACCTGTGCTACACGCCGGAGGCTGCGACCGAGGTGACGCTGCAGCCGATACGGCGGTTCGGGTTCGATGCGGCGATCCTGTTCTCCGACATCTTGGTCGTGCCGGATGCACTCGGACAGCCGGTGCGGTTCGAGCAGGGCGAAGGGCCCAGGCTCGCGCCGCTATCGGGAGGCGCGGCGATCGCGGCGCTGACGCCGGAGAGGATCGCCAGCCATCTTGCCCCGGTGTTCGAGACGGTGGAACGGGTGCGGGCGGGATTACCCGACGAGGTGACGCTGCTGGGCTTCTGCGGGGCGCCGTGGACGGTCGCCACGTATATGATCGCCGGTCAGGGCACGCCGGATCAGAGACCGGCGCGGATGATGGCCTATGGCGAGCCGGAGCTGTTCCAGCAGCTGATCGATATTCTGGTCGAGGCGTCGGCCGACTATCTGATCCGCCAGCTCAGGGCCGGCGCGGACGCCATCCAGATCTTCGATACCTGGGCGGGGGTGCTCGACGAAGACGGCTTCAGGCGCTGGGCGATCGAGCCGACGCGGCGGATCGTCGATGCGGTGCGGGCCGAGATCCCGGGGACGCGGGTAATCGGTTTCCCGCGCGGGGCCGGCGCGCGTGCCAAGGCCTATGTCGAGGGTACGGGGATCGACGCCATCGGTCTCGACTGGACGATGCCGCTGGCGTTCGCCCGCGACAGCCTGCAGCCGGTGACGGCGGTTCAGGGCAATGTCGATCCGCTGGCGCTTCTGTCCGGCGGCAGGGCGCTGGACGAAAGCGTCGACCGGATCCTGGAAACGCTGTCGGCGGGGCGGCTGATCTTCAACCTGGGCCACGGGATTCTGCCGGAGACGCCGATAGCCCACGTCGAATCGATGCTGAAGCGGGTGCGGAAGGGGACGGGGTGAGCGACAGTCCGCGCCGCACGCTTGTTCTGAGGGCCGTCGTCGGCGTCGCCGTCGCGGCGGCGCTGTTCGGCGGACTGGCGCTCTGGCAGCCGTCGGGGCTGTATCTGTGGCTGAAGGCGTTTCACCTGATCGCGGTGATCTCGTGGATGGCCGGCATGCTCTATCTGCCGCGGCTGTTCGTCTATCATTGCGAGGCGGCGCCGGGATCGGCGCAGTCCGAGACGTTCAAGGTGATGGAGCGCAGGCTTCTGCGGTTCATCATCAACCCGGCCATGGTTGTGACCTGGGCGCTCGGATTGTGGCTTGCCTGGGACGGGGGCTGGTGGACGTCCGGCTGGTTCCATGCCAAGTTCGCGCTGGTAATAGCGCTTTCGGCGGTGCACGGCATGTTTTCGGGCTACGTTCGTGCCTTCGCCGAGGACCGGAACCGGCATTCGGCACGATTCTTCCGGATCATGAACGAGGTGCCGACCGTATTGATGGTCATCATCGTCATTCTCGTGATCGTGAAGCCGTTCTGAGCGAAACCGAAGCGGAATACTTGTGGCGTCTTGTGACGCGGTATATATAATCGCCCGACTCACCTAATCGAGCGTAGGACATCGATCCGCCCGTCTCGGGTGCGAGTTCCAGCCTCGTTAATCTCCACAAAAACGATGGACCCGATCTTTTCGCCGGTCCACACCCCCCGAACCACTCAGGCGTATACCGCCACAGGAGTTTACCGCCGATGCGGGAAATGAAGCTTCAGGAGCTCAAGGCGAAGTCGCCTCCGGAGCTGCTCGCCTTTGCCGAAAGCCTGGAAGTCGAAAACGCGAGCGGCCTGCGCAAGCAGGAGCTGATGTTCGCGATCCTCAAGCAGCTCGCGGCCCAGGACGTCGAAATCGTCGGCGAAGGCGTCGTTGAGGTGCTGCAGGACGGATTCGGCTTCCTGCGCTCGCCCGACGCGAACTATCTGCCGGGTCCGGACGACATCTATGTGAGCCCGAGCCAGATCCGCCGGTTCAGCCTGCGCACCGGCGATACGGTGGAAGGCATGATCCGCAGCCCCAAGGAGGGCGAACGGTATTTCGCGCTGCTCAAGGTCAACACGATCAATTTCGAGGACCCGGAGAAGGCGCGCCACAAGATCAATTTCGACAACCTGACGCCGCTTTACCCTGAAGAACGCTTCAACATGGAGCTCGAGGTTCCGACGGGAAAGGACATGTCGGCGCGGGTGATCGACCTGGTCGCGCCGCTCGGCAAGGGCCAGCGCGGCCTGATCGTCGCGCCGCCGCGGACCGGCAAGACGGTTCTGCTTCAGAACATCGCCCATTCGATCACGACCAATCATCCCGAGTGCTATCTGATCGTTCTTCTGATCGACGAGCGGCCGGAAGAAGTGACCGACATGCAGCGGTCGGTGAAGGGCGAGGTGATTTCCTCGACCTTCGACGAGCCGGCGGCGCGCCACGTTCAGGTGGCGGAAATGGTGATCGAGAAGGCCAAGCGCCTGGTGGAGCACGGTCGCGACGTCGTGATCCTGCTGGATTCGATCACGCGCCTCGGCCGCGCCTACAACACCGTGGTGCCGTCCTCGGGCAAGGTTTTGACCGGTGGTGTCGACGCCAATGCCCTGCAGCGGCCGAAGCGGTTCTTCGGCGCGGCGCGCAACATCGAGGAGGGCGGCTCGCTGACGATCATCGCGACCGCGCTGATCGATACGGGCAGCCGCATGGACGAAGTGATCTTCGAAGAGTTCAAGGGTACGGGCAATTCGGAAATCATCCTCGACCGCAAGGTGGCCGACAAGCGCGTGTTCCCGTCCATGGACATCACCCGGTCGGGCACCCGCAAGGAAGAGCTTCTGGTCCCGCCGGACAAGCTCAAGAAGATGTACGTGCTGCGCCGCATTCTCAATCCGATGGGGACGGTGGACGCCATCGAGTTCCTGCTCGACAAGCTCAGGCAGACGAAGAGCAACGACGAGTTCTTCGATTCGATGAACACCTGAACACCGGTTTGCTTACGGTGAGATATGGAGGCCGGGCCCCGCGGGGTCCGGCCTTTTCGTTTGAGCGGCCGATCGGTGATGCGGGCGGTGTCGTTTGGCCGGAGTTACTTAAGGGAATGTTTGGTAATTGTTTAGGTTTCCCCGTAGCAATGGATCTAGATGGGAGAACCTGTATGTCTTTCGGGGGGAGGGCGTTTCGGCGCCCGCAGGACTTTTCTGCCTTGTAATGGCGGTGGCTGCGATGATGATTTCCAGTTCGCCTGCGTCCGCCAAAAGGGTGTCCTTTTCGGTTCCCATCAGCAGCACCGCCATGTTCGGTGCCGTGGAATACGAGGCGGGTGGATACACGCGCGTCCGCGTCGGTGAAATGGGCGGCTACGACGGCGATCCGACATTCCTGCGTCCGCGCGGCGGGCCGTTTGTAAGTGTGGCGCATCCTTGGGTTGGCGTTCGCAAGGTGTTCATTCTCGGTTCGGATGGGATCCTGAGCGATCGGAAGCCCGGCGACATGATTGGGCTGGAAATGGAGCGGTATAACTCCGACGCTGCCGATACCTGCGGCAACGTGCTCCTCTCGGGATTACGATTAAGTACAAGGTGAAGAAGAAGTAGCGCGCTCAGGCCGGATTGAGCGCGTCCTTCAACCGATTCGGATCCGTTACGGGGAGCGAGCAGGTGTCGCCGCGGCAGACATAGGCGGTGGCGGATCCGTCGACCTGGGATTTCCCCAGCGCGGGATGGCCGGCGGGCAGATCGTCGCCTGGTGACAGCGTTATCAGGCTTCGATTCGGGTCCGGAACGCTATTGACGGCGGAAACGAGCGCTTTCATGGCCGGATCGCCGGCATCCCCGATGACCACGATCTGGACGCCGGCGGTCCGCAGAGCGAGGGCGGACAGCAGGCTCGCGTGGCCGACGGGATTTTGCGCCGCATCGGAAGCAAAGGCGGCGAGAAGTCGGTCGGCGCGGGCGAGGAAGGGACCTTCGCCGGTGATGTGATACAGACGGACGAGGACGGTGGCGGCGATGCCGTTTGGATTTGCGGTGGCCTCATCGACGCCGGACCGCATCCGGATGGTCACGTCGGCGGCATCGGAGGCGGCGAGGCGGTAGGTGCCGTCGTCGCCCACGTGCCAGGTCTCGAGGCAGTCCGCAAGCGAGATGGCATCATCGAGATAGGGACGATCGCCGGTGGCGTCGAACAGGGCGAGGGCGGCGGAGGCCATCGCGGCGTAGTCGGAGGATAATCCCGGCCATGTCATTTTGCCGTCGCGATAGGCATGGGCGATACGGCCGTCGCGCGTCATCGAGTCGGTGACGAAACGATAGGCGGTCTCGGCGAGAGCGATCCAATCCGGGCGCTCGAATGTCCGTCCGGCATAGGCGAGGGCGGCGATCATCATGCCGTTCCAGTCGGCGAGGATCTTGTCGTCGCGGCCGGGATGAACGCGCGGTTCGCGGGCCTCAAACAGGATTGTCCGGGCTTCGGCCAGATGGGTTTCGTCGGCTTCGGATAGGGGGAACGGATCGTCGAGGCGATTGAGGATGGTCCGGCCTTCGAAATTGCCCACTTCGGTAACGTCGTAGGCCTTGGCGAACAGGGCGGCTTTATCGCCGAGGAGGCCGTCTATCTCGGCCTTGTCCCAGACGTAGAAGCGGCCTTCCTCGCCTTCCGAATCCGCGTCGAGGCTGGCGGCAAAGGCGCCGCCCTCCGCAATCATCTCTCGTGTCAGCCAGTCAACGGTTTCCTCGATTCGGGTGCGGAACAGCGGATTTCCGGTCCTGAGCCAGGCCGTGGTCATCAGCTCGATGAGCTGGGCGTTGTCGTAGAGCATCTTCTCGAAATGCGGCACCAGCCAGCGCTCGTCGACTGCGTAGCGGGCGAAGCCGCCGCCGAGATGATCGTAGATGCCGCCGCGGGCGATCCTCGAAAGGGTGTGCTCGACGGTTTTGAAGAACCGCGTCTGTCCGGTCATCAGGCCGGCGCGCCAGACGAGATCGAGGATAGGGGCCTGCGGGAATTTCGGCGCGCCGTTGAGGCCGCCGTTCACGGGGTCGAAGATCTCGATCAGCTTGCCGGCGATCGCCGGGACGATGTCCGGCGACAGCTGGCCGGGTTCGCCTGCGGGCGGCGTCAGGCGGGCGGTGATGGCGGCGCGGTTCTGCTCGATCTTGTCCGGTTCCTCGCGGAAGATCCGGGCGATGTGCTTGAGGACGTCGACGAAGCCGGGCCGGCCGTAGCGGGCGGTCTTGGGGAAGTAGGTTCCGCCCCAGAACGGGTCGCCGTCCGGGGTCAGAAACATGGTCAGAGGCCAGCCGCCCTGCTCGCCCAACTGGTGTAGCGCTGCCATATAAAGCTGGTCGATATCGGGGCGTTCCTCGCGGTCGACCTTGATGTTGACGAACAGATCGTTCATCCAGCGGGCGGTTTCGGGATCCTCGAAGCTTTCGTGGGCCATGACATGGCACCAGTGGCAGGCGGCGTAGCCGATCGACAGAAGGATGGGCTTGCCTGAAGACCTGGCTTCGGCGAGGGCCTCGGCTCCCCAGGGGTGCCAGTGCACCGGATTGTCAGCGTGCTGGAGGAGATAGGGGCTGGTTTCGTGGCTGAGGCGGTTTTCGGTCATGCCGGTTCTGCGGTTTCCATGAAGGTATCTAAGGCGGTGGTGGAGAAGTGACAGGGCGGTGTGATCGGGTGGAGACCGACACGATCTTCGCGGTCTCGAGCGGCGCGGGCAAGGCCGGTGTCGCGGTGGTGCGGGTGTCGGGTCCGGCGTCGGCTCGGTCGGTTGAAAGTCTGGCCGGGTCGGTTCCGGCTGCGCGCATGGCGTCGTTGCGGTCGATTCGGGGGCGGAACGGCGAGGCGATCGACAAGGGGCTCGTGCTGTGGATGCCGGGTCCGGCGAGTTTCACCGGCGAGGATTGCGTCGAGTTCCATGTCCATGGCGGCCGGGCGGTCGTGGCGGGATTGATCGAGGCGCTGTCCGGGCTCGACGGTCTGCGCGTGGCCGAGGCGGGTGAGTTCGCCAGGCGGGCGTTCGGCAACGGCAAGCTCGATCTGACCGAGGTCGAGGGTCTTGCCGATCTGATCGACGCGGAGACCGAGGCGCAACGGCGCCAGGCCCTGCGCCAGCTCGAGGGCCGGGCCGGGCGGGTGTACGACACCTGGCGGGAGCGGCTGATAGGCATCCTGGCGTTGTGCGAAGCGGGCATCGATTTCGCCGACGAGGACGATGTGCCGGCAGGGGTGAGCCAGCAGGTTGGGCCGGAGATCGCGGAGCTCACCGCGGAGATGGGGCGGGAACTCGCCGATGGCGGGCGAGGCGAGATGATTCGCGACGGCCTTACCGTGGTCATCGCCGGTGAACCGAATGTCGGAAAGTCGAGCCTGATCAACGCTTTGGCGCGCCGCGACGTGGCGATCGTCTCGGAGGTGCCGGGGACGACGCGCGATGCGATCGCGGTGCGGCTCGATCTCGCCGGGGTTCCGGTAACGGTGGTGGATACGGCGGGAATTCGGGAAACGGCGGATGCGATCGAGACGGAAGGGGTACGGCGCGCGCGCGATCACGCGTCGCGGGCCGATCTGGTGTTGTGGCTGGTCGAGCGGGGCACGGATCCGATGGCGGGTCCGGGGCTTGATGGATCGGGGGGTGCGACGGCCTGGATCGTGGAGACCAAGGTTGACGTAAAGGGCGGAGACGCGGGGCGGCTGGCGGATAATCGGTTCGGTATCTCGGCGAAGACGGGCGCCGGCATTTCTGCCCTGATCGAGGCGTTGACGGATTGGATTCAGGATCGAGTCGGATCCGGAACGGAATCCGTGATCACGCGGGCGCGGCATCGCAGCGAAACGATGGCGGCGCTTGCCGCGTTGGAGCGGGCGGGGCGGCTCGACTATGTGGCGGACGGCGATCTGGTTGCCGAGGAGTTGCGGGCGGCGGCGAACGCGCTTGGGCGCATAACCGGCCGGATCGATGTGGAGGATGTGCTCGACGCGATCTTCGGGCAGTTCTGCATCGGCAAGTAAGAATAAGCGGTGATGCGAATTGGAATGTTTCACGTGAATCACGGTTAACGCCTCGGCAGACCGCAGCCGGGGATTCACGTGAAACAGGTTCGGCGCGCAATCGGACCTTGGCAGCGGCGGGGCAATCACTGTAATCAGCGCGTCTCGGGATGCGGACAATGACGCAGATAAAGATATACGACGTCGTGGTGATCGGCGGTGGCCATGCGGGGTGCGAGGCTGCGGCTGCGGCGGCACGCGCCGGCGCGACCGTGGCAATGATTACCCAGGACCCGGCCAAGATCGGCGAGATGTCCTGCAATCCGGCGATCGGCGGGGTCGGCAAGGGCCATCTCGTCCGCGAGATCGATGCGCTGGACGGGGTGATGGGCCGGGTCGCAGATCGCGCCGGCATCCAGTTCCGTCTCCTGAACCGGCGGAAAGGCCCTGCCGTGCGCGGACCCCGCGCGCAGGCAGACAGGAAACTGTATCGCGTGGCGATGCAGGCCGAGCTCGGGGGCATCGTTAATCTCGATATCATAAGCGGCGAGGTGGCCGATCTGATTGTCGAGTGGAATCGAGTCGGTGGCGTAACGACCGTGGATGGCCGGCATTACCGGTCCGGCGCCGTGGTGGTGACGACCGGAACCTTCCTGCGCGGTCTGATCCATCTGGGCGAGAAGACCTGGCCGGCGGGTCGGGTGGGGGACAAGCCGGCGGTAAAGCTGGCCGAGCGAATCGAGGCTTTCGGCTTCCGGCTCGGGCGGCTGAAGACGGGAACGCCGCCGCGGCTCGACGGGCGGACGATCGACTGGGCGGCTCTGCAGCGCCAGCCGGGCGATGCCGAGCCTGTCCCGTTTTCCTTCCTGACCAACAAGATCGAGACACCGCAGATCGACTGCCACATAACCCGGACGGTCGCGCGGACGCATGCGATCATAGAGGCTAATCTCGGCCGATCAGCGATGTATTCCGGGCGGATTGAAAGTCGGGGTCCGCGTTATTGTCCCTCGATAGAGGACAAGGTCGTCCGCTTCGCCGATCGCGACAGCCACCAGATCTTCCTGGAGCCGGAGGGCCTGGACGACGACACGGTCTACCCGAACGGGATATCGACGTCGCTTCCCGAGGATGTACAGACGGCGATCGTCGCATCCATGCCGGGTCTGGAGCGGGCGGTGATCCTGCGGCCTGGTTATGCGATCGAGTACGATTTTGTCGATCCGCGCGAACTCGAGCCGACGCTGCAGACGAAACGGGTGGCGGGTCTGTTCCTTGCCGGCCAGATAAACGGCACAACCGGATATGAAGAGGCGGCCGCGCAGGGGCTCGTGGCCGGGCTCAATGCGACTCGATTCGCATCCGGAACGGATGGGATCGTGATCGATCGGTCCGATGCCTATATCGGGGTCATGATCGACGACCTGGTCATGCGCGGGGTTAGTGAACCCTATCGCATGTTTACCTCGCGGGCTGAGTATCGGCTGACCCTGCGCGCGGACAATGCGGATCAGCGGTTGACCGCGCGGGGGATTTCGCTGGGCTGTGTCGGTACCGAGCGGGCGCTGGCCTTCGAAAGGAAGATGACGGCCCTGGACGAGGCCAAGGCGCTGGCGGGTTCGCTCAACCTGACTCCGCAGGAGGCGGCGCGCCGGGGACTGGCGCTCAACCATGACGGACAGCGTCGGTCCGCTCTGGATCTGCTGGCCTATACGGATATCGACCTGACCCGGCTGAAAGCGATCTGGCCGGAGCTCGGTGCGCTTCCGAAACAAATTGGCGAGCAACTCGAGATCGAGGCGCGCTACGCGGTCTATCTGGAGAGGCAGAAGGCGGATATCGACCGGTTCCGGCGCGACGAGACCTTGGAGATTCCCGCGGATATGGATTTCGCGGCGCTTGCCGGGTTGACGAACGAGATCCGGGAGAAACTGTCGACGGTCCGTCCGCATTCGGTCGGGCAGGCCGCCCGGATCGAGGGCATGACCCCGGCGGCGCTGCTCCTGCTTGCCGCGCATCTGCGCCGGCGCAGCGAAGGCCGCAAGAGTGCGTAGCGGGGACAAAGTCGATTCGGATGCGGATCGGGCTGCGGGCCTGGCCCTCGTGCGCGATCTCGTCGACGTTTCACGTGAAACAGAGACGAGACTGGATAACTACGTGGACGAGCTCAGAAAGTGGAGCAAAGCCAAAAACCTGGTCGGACCGGACACGCTTTCCCGCCTGTGGACAAGGCATATAGCGGACTGTGCACAGGCTGTGGCTTGTGCGCCTGAGGCCCGGCGCTGGGTCGATCTCGGCTCCGGCGCGGGTCTTCCGGGCATGGTCGTCGCCGTCGTCATGGCCGAGAAGCCAGGCGCTGAGGTGCATCTGGTCGAATCGCTTTCGGGCAAATGCGCCTTCTTGCGCGCGGCCGCCCGGCGCACCGCCGCACCGGCGACCGTGCACTGTGAACGCATAGAAACGTTCGTCGAGGCGTGGGACGAGCCGGTCGACGTGGTGACTGCAAGGGCGCTGGCGCCCTTGGAAAAGCTGTTGAAAATGGCCGCTCCGATGATCGCGCGCGGCGCGATCGCGGTTTTCCACAAGGGTCAAGATGTAGAGCGTGAATTGACCCAGGCCTCAACATGTTGGACATTCAGCTACAGACTCGTACCGAGCCGGACGCAAGCGGGCAGCGCCCTGGTCATCGTTGATGACTGTGTCCGCAAAAGCGCCTAAAGACCTGTAGATCGTTTCCGGAGGCCTGCCGCATGACACCGCGCGTCATCACCATCGCCAACCAGAAGGGCGGGGTCGGCAAGACGACCACGACCATCAATCTGGGGACCGCGCTTGCCGCCATCGGCGAGCGCGTTCTCGTCGTCGATCTCGATCCGCAGGGCAACGCCTCGACGGGCCTCGGCATCGACCGCAACATGCGAGACCGCTCCGTCTACGATGTGCTGTCCGGCGAGAGAAGCCTGGTCGACGCGATCATGGATACCGCGGTGCCGCGGCTGTCGGTGGTGCCATCGACGCTGGATCTGCTGGGCTTCGAGCAGGAAGTGATGGGCGCGCACGACCGCTCCTTCCGGCTGCGCAACGCGATCCGGCAACCGTTCGGGGCGAGGGCGCCCCACGACGACGACGATTTCGGCATCGATTACGTGTTGATCGATTGTCCGCCGTCGCTGAACCTCCTGACCATCAATGCGCTGAGCGCGGCCAACTCGGTGCTCGTGCCGCTGCAATGCGAGTTCTTCGCGCTGGAGGGCCTGAGCCAACTCCTGCAGACGGTCGAGCACGTCAAGACGGCCCTGAACCCGTCCCTGTCGATCCACGGCATCGTGCTGACTATGTTCGACCGCCGCAACAACCTGTCGGGACAGGTGGTCGACGACGTGCGGCGGCACATGGGCAAGAACGTCTACGACACGGTGATCCCGCGGAATGTGCGGGTGTCCGAGGCGCCGTCGTTCGGAAAGCCGGTGCTGCTCTATGATATGCACTGCGCCGGAAGCCAGGCGTATATTCGACTCGCATCCGAAATAATCCAGCGTGAACGCCGCCTACGGGCTGCTTGATCTCGACCCAACCGTGACTCGATTCGGATCCGCAACAATGACCATGGCGAAACCCGCAGCGACGACAGCGACGACGATGGCGAAAAAGGAAGACGGCGGCCAAGGCGCGCCCTCGCGGCTCGGGCGCGGCCTCGCCGCGCTGATCGGCGATGTCGATACCGAGAAATCCGCCCTGGACCGCGCCCGCGGCCAGCGGCGGGTCCCGATCGAGTTCTTGCGCCCCAATCCGCGCAACCCGCGCAAGCGCTTCGGCGACGAGGACCTGGCCGATCTCGCCGCGTCGATCCGCGAAAAGGGCATCGTTCAGCCGATTCTGGTGCGCGCCACGCCGGAAGATGCCGACCGGTTCGAGATCATCGCCGGCGAACGGCGCTGGCGCGCGGCCCAGCGCGCCGGCCTGCACGAGGTGCCGGTCGTCGTGCACAAGGTCGGCGACCGCGAGGCGCTCGAGATCGCGATCATCGAGAACGTCCAGCGCGCCGATCTCAATCCGCTCGAGGAGGCCGAGGGCTACCAGCGCCTCATCGACGAGTTCGCCTACACCCAGGCGGAGCTTGGCGACGTCATAGGAAAGAGTCGAAGTCACGTCGCTAACACGTTGAGATTGTTGAAACTTCCCAATCCTGTCCAGGACATGATCGCCGACGGAAGCCTGAGTGCCGGCCATGCCCGCACGCTCGTCACCCATGACGATCCCGAGAACCTGGCGCGGGAGATCATCGAAAGCGGCCTCAATGTGCGCGAGGCCGAGGCGCTGATGAAGCGGCCGGAGAAGACCGCGCACGAGTCCGCCGGGGCGCCCGACAAGGACGCCGACACCCGGGCGATCGAGAAGCGTCTGTCCGACGCGCTCGGCCTGGCCGTCGACCTGAGGCACAAGTCGTCTGGCGCCGGCGAGCTCCGGATCCGCTACAAGACGCTGGAACAGCTCGACGGCGTCATCGAGCGCCTCGTCGACAAGTAGGATTTGGGATTAGGGGGCCTATCGCCCCCTAAAATCTAGGAATCAGGGGCTAGCGCCCGCCTAAAGTTCAGGATTCGGGGGCTATCGCCCCTGCCGCGGGCCGCGCGCAGCGCCCGCAAGCGTGATCAGCGCCCGGCTGGTCATCGCGTCGGCGAGGTCGGGCTCGAGACGGACGCTTGCTTCCGTCGCCGCGATCAGCTCCAGGGCACGGCCCAGCGCCTCCGGCGACCACAGCCCGAGCTGCCGGCGGAACCCGTTCTGGCGCTTGAAGAACACCGGCGGCCGCAGCTCGCGCATGGCGGCGTCGGCGGTGGCGCCGCGATCGATCTTCAGCCTTGCCTCCGACAATTGCATGAAATGGCGCGACAGCGCGGAGACGATGCTGCCCGGCGCGGTGCCGGCGGCAAGGCAGCGGCGCAGCACGAGATCGGCCTGGCCGGCGTCGCCGAGCGCGGTGGAATCGATCAGAACGTCGAGCTCTAGCGCAGAGGCGTCGCCGACGACGGCGCCGACATCCTCGATCTCGACGCGCTCACCGCCGTGGCAATAGGTGGCGAGCTTGCGCAATTCGCCGCGCGAGGCGAGGCGGTCGCCGCCGAGAAGGCGCAGGAGCGCGGCCCGCGCGTCGGGGCTGACCTGCAGCCCGGCGGCTGTCATTTCTTCGGTAATCAGGGTCTCGACTGCGCGGGCGTCGTCGACATAGCAGGGGATGGCGACGGCCTGGTCGGACTTCTCGATCGCCTTGCGCAGCGGCGAGGACGGCTTCAGGTCGCCGCCTTCGATGACGACGATGGCCTCGCGCGGCGGATCGGACAGGAGCGGCTGCACGGCGGGCAGGATGTTCTTCGATCCGGCCGGCACGCGGATCGCCCGGCGGCCACCGAACATCGGCACCGAATGGGCTTCCTCGGCCAGGCGTTCCGGCGCGCCGGGCAGGCCGTCGCCTTCGATCACGGCGCGGGCCATGGGGTCGGCGTCCGGCCCCAGGAAGCCGTCGATGATCGCCCGGGCCCGCTCGCCGACCAGACCCGTGTCGGGGCCGTAGACGAGGGCGACCGGCTTGTCGGGTCGTTTGAGGAAACGGCCGACGGCGTCGCCCTTCAGCGCGGTCATAGCTGCGGCGCGCCGTAGGTCTGTTCCTGATCGTCGAAGATGGTGTCGCCCGTGGTCGTCAGCGCGTCGTCGTCGGGCTCTTCCGTATCGACCACCTTGTAGCTCTTGCCCGTGGCGAAGAAGGAGGCGAGGCGCAGGTGGATGTCGGCGGCGGCTTCCTTGGCGGCCCGGTTCTCCGCGTCGATCATGGCGCGATCATTGGCAAAACGCTGGTTGAAATAGTCCAACGAGGCGATCCGCGTGACCGTTCCGGTGGTCAGCGTGCCTTCCTCGCCCACCTTCTTGAGCGTATAGCGCACCTGGAGCCGCAGGTTGCGGCCGCCAGGAAGGCCGGAAATAGAGCGCGTCAGCACGTTGGTGTAGCGCGCCTGGACGTTGAGATCGACGATGTAGCTGCCGCCGGATTCAGCGCCGCCGTTCATGTAGAACAACAGATCGTTGCGGACCTGCTGGCCGACGCGGCCCTCGACCGGCGCCACGTCGACATCGGCGAGCGCCGTGGTGGTCATGCCGCCGGTGCCGGTCGCCGCCGGGCCGTACAGGGGCTTCACCTGGCAGCCGCCGACAAGCGTCGCGGCGAGGAGGCCGAGCGCGAGGGCGGCTTTGCGCGGCAATGCGAAATCAGGCGACCACATTCACGATCCTCTGGGGCACGACGATGATCTTGCGCACCGGCTTGTCGCCGATGGCGCGCTGGACGCCGGTCAGCGCCAGCGCGGCGGCCTCGATCGCAGACTGATCCGCATCGCGCGAAATGACAAGCTCATCCCGGCGCTTGCCGTTCACCTGGACCGGCAGCGTCACCGTATCCTCGACCAGAAGCGCCGGATCGACCTGCGGCCAGTCGGCCAGCGCCAGCAGGCTGTCGTGGCCCAGCACGCGCCAGGATTCCTCGGCCAGATGCGGTACCATCGGCGCGGAAATCCGCACGATGACCTCGGCGGCCTCGCGCAGGGCCCAGCCGAGATCGGCCGCGGTCGCGCCGTTGGAGGCCGAGCCGAGCACGGCCGTCACCGCGTTGACGACCTCGTAGACATGGGCGATGGCGCGGTTGAAGCGCAGCTCCTCGATATCCTTGGACACCGCCGCGAGCGCCTTGTGCGTCACCCGGCGCAGCGCCTCGGCCTCGGACCCGAACGCCTGCGGCAGGGCGGTCCCGACCGGCGGGGCGAGTTCCGCGACCTGGCCGACCAGCCGCCACAGCCGCTGGACGAAGCGCCAGGCGCCCTCGACGCCGGATTCGGTCCATTCGCTGTCGCGCTCCGGCGGAGTGTCGGAGAGCATGAACCAGCGCGCCGCGTCGACGCCGTAGGTCTCGACGATTGCCTCCGGCGAGACGACGTTCTTGCGCGACTTCGACATCTTCTCCGGCGCGCCGACCGTGACCGCAGACCCATCGGCGCGGGCGACGACGGAGCCGTCCTCGCGGTGCTCCACCTCTTCGGGGAACATCCACTGCCCCTGCGTGCCGCGATAGGTCTCGTGGGTGATCATGCCCTGCGTGAACAGGCCCCGGAACGGCTCTTCCAGGGTGGTGTGGCCGGTCTTCTTCATGGCGCGCAGGAAGAAGCGCGAATAGAGCAGATGCAGGACGGCGTGCTCGATGCCGCCGATATACTGGTTGACGGGCAGCCAGTCGTCGACGGCTTTGCGGTCGACGACATCGGTGTCGCGCGGCGAGCAGAAGCGGGCGAAGTACCACGAGGAATCGACGAACGTGTCCATCGTGTCGGTTTCGCGCCGCGCCGCCTTGCCGCAGGACGGGCAGTCGACATGCTTCCAGGTCGGATGGTGGTCGAGCGGATTGCCCGGCTTGTCGAAGGTCGCGTCGTCGGGCAGCAGGACCGGCAGGTCGGCCTCCGGCACGGGGACGATTCCGCAGGAATCGCAATGGATTACCGGTATCGGGCAGCCCCAGTAGCGCTGCCGCGAGATGCCCCAGTCGCGCAGGCGGAAATTCACCTTCCGCGCGCCGGTGCCGGCGGCTTCCATGCGGTCGGCGATCTCCTCCTTCGCCTGCGGCACGCTCATGCCGTTCAGGAATTCGGAGTTGATCAGCACCACCGCCTCGCCGTCCTTCTCGACGAAGGCCTCGTCGCCAACCTCGAAGGTCGCCGGATCGGCATCGGCCGGGGCAACGACGGGAATGACCGGCAGGTCGTACTTGCGGGCGAAGTCGAGGTCGCGCTGGTCGTGCGCCGGGCAGCCGAAGACGGCGCCTTCGCCGTAGCCCATCAGCACGAAGTTGGCGACGTAGACCGGTAGCCTCACGTCGGGCCGGAACGGATGAACCGCATAGAGCCCCGTGGCAAAGCCCTTCTTCTCGGCCCGCTCGATGGCCTCCTCGCTGGTGCCGAGCGCGGCGCATTCGCGCCGGAAGGCCTCCAGCTCCGGATTGGTTTCGGCAAGCCGCTTGGCCAGCGGATGATCCGGCGAGACGGCGCAGAAGCTCGCCCCGAAGATGGTGTCGTGGCGGGTGGTGTAGACGACGAGCGGCTCGTCGACGGCCTTGCCGTCGCCGTCGACCATGTCGAAGGAAAAGCGCAGGCCCTCGGACCGGCCGATCCAGTTGCGCTGCATCAGGCGCACCTTGTCGGGCCAGTTGTCGAGCGTGTCGATGGCGTCGAGCAGCTCCTGGGCGTAGTCGGTGATCTTGAAGAACCACTGCGCCAGCTCGCGCTTCTCGACCGGCGCGCCGGAGCGCCAGCCGCGCCCGTCGATAACCTGCTCGTTGGCGAGCACGGTCTGGTCGACCGGATCCCAGTTGACCAGCGAGGTGTGGCGCTCGACCAGGCCCGCCTTCAGGAACTCGACGAACAGCAGCTGCTGCTTGGAATAATATTCCGGATCGCAGGTCGCCAGTTCGCGGTTCCAGTCGATCGACAGGCCGAGCAGCTTGAGCTGCGCCTTCATCGTCTCGATGTTCTCGTAGGTCCATTCCTTGGGATGGACCTTCTTCTCGATCGCGGCGTTCTCGGCGGGCAGGCCGAAGGCGTCCCAGCCCATGGGATGCAGGACGTTGAAGCCCTTGGCGCGCTTGTAGCGCGCGACCACGTCGCCCATCACATAGTTGCGGCCGTGGCCGATATGGATCTTGCCCGACGGATACGGGAACATCTCGAGCACGTAGTACTTCGGCCGCGGGTCGTCGTTGTCGGTCGTGAAGACCTTCTCGTCGTCCCAGACTTTCTGCCAGCGTGCTTCGGATTCGCGGGGATTGTAGCGTTCGTTCGCCATCACGTGAGCCGGATTTCAGGGGTCGACGGGTAGATGGACTGAAACCGGGGGCGGGGTCAACTGGGGACTGGAAACGAAGCGGTATCGGGCATCCGCTTGGCGTCTGCTACGGTTGTTGTAGTTTTGTATCCCACATTTGCCCGTGCTCCTGCCTCGCGTATTCGACAAAGGGATTTCATGGCTTTCGGCGTCTTCATTCACCGGTTCGATTCAATCTACGACGATAGCCCAGCGGAGCGATATCAGTTCCCAAAGCAGTATCTTAGTCGCGTCAATTCCTGTGTCGGCGATTGGATCGTCTACTATGAGCCCCGCAAAGTTCCCGACACGCGTGGATACTTCGCTATCGCGAGGGTGCTCCAAGTAATACCTGACCCCGGCGTCGATGGAATGTTTATAGCCGTAATCGAGCCCGGGAGTTACCTGGAGTTTCCTAATCCAGTACCGTTTTCCGATGTTGAGGGTGTTGTCGAACGTGGACTCCTTAACAACGAGGGGCGTGTTTCGGGGCGCGCGCAATCGGCCGTACGCGACCTCTCGCCAGACGATTTCGCCAGAATCGTCACGATTGGCTTAAACGACGATTCTCCCGTTCTCCCTAGAGGTATCGAAGAAGAACTCAATGTTCCTGGCTTCGAAGAAGCGCAGGCGCCCTTCGAGTATGAAATCGAACGGAACCGTACGACGTTTCTTTCATCGAGGATCGTTCGGGACCGAATATTCAGGCGAATTGTTCTGCGCGCCTATGACGAACGGTGCGCGATCGCAGGGTTGAAATTCATCAATGGTGGCGGGCGGGCCGAAGTTGCCGCAGCTCATATCCGGCCAGTAGAGGCCAACGGGCCGGATACCGTTAGTAATGGCATTGCTCTTTCCGGAACGGCACATTGGATGTTCGATCGCGGTTTAATAAGTCTATCCGATGACCTCGAGATCCTCATTTCTCGGCAGGTCAATGATCAGGAGTCCATTCGGACATTTATTAACAAGAGCGGTCGTGCACTTTCCCCTTCCCGACCTTCCGACCGGCCCCATCCCGCGTTCCTCAAATGGCACCGCGAAAACTGCTTCAAGCACTGACGCGTGACATCTTCATAGATTGATGCCGGATGGCACCACCACCTGTCGTCCTTAGACCGGTAGACCTTTATGTAGCTTTCTGCGCACGCCCCACGGTTGTCATCCCGGCCGACAAGGGCGCCCTGATCCCGGATAGATTCTCTGCAGCTTCCGGGATGACGAAGGAGAGGCTGATTGGGGGTTGCACAAGCAGGCACCGGGAACGCATCGTGTGGCGCGCACAATCGAATCGACCTCAAACCATGACAGCCACCGATCGCCTCACCGAAGTTCTCTCCAATATCCGTGCGGCGGAGGCCGAGGCCGGGCGTCCGGACGGGTCGGTGACGCTCGTCGCCGTCTCCAAGACCTTCGAGGCCGATGCCATCGAACCGGTCATCGCGGCCGGTCAGCGCACCTTCGGCGAGAACCGCGTGCAGGAATCCCAGGCCAAGTGGCCGGCGCTGAAGGCCGCGCATCCGGATATCGAGCTGCACCTGATCGGCCCGCTGCAGACCAACAAGGTGAAGGAGGCCGTCGCGCTGTTCGACGTGATCGAGACCGTCGACCGCGACAAGCTGGCCCGCGCGCTGAAGACGGAAATGGACGCGCAGGGCAGGACCTTGCGGCTCTTCGTCCAGGTCAACACCGGGGCGGAGCCGCAGAAGGCCGGCGTCCTGCCGGAGGACGCGGCCGCGTTCGTCCGGCGCTGCCGCGAGGAGCACGGGCTTGCGATCGAGGGGCTGATGGCGATCCCGCCCTTCGACGAACCGCCGGCGCCGCATTTCGCGCTGCTCGCCAAGCTTGCCGGGGAAATCGGCCTGAAGACGGTTTCGATGGGCATGAGCGCCGACTACGAGATCGCGGTGGCGCACGGGGCGACGCATGTGCGGGTGGGCAGCGCGATCTTCGGAACGCGGCCGAAGCCGGCGTGAGCGCGCCTGGGGGCTGATTACCCGCGTCCGTGCCTGATGCGCGGCATCGTGGGCCCTGGATCAAGTCCAGGGCACCGGTTTGTTCAAGTGGCACGGCCGTGCTCCGCATCGCAGAAACGATTACTGGTGCCGGGCGTCTTTGCAGCGCGCTTTCGCGAAAGGCGACGCATGTGCGGGTGGGTAGCGCGATCTTCGGAACGCGGCCGAAGCCGGCGTGAGCGTCGCGATCTGACATGTAGCGTCCGTGCCTGATGCGCGGCATCATGGGCCCTGGATCAAGTCCAGGGCACGGGTTTGTTCGTGTGGTACGGCCGTGCTCCGCATCGCAGAAACGATTGCTGGCATGGGCGTCTTTGCACCGCGCTTTTGCGGAAGGCGACGCATGTCCGTGCCCGTTGCGCGGTTTCCTGGACCCCGGACCACGTCCGGGGCGCGGGTTTGTTCAAGTGGCACGGTCGTGCTCCACATCGCAGCGGCGTGCCCTGGACTTGATCCAGGGCCCATGGCGGTACCGCCGGAAACGAGCCTGGATATCCGTCCTACCCATCCGTCACGTCCGGGCCTGTTTCAGGCAACGCGTGTCCATGCCCGAGATTGCCGGGTCACGCCCGGCAATGACGTAAGGGCGGGCTCGGTTGGAAGGCGAGCGCTGGGGCGTTGCCACTGCGGCAACCGCCGCTAGCCGATCGCGATCACCGTTTCCGGCCCGAGTCGCGGCAGCAGGCGAATCATGTCGGCGCGCCGGAGCGCGACGCAGCCCTCGGTGGGCCGGAAGCCCGGTTTCGCCAGATGCATGAAAATCGCGCTGCCGAAGCCTTTTCGCGGCGGGGCGTCGTTGTGGCCGATCACAATGACGAGATCATAGAGGTGATCGTCGCGCCACATGCGTTCGTGCCGGGCGGCGAACGGCAGGAGCACGGGCCTGTTGTAGAACCCGCTCTGCGGGTCGTCGCACCAGCCGAGATCCGGGGTAATCGTCTCGATATCGAGCCCGGTTGGCGGAACCGGACCCCGATCGGGGCGGAAATAAAGCTTTCTCAAGGGAAATTCGCCGCGCGGACTGGCGCCGTCGCCCTCGCGCTTGGTGGTCGTGATGCCGCCGCGGCCGAGCGCGCAGGGGATCGCGAGGCCATCGGTGGAGAGCAGGCCGGCGTGCCGATCGGGGCCGGTCTTGTGGACCCGCAGCCGTCTCAGGTATCGCCTTGCCACCACTATCCCTCTCCCGCCCCGGAGTTGAGCCGCCTTGCGGTCCGTAACCAACGTGTTCTACACCGGTGACGGGGCCGGTGCGACATTTCGGAGAACGCATTGATGAGCACGGCGAAGCATATCCTGATCGTCGACGACGACGCGGATCTGCGCGAGGCGCTGGTCGAGCAGCTGGCGCTGCACGACGAATTCTCGACCGCCACGGCGCAGTGCGCCAAGGACGGCATGGCCATGGCCAAGGCCGACCGGGTCGACCTGATGATCCTCGATGTCGGCCTGCCCGACATGGACGGGCGCGAGGCCTGCAAGATCCTGCGCAAGCACGGCTTCAAGGCGCCGATCATCATGCTGACCGGCCAGGCGTCGGATTCCGACACGATCCTGGGGCTCGAATCCGGCGCCAACGACTATGTCGCCAAGCCGTTCCGCTTCGCGGTGCTGCTGGCGCGCATCCGCGCGCAGCTGCGCCAGCACGAGCAGAGCGAGGACGCCGTGTTCTCGATCGGGCCCTATACCTTCAAGCCGGCCCTGAAGATTATGGTCGACGAGACGGGCTCCAAGGTCCGCCTGACCGAGAAGGAGACCTCGATCCTCAAGTTCCTGTACCGGGCCGGGGAAAAGGTCGTGACCCGCGACGTGCTGCTGCACGAGGTGTGGGGCTACAATTCCGGCGTCACCACCCACACGCTGGAAACGCATATCTATCGGCTGCGGCAGAAGATCGAGCGCGATCCCTCCAATGCCGAGCTGCTCGTCACCGAGGCCGGCGGCTACAAGCTGGTGCCCCGGGGGGCTGTCGGGAGCGCACAGGCGTGACTCTCGATCAGGACGTCGATTTCCTGCAATCCATCCCGATTTTCGCGGATTTTTCGTCCGAACAGCTTCGCCTGATCGCGTTTTCCGCCGAACCGCTGCGTCTGCCCGAGGGAACGACGCTGTTTCGCGAGGGCGCGGAGGCCGACGGCGGCTATGTGGTCGTCTCCGGCGCGGTGGCGCTGTCGAGCGAGCGCGCGGGCGGGCGGCGCGAGGAGGCGATCGTCGGGCCCGGCGCGCTGATCGGCGAGCTGGCGCTGCTGTGCTCCACGACCCGGCCGGTCACCGCCGTCACGGTGGAGCCGACCGACCTGATGGCGGTGTCGCGGCGCCTGCTGCGGCGGGTGCTGGAGGAGTATCCCGACATGGCCGCGCGGATGCGCATGTCGCTGTCGGAGCGGCTGGCGCAGCTGACCACCGAGCTCGGCCACACCCGCGAGCGGATCCTGGCGCTGGACGGGCCGGAGCCGGACGAGCCGGCGTAAAAGACTCCTCGGAATCAGATCGCTGCCGCCGTGCCCTCAAATTCGGACTACGCCGCGCGGCGGTGACCGGCCCGTGATCATTTAGTCCCGCGCGGCGCTTCGGAACGCCGCCGAAAGCTCGCCGAGGATCGCCGCCGACCGGCCGTCGCGGACGCGCGAATGCAGAACGATCGGCAGGCGCGGCAGGTCGGGAAGGCCAAGCGCCGGCCCGACGTCGACGACACCGAACGGCAGCATCCGGGGGGCCAGCGCCGCGACGCCGAGTTTCGCCGTGACGGCGGCGGACACCGCCGCGACGCCGCCACCGATGAAGATCTCGGTCCAGTCGATACCGGCGTCATCGAGACGCCGGGAGGCCAGGCTGCGGACGCCGCACGGCTCCGGCATCGTCGCCACCGGGATCGGCTCGCCGTGCCGGTGGCGCCAGTCGGAGGCCGCGAACCAGCCGAATTTCTCCTCGGCGACGACCTTTCCGTCGTCGCGGTCGTCGTGAAAGCGGACGATGGCCGCGTTCAACTCCCGCCGATCGAAGGCCTGCAGAAGCTCGCCGGTGGACCCGATCCTGATTTCGATCAGCACGCCGGTATCGCGGGCATTCATGCGGGAAATCAGGGTCGGCAGCTCCGGCCCCGCGACATGGTCGCTGATGCCGATCGCAAGCCGCTGCCGCGACGCCCCGAACGCGCCGAGCACGCGGTCATGCGCCGCAACGAGGTCGCGGGCCCGTTCGAGGAAGATCGCGCCTGGCGCCGAGAGCCGCACCGAGCGCGGTGTGCGTTCGAGCAGGCGATGGCCGAGCCGGGTCTCGAGGCGCTGGATCTTGAGACTGATCGCGGATTGCGATGTCCCCATGATCTCGGCGCAGCGTGTAAAGCTACCGGTGTCGGCGACATGGACGAATGCCCGCACGGCATCAACGTCCAGGGAGCGTTCAATCATTACAATCCGTCATTATTGATATATCGACCGATAGCATACCAATATCGCCTGCCGGTCCATACCCTGAAAATCCGTTTTGGCCCAAGACACCATGAAAGGATCAGGGATGCCGATCTCGCACGTTTCGATGCGCGCCGGAAAACCGGAGAGCTACCGTGAGGCGATCCTGGACAGCCTCTATCAGGCGCTGCGCGACACCCTGGATGTGCCCGAGGGGGACCGCTTCATGACCCTCACGGAACACGACGCGGCGAACTTCCGCCATGGCGACGCCTTCGGAATCGCGCGCACCGACGACCTCGTCTATATCGCGATAACGCTGTTCAACACGCGGACCGTCGCCCACAAGGCCGCGCTGTTTCGCCGGATCGCGGAGCTGCTGGCCGAACGCCCGGGCATCAGCCCGGAGAACATCTTCGTGACCATCTACGACACCCCGAAGGAGAACTGGTCGGTCGGCAACGGCGAGATGCAGTTCGGGCCGGGAAAGCCATCGCATGGCTGAGCAGCCCCGCCTGAGGTGCCCCGGCTGAGGCGCCCCGGCTGAGGCGCCACGGGACTGGCGCGCCGGTCCCGGCGGGCGATCGGGCGGGCTAGACGTCGAGCCTGACGATGATCGGTACGTGATCCGACGGGCGTTCCCAGCCACGGGCCTCGCGCAGTACCTCGACGCGGTCGCAGGCGTCCGAAAATCCGTTCGACAGCCAGACGTGATCGAGCCGGCGGCCCTTGTCGGCGGCGGCCCAGTCCTTCGCCCGGTAGCTCCACCAGGTATAGAGCTTCTCGGGCGGGGGAATGTCGCGGCGCACCACGTCGACCCAGTCGAGGGCGCGGCGCACCTGCTCCAGCCTCTCCGTCTCCACCGGCGTGTGGCTCACCACTCTCAGAAGCTGCTTGTGCGACCAGACGTCGTCCTCCAGCGGGGCGATGTTGAGATCCCCAAGGACGATGGCGCCGTCCGCCGGGGCGACGGCTTCCGTTTCGGTGCCGAACCAATCGGTCATCTCGTCCAGGAACGCAAGCTTGTGGGCGAACTTGGGGTTAACCTCGGGATCGGGCTCGTCGCCGCCGGCGGGGACGTAGAAATTGTGAATCCGGACGCTGCGGCCGCCCCTGGCCTCGACGTCGACGGCGATGTGGCGGGAATCGCCCATGTCGCAGAACGGCCGCGCCACCACTTCCCGCATCGGCCGGCGCGACAGCACGGCGACGCCGTGATAGCCCTTCTGGCCGTTCACGGCGATGTGCGTGTAGCCGAGCTTCTCGAACGCCTTGGAGGGGAAACTGGCGTTCGGGCACTTGGTTTCCTGCAGGCAGATTACGTCCGGGGCCTTTTCGGCCGCCAGACGGGCGACCAGGTCCTGGCGCAGACGCACGGAATTGATGTTCCAGGTGGCGATGGTCAGCGGCACGAATATCGATCCTGCGGGCGTGGCTGGGTTCGCTCTAACGCGTGCCGGCCGCAACGGCAACCGGGGAGCAAACTACAGAGTGCGGGACGTCGCAATGGTGCTCACCCGCGATGGCTTCAAGGAAGCTTCGGCACCTCCCCAATTGGTCCTAATCGGCGTCACTAAGTCTGGCCCGCGCGGCGTCGGCAAGGAATGTGGCGCGCGACTGCCCGGCCAAGGACGCGGCCTTGTCTACCTGCCTGAGCAAACGATTCTCGATCGAGAGCTCCACCCACCTGGAATCGCGCGGCAGGTCGACATCCACCAACATGGCGATCCCGCCGTTCGCCAGGTCCTCTTTCACCTCTTCCGTCGCAAGCCATTCATCGGGGGTCCGTGGTTCAGGAATGGCCTCGCCATCTTCTACCATGCCCTGCACATGAAAATTGAGGCCGACGGCGCCGCGATACACAACCTCGGCCAGTGTCGATCCGCCGGAAATGCATCCCGGGTAATCGGGATAGTGGATGCCGTAGTTGCCGGCTTCAGTGTGGACGATGGCAAAGACATATTCTCTCGGCATTTCTGAAGTCCTCGAAGCGGCATCATACGGGGCCGCGATCATCGGTCCCGGCCCGCATGCGGGACACCGGATTCGATCGGTTTGAATGGGGGGCGTACCGGACGCGGTGCTCGTTCGGCTCTAGCGTGTTGTTGCCGCGACGGCAACCGGAGCGCAAAAACAAAGCGCCCGGCTCTCGGGGGGAGAAAGCCGGGCGCCGTCCGCGTTTCAGGCGGAACGCCGGGAGGGAACGCCGGCGTCAACGGCAAGGTCATTTCGGCGAGACGGGGGCGTTACCGAAACACTTGCCTTGCCGCTACTATGTAGAAAGATGGGATCGACTCCGGGGTGCTTCAAGGCTTTTGGCGGAAAACACGGATTCGTGAAGTAACGCTAAGTCAGCGCGCGTTACTGCCGCCGACGTCGAGGATGCGATGCTCGATGATCCGGAACTTCGACGGGTCGATCGGCTCGCCCGCCACCGTGTTCTCCAGCGACACCGAGGTGTCGAGGCCCTGGACGTCGGTCACCGTCCAGCGCGTCAACTTGTTCTCCGCGGTATCGAACATCAGCGTCAGCGTGCCGGGCGCCTCGCCGGTGGTCTCCTCGATCGAGAGGGTGACGAGATCGGTCTCGGGAAATACCGCGAGGATCTTGGCGTCGCGCATCAGGTCGACATTGTCGGACAGGATCATGCGCAGCGGCGTGGTGACGAGCGGATACTTCTCGGTCGTCTTCAGCTTCTTGTCCTGAACCGCGACCCACAGGCCGTCGGAAACGATCTGCAGCTGCGCCGGCGGGGCGTATTCGAAACGCAGCCGGCCGGGCTTCTCGATGAAGAAGCGGCCCTGGGTGACGCCGCCGTCCGGCGCGGTCTGGACGAAATCGCCGGTCAACGTGGTGATGGTGTTGAGATAGGCGCTGACCTGGTCGATGGCGGCGATCTGCTCGATCGAGAACTGCGAGGCGTCGGTCTTCGCCGCATGGGCCGCCGGCGCCAGGCTCAGGGCGGCGGCGAAGGTCGCGATCATCAAATTTCTGGCCAAAGCCATGTTCCAGTCTTCCTGTATCCGGGGATGTTTCCCACAGTTTCCGGTCGTGGCGGCATCCACTGCCATCGCCATGTGGCGAAACCGCGACCGGGGCTTCCGGCGGGTCGATCGGGCGTACGCGAGCGGGCGGTCCCGACCCGTTCGGCGATTACCCGCCCGGCGATTATCCGTCCGCGCCCTCGCCGATCAGGATTTCGCGCTGGCCCTTTGAATTGGGCCTGGAAATGATGCCTTCCTCTTCCATCCGCTCGATCAGGGTGGCGGCGCGGTTGTAACCGATCGACAGGCGGCGCTGGACGTAGCTGGTCGAGGCCTTGCCGTCGCGCAGAACCACCTCCACCGCCTTCCTGAACAGATCGTCCGCCTCGCCCCCGGATACAAGACCCGGGATCTCGACACCGCCGTCGTCGGTCTCCTCGGTGATCTCCTCGAGATAGTCGGGCGTGCCCTGCTGCTTCAGGAAGGCGATGACGTCCTCGACCTCCTCGTCGGAGCAGAACGGCCCGTGCACGCGGGTGATGCGGCCGCCGCCCATCATGTAGAGCATGTCGCCCTGGCCGAGCAGCTGTTCGGCGCCCTGCTCGCCGAGGATGGTGCGGCTGTCGATCTTGGAGGTGACCTGGAAGGAGATGCGGGTCGGGAAGTTGGCCTTGATCGTGCCGGTGATGACGTCGACCGAGGGGCGCTGGGTGGCGGTGATCAGGTGGATGCCGGCGGCGCGCGCCATCTGGGCGAGGCGCTGGACGGCGCCCTCGATGTCCTTGCCGGCGACCATCATCAGGTCGGCCATCTCGTCGATGATGACGACGATGAAGGGCATCGGCGAAAGGTCCATCTCCTCCTGCTCGTAGACGGGCTCGCCGGTCTCCCGGTCGAAGCCTGTCTGCACGGTGCGCACCATGGTCTCGCCCTTGCGGCTCGCCTCGGCGACGCGGGCGTTGAAGCCGTCGATGTTGCGCACGCCCATCTTCGACATCTTGCGGTAGCGGTCCTCCATCTCGCGGACCGTCCACTTGAGCGCGACGACGGCCTTGCGCGGATCGGTGACGACCGGCGACAGCAGGTGCGGGATACCGTCATAGACCGACAGTTCCAGCATCTTCGGGTCGATCATGATCAGCTTGCAGGCGTCGGGGCCGAGCCGGTACAGCAGCGACAGGATCATGGTGTTGACGGCGACCGACTTGCCCGAGCCGGTGGTGCCGGCGATCAGCAGGTGCGGCATGCGGGCGAGGTCGGCCAGCACCGGCTCGCCGCCGATGGTCTTGCCCAGACACAGCGGCAGCTTGGCCTTCGACTTCTCGAACACCTCGGAAGCGAGGATCTCGCGCAGATAGACCGTCTCGCGGAAGGAATTCGGCAGCTCGATGCCGATGACGTTGCGGCCCGGCACCACGGCGACGCGCGCGGAAATCGCGCTCATCGAGCGGGCGATGTCGTCGGCGAGGCCGATGACCCGCGAGGACTTGGTGCCCGGCGCCGGTTCCAGCTCGTACAGCGTCACCACCGGGCCCGGGCGCACGTTGATGATCTCGCCCTTGACGCCGAAATCCTCGAGCACGGTCTCGAGCAGCCGGGCGTTCTGCTCCAGCGCCTCCGTGTCGTTGGCGGTCTTGTTGCGCACCTTCTTGGGCTCGGCGAGCAGGCGCAGCGGCGGGAACTCGTAGCCCTGGCCGAAGAAGGAGGGCTGGGCTTCCTTGGAGGCGCGGCGGCCCTGCTTGAGGCGCTGCTTGGCCGGCGTGACGCGCTGGGCCGCCACCTCTCCATCCTCGCCGTCGTCCTCGCCCCAGCCGCCGTCGTCCCAACCGCTGTCGGTCTGGCCGCCCTCGTCCTGGCCGCTATCGTCCCAGCCGCCGTCGTCCCAGCCGTCCGCGGGCTCCTGCGCCGGCGGCGCCCAGGGATCGTCGCCGCCGAACCGCGGCTCGACACGGCCGGTCACGGGTACGGCCTCCAGCGGTTCGTCCTCGACGAGACGTCGCCACAGGCTTGTCAGGGTGCCGCCCGCGGCCTTGGAGCGCGTTGCCCGGGCACTGCCCGGGGCGGGCTTCAGACCGACCGTGCGACGCAGGCGCGCCTTGAAGCTCAGCCAGCCGTGCTGGACCAGGCCGAGCGGGACGAGGCCGGCCGGGTCGTGCTCATCGCCCTCGTCCTCATGGCTCTCGTCGTGGCCGGCGCGGCGTCCGCCATCGCGGCGCGTCCGCCAATCGCGTTCGTCAACGCGTTCGTCGCTATGCTCGTCGTCGTACCCGTCGTGGTCGTCGGCGCCGCGGCGACGCAGGCGCGGCAGGGCGATGTCGCCGGCATAGGCGAGCAGGACCGTGGCGCCGACGCCGGCGGCCAGGCCAGCGGGCACCGCGGCGAGCCCGCCGAAGATCGGCGACAGCAGGAACCCGGTGACGTAGAGCTGCGCATCGCCGACGAGCCCGCCGAGGCCGGACGGCAGCGCCCAGCCGGCGGGGGCGGGAATGGCGGCGAAGAACGCGCAGGCGAAGGCCGAGCCGAGCAGCCAGGCGACCAGGCGGCGGGCGACCGACCCGACCGGATTGTCGGCGATCAGCCGTACCGCCCAGGCGGCCACGGGAATCAGCATCGCGCCGGAGGCGAGCCCGAGCATCTGCATCATCAGGTCGGCGATCGCGGCGCCGGGAAAGCCGAGCAGGTTGACCGGCGCGGTCTCGGTGGCGTGGGACAGCGAGGGATCCTGCACCGACCAGGTGGCGAGCGCGAGCACGATCGCGCCGACAAGCGCAAGCACGGCCAGGCCGGTCGCCTGGGTCGACAGGCGTTCGGCGGCGTCGCGCAAGCGCTCGGCAAGACTGACTTCGTCGCTGAACGGCGATCCGGTCGCGCTCATGGGTCCTGGTTTCCATCCCGTCCGGGCTGCCGGACGACGTTCCACCAGACGCTATTCGGCGCGGGTAAAGAGGTCATTAACCTTGAAGGTCGGGCCGGCTCTCCTCGGGCGCGACAAAACGCCCGCGCGGGGGGCCGCGCGGGCCGAAACGGCAGGACGACCGCGGTCAGTGCACGACTTCGCCGTGCAGATTGACGTCGAGGCCCTCGATCTCGACGTCCTTGGAGACGCGAATGCCGATGGCGAGGTCGATCACCTTGAGGATGACGAAGGCGCCGAGCCCGGACCAGATGACCGTCGCGGCGATGCCGACGATCTGCGTCCAGACCTGGCCGGCATTGCCGTAGAGCAGGCCCGCGGCGCCGCCGATCTCCGGCGCGGCGAACACGCCCGTCAGCACGGCGCCGACGATGCCGCCCACGCCGTGGATGCCGAAGACGTCGAGCGAATCATCGTAGCCGAGCCGGCCCTTCACCCAGGTCACCATCCAGAAGCAGACGAGGCCGGCGATCAGGCCGATCCACAGCGCGCCGGAGGGGGTGACGAAGCCCGAGGCCGGGGTAATGGCGACGAGGCCGGCGACGGCGCCGGAGATGATGCCGAGCACGCTCGGCTTGCCGCGGGTGACCCATTCGATGACCATCCAGGCGAGCGCGGCGGCGGCGGTGGCGACCTGGGTGACGGCCATCGCCATGCCGGCAAGGCCGTTGGCGGCGACCGCCGAGCCGGCGTTGAAGCCGAACCAGCCAACCCAGAGCAGCGACGCGCCGATCACCGACAGGACCAGATTGTGCGGGGCCATGTTCTCGGTGCCGAAGCCGACCCGCCTGCCGATAACCAGGGCGGCGACGAGGCCGGCGATACCGGAATTGATGTGCACGACCGTGCCGCCGGCGAAATCGAGGACGCCGTCGTCGGCGAGGAAGCCGCCGCCCCACACCCAGTGGGCGACCGGGCAATAGACCACCAGCAGCCAGGCGCCGACGAACCAGAGCAGCGCCGAGAACTTCATGCGGTCGGCGAACGCGCCGCAGATCAGCGCCGGCGTGATGATCGCGAAGGTGAGCTGGAACATCGCGAACACGGTCTCGGGGACGGTGCCCGACACCGACTCGACGCCGAGGCCGGCGAGCATCAGCCGGTCGGAGCCGCCGATCCAGGCGTTGAGGACGCCGCCGTCGGTGAAGGCGATCGAATAGCCCGCCACCATCCACAGGACGGTGGCGAGGCAGGCGACCGCGAAGCTCTGCACGATCGTGGCCAGCACGTTCTTGCGCCGGACCATGCCGCCGTAGAACAGGGCGAGGCCGGGAATGGTCATCATCAGGACCAGCGCGGTCGCGGTGAGCATCCAGGCGGTGTCGCCCGAATCGATCGGTGATCCGGTCGTGTCCTGGGCAGCGGCCTGGCCGAGCGTGGCCAGCCAGATCGCGGCGGCGCCAAGTCCGCCGCGGTGGAATCGCTTCATGATCGCAGTCCTCCGCACACTCGCGCCGGCAGGGGTCGACGGTCGGGCCGGCAGTATCCCGCCGGCTTCATTTCAAGCCGTGTGCCAACAGTTTCGGCAGATGCATCGTATTGATTCACATAGCGAATCCACGAATCTGGCGATTCGCGGAGCTGCCGCGCAACTGGGCACATGCCCGGTTTTTGGGCTGTGTCCGGATCCGGGCACGCGGGCACCCGGGCACGCAGGCAAAAAAACGGCCCGGGGAGGACCGGGCCGTTCAGGAGGACGCCTTGGCCAGGCGCCGGGAGGATACTCGCGGGTCCTACAGCCGCTGGCTGCCGGTCCCGAACTCGGGATAGGCCTCGACGCCGATCTCGGCCAGGTCGAGGCCGTTGGCCTCTTCCTCCTCGCCGACCCGGATGCCGACGGTGGCCTTGAGGATCGTCCACACGATCGCCGAGGCGACGAAGGTGAAGGCGCCGATGGCGACGATGCCGATGATCTGGGTGCCGAAGCCGGTCTCGGCGTTGGTGATCGGCACCGCCAGCGTGCCCCAGATGCCGGCGACCAGGTGCACCGGAATGGCGCCGACGACATCGTCGATCTTCAGCCGGTCGAGCAGCGGGACGACGATGACGACGATGATGCCGCCGATGCCGCCGATGATCAGCGCCATGAACAGGCTGGGCGCCAGCGGCTCGGCGGTGATCGAGACCAGTCCGGCGAGCGCGCCGTTGACGGCCATGGTGACGTCGACCTTCTTGTAGATCAGCTGGGTGAGCAGCATCGCGGCGATGACGCCGGCGGCGGCGGCCATGTTGGTGTTGACGAAGATGCGCGACACCGCCGAGGCGTCGGCCGCGGAGCCCAGGGCGAGCTGCGAGCCGCCGTTGAAGCCGAACCAGCCGAGCCACAGGATCATCGCGCCGAGCATGACGAGCGGCATCGACGAGCCGGGGATCGGGTGGACCTTGCCGTCGGCGCCGAACTTGCCCTTGCGCGCGCCGAGCAGGATGGCGCCGGAGAGCGCCGCCCAGCCGCCGACCGAATGCACGATCGTCGAGCCGGCGAAATCGGAGAAGCCGAGCTCGCTGAGCCAGCCGCCGCCCCACTGCCAGGAGCCCGTGATCGGGTAGAAGATGCCGGTCAGGATCACGGTGAAGATGAGGAACGGCCACAGCTTGATGCGCTCGGCCAGCGTGCCGGAGACGATCGAGGCGGTGGTGGCGCAGAACACCAGCTGGAAGAAGAAGTCCGAGGCCGCCGAATAGTCGCCGGGATCGGCGTCCGGGGCCGGGATCATCTTCGGCAGGAAGGAGCCAATATAGCCGCCGTCGACGCCGTCGTACATCAGGTTGTAGCCGACGATCCAGAACATGATGGTGGCCACCGAGTACAGCGCGATGTTCTTCACGAGCTGCATCGAGACATTCTTGGTGCGCACCATGCCGGCTTCGAGCATCGTGAAGCCGGCCGCCATGAACATCACCAGGAAGCCGGTGACCAGGAACAGGAAGGTGTTGAAGATGTAGGCCGTCTCGGCGGATACGCCGGTGGCGGCCACCTCGGTCACCTCGACGGCGGTTTCCGTCGTCTGGGCGAGGCTCGGCTCGATCACGAGGGCGCTCAGTGTCGCGCCCCCGGCGAGAATGTAGAGTAGCTTACGCAGATTCATCGGATCTGATCCCCTGAACAATCTGTTTCGCGGGTTTTTCGACGCCCTGGGGCCGCGCCCTAGAGCGCGTCCGCGTCGGTTTCGCCGGTGCGGATGCGCACGGCGCGGTCGATGCCGTGAACGAAGATCTTGCCGTCGCCGATCTGGCCGGTGCGCGCGGCTCCGGAGATCGCATCGACGACCGTGTCCACCTGGTCCGAAGGCACGACCACCTCGATCTTCAGCTTCGGCAGGAAGCTGACGGCGTACTCGGCGCCGCGATAGATCTCGGTGTGTCCCTTCTGTCGTCCGTATCCCTTCACCTCGGTGACGGTGAGGCCCTGCACGCCTACGGCGGTGAGGGCCTCACGGACGTCATCCAGCTTGAAGGGCTTGATGATAGCCATGACGATTTTCATGTCGGCTCCCTGTCCTGTTCCGACCTGCGTCGGCGGCGCGTGCCGCGAACGCTGACGAAGAACCGTGTCCGGGTGGTCCACCCGGCGGGCGCCGGAGGGCGACGCGGACAGGTCTCGACGGCCGTACAAAACAAGAGCCGTGCCAGTTGCCGCCATGGCGGCTAACTGGTTGTTTTCACGTGCGTTTGGGAATCGTCGGCGCAGCCCGGCCAGGGAGCCGGGGCGGGAAGTGCCTATAAATTAGGCGCGATATAAGGTGTGTATAAAATATAGGCAGAGCGTTTGCGGGGCGGGAAAGCGCCGAATTCTGAATCACGTGTCCCGCGTCACCTGGCGAATCAGGCCTTCCTGAACGGTGGAGGCGACGAGGGTGCCGTCGCGGGTGAAGATCAGGCCGCGATTGAAACCGCGCGCGCCCTGGCTCGACGGGCTGTCCTCGGCGTAGAGCAGCCAGTCGTCGAACTTGCAGGGGCGGTGGAACCACATGGCGTGGTCCAGGCTGGCGACCATCATGTCGGGCTCGAAGACGCTGCGGCCATGGGCCACCAGCGAGGTGTCGAGCAGCGTCATGTCGGAGGCGTAGGCGAGCGCGCAGCGCTGGATCTCCGGCGAATCGGGCAGCGGTGCGGTGGCGCGGAACCAGAGCTGCTGATACGGCTCCTTCTTCGGCGCGCCGAGATAGCGCGACAGATCGACCGGCCGGAACTCGATCGGTCGCTCGCGCTGCCAGTATTTCAGGATCGGCTCGGGAATCATGTCGGGGAACTTGGAGACGAGTTCGGCTTCGCCGGGCAGGGTCTCGGGCTGCGGCACGTCGGGCATCTCGAACTGATGGTCGAGGCCGGGCTCGTCGAGGTGAAAGGAACAGGACATGGAGAAGATGGCGCGGCCGTGCTGGATCGCGACGACGCGCCGGGTGGTGAAGCTGCCGCCGTCGCGGATGCGCTCGACCTCGTAGATGATCGGCACCTTGGGATCGCCGCCGAGCATGAAATAGCCGTGCAGCGAATGGGCGAGCCGGCTCGCGTCCACCGTCCGGGAGGCGGCGACGAGCGCCTGGCCGATCACCTGGCCGCCATAGACGCGCTGCCAGCCGTCCTGCGGGCTGCGACCGCGAAACAGGTTGTCCTCGAGCCGTTCAAGGTCGAGGATCGAAATCAGGTTCTTGACCGCAGTCGACATGCGCTTACACCCTCCGGACGATGCGCGAAGGTGCCGGGGGTGCCGCCGCCAAGTCAAGTGAGCGCGCGCTGAACACGGGTCCATTCGGGGCAGAGCTGCCATGAGCGAATTCGATATCACCATCGCCGGGGCCGGATACGCGGGCCGCGTGCTGGCGCTGGCGCTGCAACGGACAAGCGGGGTCGACCTCGAAATCGGCCTGGTCGACGCCGCCCCGGCGCATATCGCGCCTAACGACACCCGCGCCTACGCGATGGCCGCGAGCACGGTGCGGATGCTGGAGGAGCTCGGCATCTGGCAGCGGCTCGACGGCAGGACGCAGGTCTGCACCGCCATGCCGATCACCGACAGCCGCGCCGCCGAACTGGTGCGCCCGGTATTCCTGACGATCGCCGGCACGGTCGGCGAGGGCGAGCCGTTTGCCCATTTCGTCGATGGCCGCGACCTGCAGCGGGCGATCCTGGAGGCGAGCGACGAGGCCGGGCTGGCGGTCGAGAACGACTTTTCCGTTGATGGCGTCTCGGTCGACACCTATGGCGTGCGGATCGCCGGCGAAGCGGTGTCCTCGCGGCTTCTGGTCGGCGCCGACGGGGCCCGGTCCGCGGTGCGCAAGGCGGCCGGCATCCGCACCGTTGGCTGGTCCTACGGCCAGGCCGCCATCATCACCATCATCGAGACGGAAGTCCCGCATGACGGCGAGGCGATCCAGCACTTCCTGCCCGGGGGGCCGTTCGCCATGCTGCCGCTGCCCGGCAACCGGCGCGGCATCGTCTGGACCGAGGCGTCGGACGAGGCAGCCCGGCTCGCCCGCCTGGATCCCGACGGCTTCCTCGCGGAACTGGAACAGCGCGCGGGGCCGGAGGTCGGCGACATCGCCGTCGTCGAGGCGCCGCGCGTTCATCCGCTCGACCTGATCCTGGCCCGCGCCTTCGTCGCCCCGCGCATCGCGCTCGTGGGCGATGCCGCCCACCGGCTGCATCCGCTGGCGGGTCTCGGCCTCAACATGGGGCTGCGCGACGTCGCGGCGCTGGCGCAGGTCGTTGCCGAGGCGGCGCGGCGCGGCGAGGACATCGGCGCGCTGACGGTGCTGGAGCGCTACCAGCGCTGGCGGCGGTTCGACACGGTGCAGCTTGCGGTCGCCACCGACGCCATCAACCGGCTGTTCTCGAACGATCTCGGGCCCCTGAGGGCGCTGCGTGACGTTGGCCTCGGCCTCGTCGACCGGATCGCGCCGCTGAAAAAGCTGTTCGTGACGGAAGCCGCTGGCGACTCCGGCAGCGCGCCGCGCCTCATGCGCGGCGAACCGGTGTAAGGCTTCAAGCCCGTCTCACGCCGCTCATCCCCGCGCAGGCGGGGATCGGCCTGATTGCGGCACGGCCGGACCCCATCGCCCCCCGATTCCTCCCTTCGCGGGACTGACCGGGGACAGCGCAGCGTCACACTCCGGCTGTCATTGCCGGACTTGTTCCGGCAATCCATGAACCCGAACGGTGACGAATGCAGTCATGGGTGCCCGGAACAAGTCCGGCCATGACGGTCGTCGCTCGTGGCGCTGCTTCCGCTCGTGTTCGCGGCATCACCCCGGCGAAGGCGGGGATCCAGTATCCGCCGGCCAGTATCCACTGGGCTGTCGGCCCCGGCACACGATACGCTGTGCGCCATCGGCTCAGACCAGCGGCCGCTTGCCGAGATCGGAATAGAAGCGGAACAGATAGCCGCCCGGGCCCTAAACCCGGAGCTGGCGATCGCGAGTTCTATGGCTTCCGCCTGAGCTCGTCCTCGTCGAGCTGCCGGGCTTCCTCCGCCAGCATGATCGGGATGCCGTCGCGGATCGGGTAGGCGAGCTTGGCGGCGCGGCTGATCAGTTCCTGGCGCTCCGCATCGTATTCGAGCACCGTCTTGGTCAGCGGGCAGACGAGGATTTCCAGGAGCTTGGGGTCGATCGAGGTGCGCGCGGTCATTTCAACGTCTCTATTGCAGGGAGGGGCCGGGCTCGTCGCCGGCACGCGCCAGCGCCATCTCGGTGACCGCGATCAGCACCTCGGCGCGGGTGTTGAGATCGGCGGCCTCCAGCAGCGCCTGCTTTTCGCGCGGGCCGTAGGGGCTGAGCATGGACAGGGCGTTGACTAGCGTCTCGTTGGAGGCGCGGTTGATCGATTCCCAGTCGGTCTCCATCTCGTTGGCCTCGAGGAAATCACGCAGGGTGGCCAGCAGCTTGTCGCGGTCGACGGCCTCCTCGCCCTGATGGGCGGCGAAATCGGCGGCGAACGGCTCCGCGGTAACGCGGCACTGGCGATACGGCGTGTCGACGTCGGCCTCCTCGACCACGCGGAAGCGCACGATCCCGGTTAGGGTGACGAGGTAGCGGCCGTCGCCGGTTTCCTGAAACGCCGTCAGCCGGCCGGCGCAGCCGATCTGCGACAGCGCCGGAGGATCGGACTCGTCGACGCCGTCGGGCCCGATATACGGCTGGATCATGCCGATCAGCCGGTCGCCGGCCAAAACGTCGTCGATCATGGCGAGATAGCGCGGCTCGAAGATGTTGAGCGGCAACTCGCCGCGCGGCAGCAGCAGCGCCCCGGCAAGCGGAAACACCGGGATCACCGGCGGCAGGTCGCCGGGGGCATGGTAGCCTTTGCTGATCGCCATCCGCCGGCCTCCCGACCGGGCTCTACGAGAACAGCACCGAGGACAGCTTACGCCGCGCCTCGATCGTCATCGGGTCCATCGGCCCCCAGGCCTCGAAGAACTGCAGCAGCTGCTTGCGGGCGGCCTCGTCGTTCCAGTCGCGCTTGCGGCGGATGATCTCGATGAGGTGGTTGACCGCGTCCTCGCGGTCGCCGCGCGCATTCAGCGCCAGGGCCAGGTCGAAGCGGGCCTGGTGGTCGTTGCCGTCGGCCTCGAGCCGCTGGGCCAACTCGCCGAGATCGCCGATGTCGGCTGTCTGCTCGGCCAGGTCGAGCGCCGCCTTGGCGCCGGCCACCAGCGGGTCGGCCTCCTTGCCGGGCGGCACCAGCGCCAGCGTCTGGCGGGCGCGGTCGAGCTCGCCGGAGGCGATCAGGCACCGGGTGAGGCCGGAAATCGCGGCGAGGTTCTCGCGGTCCTCCTGGAGCACGGCGGCGTAGATCTCGGCGGCGCCGGCGACGTCGCCCTCGTCGAAGGCAGCCTGCGCCGAAGCGAGCACGTCCTCGAGCCCGGCTTCCTCCGGCGTCGGCCCGGCGATGCGGGCGATGAACTCCTTGATCTGGCTTTCCGGCAGCGCGCCCATGAAGCCGTCGACCGGGCGGCCGTCGACGAAGGCGAACACGGCGGGAATCGACTGGACGCCCATCTGCTGGGCGATGGCGGGATGCTCGTCGATGTTCATCTTGACGAGCTTCACCTGGCCCTTGGCCTCGGTGACGACCTTCTCGATCATCGGGCCGAGTTGCTTGCAGGGGCCGCACCAGGGCGCCCAGAAATCGACGAGAACCGGCTGGTTCCGCGATTCCTCCACGACGTCCTTCATGAAGTCCTGGGTGGTGGTGTCCTTGATGAGGCCGCCGGGCGCGCCGCCATTGGGGCCGCCGCCGTTGCCACCGCCGGGTGCGAGCGATGAAAGATCCATGTCTGAGCCGTCCTGTTGTTCGGTTTCCGAGGCCACGACACCGGCCGAGGCCGGTCCGGTCCGATTGGCGCCTAAGATGGGGCGTGACGCCGCCAAGTGCAAATCCGCCGCGCGGGCACGATCGGTCAGTCCGCCGCGTCTGCGCCCGAGACCGCGACGATGCGGGGCTCGTGGCCGCAATCCTTCAGGAAGGCGACCAGGTCGTCCCGGCGGATCGTTGTCGTCGCTTCGTTGGTGAGCGGGTGGAAATTGAGGAGGTCGTGCGCCATCAGCGCTTCGTCGAGGACGACGATGACGCGGCCGTCGCGATCGTTGATCGCGCCGAACGGCGTCACCGAGCCGGGCTTCACGCCGAGCAGCGCCTCGAGCAGGTCGGGCTTGCCGAAGGACAGCCGCGCCGATCCGATGCGCGCATGCAGGCGCTTCAGGTCGATGTCCGCGTCCTCCTCCGCGACGACCAGCCAGACCTGGTCCTTCTTGTCCTTCAGGAACAGGTTCTTGGAATGCCCGCCGGCGATCCTGCCGCGCAGCGCCTGCGATTCGGCGACGGTGAACAGCGGCGGGTGCTCGACGGTGGTCGTCTCGATCCCGAGCGCGTCCAGGCGGGCGAAGAGATCGTCGGGGGAAAACGGCATGAAATGCGGCGTCCTGGGCTGAGAAGTCGTCGTTCGACCGCTTCTAGAGACCGTGACGGATTATCACAATCCCACCATTGCCCGCATTCGAACGCGAAGGCCATTGCAATCGGTCCGGCTGTTGTGCATATAAGGCGCCCGAACGCCGGAAACGGCGACGCCAGAGCGGGCGTAGCTCAGGGGTAGAGCACAACCTTGCCAAGGTTGGGGTCGTGAGTTCGAATCTCATCGCCCGCTCCAAATTTTCTCCAAAAATCTCGATTTCGGTATCGCGGGTGCGTCGGAAACGCACCTGAAACGCGTTTTCCGCCGCTGAAACGGTCCGGAAACAGCGCCGACATGCGACCGGAACCGGCCGCCGTTACGTCTTCGTTCCACAATCACGATTGCTGGATCACGGAGCGACACGCGATGGCCAAGTACCGTAATGCCCTGCCGCAGATGTCGGGCGAGATGTTTCTGACCGACGGCGGGATCGAAACCTGCCTGATCTTCCACGACGGGCTGGAACTGCCCTATTTCGCCGCGTTCACGCTGCTCGACGGCGCCGCGGGCCGGCAGGCCCTGCGCGACTATTTCGGCCGATACGCGCAGCTCGCCGTGGACGGCGGCCACGGGTTCATTCTCGAAAGCCCGACCTGGCGGGCCAGCGCCGACTGGGGCGAGAAGCTCGGCTACGACGCCGAGGCGATGGCGCGGGTGAACCGGGACGCGATCGCCCTGATGGCGGAGCTGCGCGATCGCCACGAGACGCCGGCGTCGAAATTCGTCGTCAGCGGCTGCATCGGTCCGCGCGGCGACGGCTACGATCCCGGCGCGCCGATGGATGCCGGGGAGGCGCGCGCCTATCACGGCGCCCAGATCGCGGCGTTCGCCGAGGCCGGGGCCGACATGGTCACCGCGATCACCATGACGAACGTTCCGGAAGCCACCGGACTGGCGCTTGCCGCGCGCGACGCCCGGATGCCCTGCGCGATCTCGTTCACGACCGAGACCGACGGGCGGCTGCCGTCGGGCGAGGCCCTCGGCGCGGCGGTGGCCGCCGTCGACGCGGCCACCGGCGACGGGCCGGCCTACTACATGATCAACTGCGCGCATCCGAGCCATTTCGAGGACGCGGTGACGGCCGGCGGGGCGTGGCGCGAGCGAGTGCGCGGCGTGCGCGCCAACGCCTCAACCAAAAGCCATGCCGAGCTCGACGAATCGGAGACCCTCGACGAGGGCGATCCGGATGATCTCGGCCGGCGCCTGCGCGCGCTCGCCCGGATCATGCCCAATCTCACCGTGTTCGGCGGCTGCTGCGGCACCGACCACCGGCACGTGGCGACAATCCGCGACGCCTGCGTGCAAGCGCGGGCGGCCTAGCGGCCCGGTGGCCATCCGTCGGCGGCCGCTCTCCGGCGGCGGTCCCGGGGCTATTCGTAAGCATTTTGTTAACTCTAGAAGAGAAGCCGCTCTTTTCGCAGCACTAAATGTATACGTTCCGCCATCATGGTGTGCGCCGTTACGCCGAAGAAGAATGAGCCTTTCGGTGGCGGGCGGGCGCAAATGGAACAGACATCGATATCGGAAGCCGATGGCTATCGGCTCGGCGCGGTTCTCGACAGCCTATTCTCGTTCATAGGCATCTTCGCCGTCGACGGGACGTTTCTCGAGGTGAACAGGCGACCGCTCGACCTCGCCGGCCTGCGCCGGGAGGATGCCATCGGCAAGCGGATCTGGGACAGCTTCTGGCTGTCGCACTCGCCGGACCAGCAAGACGTGCTACGCGCGGCGTTCAGGCGGGCCGCCAAAGGCGACACGGTCCGCCTGGACCTAACGATCAGGGCCGACGCGGACCAGATCGTCGCGATCGACGGCACCCTGGTGCCGCTTCTGGACGAAAGCGGACAGGTGACCGCGATCATCGGATCGGCGGCGGACGTGTCGGACCGGGAGACAATTCTCAAGCAGCTCGAACAGGAAAAGGACTTCGCGGAAAACCTGGTCGAAATGGCGCCCGTCATCGTGCTTGTCCTCGACAAGGACGGCAAAATCACCCACGCAAATCCCCATTTCGAGCAGTTGACGGGCTATTCGATCGCCGAGATACACGGCAAGGACTGGTTCACGACCTTCCTGCCGGAGCGCGAGCGGGAGCGCGTCGAGCGGGTGTTCCGACAGGCCCTGTCCGGCAGACCTTCCCGCGGCAACACCAACGCCATCCTGACGCGCGACGGCCGCGAGATCGAGGTCGAGTGGCACGACCAGGCCATCCGCGACGAGACCGGCCGGCCGGTCTCGCTGCTCGCCGTCGGCCAGGACGTCAGCGAGCGCCTCGCCGCGCAGGCGGCGATGGCCGCCAGCGAGGCGCGGCTGAAGGAGGCGCAGAGGATCGCCGGCCTGGGGAACTGGGAACTCGACCTGCGTACCGGTGCGCTGCACTGGTCCGAGGAAATCTTCCGGCTCTTCGAGCTCGACGCCTCGGTGTTCACCCCGTCGTACGAAGCGTTCCTCGACGTCGTCCATGAAGACGATCGCGCGCTGGTTGACGCGGCCTACAACCGATCGCTGACGGATCGCATGCCCTACGAGGTCATCCATCGGCTGCGAATGCCCGATGGTCGCATCAAGTACGTCCACGAGCGCGGCGTGACGGACTTTTCAGACGACGGGACGCCGCTCAGATCCGCGGGCACCG
Organism: Microbaculum marinisediminis; assembly: GCF_025397915.1. NCBI lineage: Bacteria > Pseudomonadati > Pseudomonadota > Alphaproteobacteria > Hyphomicrobiales > Tepidamorphaceae > Microbaculum > Microbaculum marinisediminis. The sequence continues at coordinate 296,108 of NZ_JALIDZ010000004.1, forward strand.
TGCTGGACATCACCGAGCAGCGGCTTGCTGAAAACGCCCTGAAGGAGGCCGAGCGGCGATCGGCCGACCTGGTCGCCGAGCTCAAGACGACGGTCGCGACGATGGCGCGCCGTGATCGCGAGCGGGTGCTGCTCAACCAGATGCTAGAGATGCTGATGTCGTGCGTTCGGGGCGAGGACGCCCTGGATGTCGTGCACGCGTTTTCGAAGCGGATCTTCAGGGGGCGCTACGGCGCCATCTCGATCCACGGCGATCCGGGAAGCGGAGAGCTGAGAGGCGTCCGCTGGTGGGGCAGGGACACGCTCGACGTCGACATGCGCGCGGCGCTGGCGGACTCGTCGCACGCCGCCTGTCCCGCGAACGAGGCCACCGCGCCGTCCGGATTCCACGAACGCTGCCGCGGCTGCAACCCGAAGAACCTCGTCTGTGTCCCGCTGGTCTGCGACGGTGACACGTTCGGGGCGCTGGTGGTCGAGCCGAGTCCGGGCGATCGGGACGACGGCCCCCGGAGCGTCGGGGCCAGGAACGACGGGGCCAGGAACGACGAGGCCAGAAACGACCGGGAGCTGGCGGTGGCGGTCGCCGAAGCCTTGTCGCTGGCGCTCTCGAACGTGGAGATGCGCCGCCGGCTGGAGCGGGAGTCGACCAAGGACCCGCTGACCCAGGTCTACAACCGGCGCTTCTTCCTGGATACCGTCGCCGAGGCGATGGCGCAGAACGCGAAGGACGGCACCCGGTTCGCGGTGCATGTCCTGGATCTCGATGATTTCAAGGCGGTCAACGACCGGTTCGGACATCCTTGTGGCGATACGCTGATCGAAATGGTCGCCCAGCGCCTGACGGCCACGATCCGCAGCGGCGACACGGTCGCCCGGCTCGGCGGCGACGAATTCGCCATCCTGGAGCGCCTGGGCAGCGGCCTTCGCGACGACGCCGCCAGCCTGGCCAAGCGGATCCTGCGTCAGGTCGGCCAGCCCTTCCACCTGTCCGGCCATCAGGTCCGTGTCGGGGCAAGCATCGGCATCGCGCTCGCGCCCGAGCATGGCGTCGACGCCGACGTGCTGCTGCGCAGCGCCGACCTGGCGCTCTACAAGGTGAAATCGGAAGGCCGGCGCGGATTCCGCTTCTTCGAGTCCGAGATGGACGAGGAGGTGCGTTCGCGCCGGGCGTTCGAGGCGGATCTCATGGCGGCGCTGTCGAGGGGCGAACTCGAACTGCACTACCAGCCGATCGTCGCCGCATCGACGCGCGAGCCGGTGAGCTTCGAGGCGCTGGTGCGCTGGAACCACCCCGGCGCAGGCCTGCTGTCTCCGGACCGCTTCATCCCCATCGCCGAGGACACGGGGCTGATCGTCCCGATCGGCCGGTGGATCCTGCGAAAGGCCTGCAGCGACGCGATGTCGTGGCCCGCGCACATCAAGGTGGCGGTGAACATCTCGCCGGTCCAGTTCCGCACCGGCGACATCGTCGATGTCGTCGCCTCGGCGCTGCGCGAGACCGGTCTGGAACCCGGACGGCTCGAGCTGGAGATCACCGAATCCGTCCTGCTGCAGAAATACGATTGGGATTTCAGCCTGCTGCACAGACTCCGCGATCTCGGCGTCGCCGTCGTCCTGGACGATTTCGGCACCGGCTACAGCTCGCTGGGCTACCTCAAGGAATTCCGCTTCTCCAAGATCAAGATCGACCGATCGTTCGTCGCCGAGGTCTCCGGAGCAGGCGACAGCGGCGCGATCGTCTGCGCCGTCGCGGGGCTCGCCAGGACCATGGGCATCGACACCACCGCAGAAGGCATCGAGACCGAGGAGCAGCTCCAGCTGCTGCGCGTGGCGGGATGCACGCAGATGCAGGGCTATCTGTTCGCGAAGCCGCGGCCCGTCGGCGCGCTCGATTTCAAAACCACCGGAATCCGCCGGCGCCACCGCGCCACCGCTTGAGCCGTATCCAACTAGCCGGCGGAGCCCGAATCCGGCCCTTAGGCGCGGGGCGATGCGACCAGGGCGCTACCGGGGCGGCGGTGCCGTCAACGGCTGAGGGTGCGGCGCACCGCGTCGTTCCATCGGGCGATCCGCGCCGCGCGCACATCCGGGTCCATCGCCGGCTCGAAGCGCCGGTCGCGGCGCCAGGACGCGGAAAACCCCTCCATGTCCGGCCACACGCCGGCGCCCCGGCCGGCGAGCCAGGCCGCGCCCAGCGCCGTCGTCTCGAGCACCACGGGCCGATCGACCGGCGCGTCGAGGATGTCGGCGAGGCGCTGCATGGTCCAGTCGCTCGCGACCATGCCGCCGTCGACGCGCAGCACGGTGTCGGCGTCGTGGCCGGGCAGATCGCGATGCATCGCCTCGATCAGGTCGAGGGTCTGGAAGCAGACCGATTCGAGCGCGGCATGGGCAAGCTCGCGCGGCCCGGTCGCCCTGGTGATCCCGTAGAGGGCACCGCGCGCATCCGCGTCCCAGTGCGGTGCGCCGAGCCCTGTGAAGGCCGGCACCAGCACGACGTCGTGGCTGGGATCGGCCTCGGCGGCGAATTCGCCGGACTGGTCGGCATGGGCGATGACGCCGAGCCCGTCGCGCAGCCACTGGACGGCGGCGCCGGCGATGAAGATCGAGCCTTCCAGCGCGTAGGTGGTCCGGCCGTCGAGCCGGTAGGCGATGGTGGTCAGCAGCCGGTTCTGCGAGGCGACCGCCTCCGGTCCGGTGTTGAGCACGGCGAAGCAGCCGGTGCCGTAGGTGGACTTGACCATGCCCGGGGTGAAGCAGGCCTGGCCGACGGTCGCCGCCTGCTGGTCGCCGGCGATGCCGCGAATCGCGATCGCCCCGCCGAACAGGTTCGGCACGGTCTCGCCGAAATCGGCGGAGGAATCGCGAACCTCCGGCAGGAGCACGCGCGGAACGTCGAGGGCGGCCAGCAGCTCATCGTCCCAGTCGCCCTTGTGGATGTCGAACAGCAGCGTGCGCGACGCGTTGGTGGCGTCGGTCGCGTGCACCGTGCCGCCGGTCAGCCGCCACAGCAGGAAGCTGTCGATGGTGCCGAAGGCGAGATGGCCGGCCTCGGCGGCGGCGCGCGCGCCGTCGACGTGATCGAGGATCCAGCCGATCTTGGTGCCGGAGAAATAGGGATCGAGCAGTAGGCCGGTCCTGGCCGCGACCGTCGGCTCGAGGCCGTCGGCCTTCAGCCGCGCGCACCGGTCGGCGGTGCGCCGGTCCTGCCAGACGATGGCGCGGTGGATCGCCTTGCCGGTGCGCCGGTCCCAGATCACGGTGGTCTCGCGCTGGTTGGTGATGCCGAGCGCAGCGATGGCGCCGGGCCCCCCGACCTCGGCGACAACGGCCTTCGCGGTGCGCAAGGTCGTGTCCCAGATGTCCTCGGGCTCGTGCTCGACCCAGCCGGAAGCGGGGAAGTGCTGGGCGAATTCCTCCTGCGCGACGGCGATGTTGCGATAGTCGCCGTCGAACACGATGGCGCGCGACGACGTGGTGCCCTGATCGATCGCCAGAACGTTTGCGCTCATGCCTTGCCTCCCCCAATGGCCGTGCCGCGTCCGGGCCGGCCTCAATTACGGCCCGGCACCCGTCACGGCTTGGCCCCTGTCATAGGCTGTCCGGCTTCCGATTGCACCCGCGCCATCCAGGATTGCAGGCGGGCCGCCTCGTCGGCGCTCAGGCGCAGGCCGAGCTTGGAGCGCCGCCACAGAACGTCGTCGGCGGTGCGCGCCCATTCCCGGTCGATCAGGAACCGGACCTCGGCCTCGTACAGATCGGCGCCGAAACAGGTGCCGAGCGCGTCGAGCGACTTGGCGTCGGCGAGAATGCGCCGGGCCTCGGTGCCGTAGTTGCGGACGAGGCGATGGATCAGCGGCCGCGGCAGGGCAGGATGACGGGCGCCGATATCGT